>CAZJEH010000082.1:0-16124 GCA_964544905.1 uncultured Gemmatimonas sp.
ATGCTCACCGACGACCCGGAGGCGGTGCACCAGCGAGGCGGCGACGGCCAGACGCCCCTGCACTTCGCCCGCTCACGCGAAGTCGTCGATATGCTCCTGGCCGCCGGCGCCGACGTCGATGCGCGGGACCTCGACCACCGGGCGACGGCGGCGGAATGGATGCTCGACCGCAGGCGGGGGGCGGGGCGCTACGAGCTGGCGCGATACCTCGTCGAGCGCGGCGCGACGACGGACATCTTCCTCGCTGCCGCCCTCGGTCTCAGCGACCGTGTGCGCGCCCTGCTCGAGGCCGAACCCTCGCTCCTCGACGAGCGGACCGGCCGTGGCAGGTACGGGGAGCAGCCGCCGAGCAGCTATCACATCTATCTGTGGACGATCGGCGACGGGCGATCGCCGCTGGATACGGCCGCGCAGTTCGACCAGCCCGAGACGCTCGCGGCGATGATGGAGTTCGCGTCGCCGGTCCGGCGGCTGCTGTTCGCCTGCAGGCGCGCGGACGAGGCCGGCGCAAGGGCGATACTGCGGGCGAATCCCGGGATCGTGCGGTCGATGCCGGCAGCGGACCACCGCGCGATCACCGACGCCGCGTGGGCGGGCGACGCCGCGGCCGTCGCGCTCATGCTGGAGCTCGGGTTCGATCCCGGCACCCCCGGGCAGGACTCGGGAGCGGCTCTGCACTGCGCGGCCTGGCAGGGGTCGCCGGAAACGGTCGCGGTGCTCCTGCGACATCCGACTTCGCACAGGCTCACCGAAGCCAGGGACGCCCACCATGGCGCTACTCCCCTCGGGTGGTGCTGCCACGGTTCCCGCTACGGCGATACCCGCCGCGCACATGCGGAGGTCGCCCGGCTACTGCTCGAGGCCGGCGCACGGCCGGCGGACGATACGCGGGAGGCGTCCCCGGCGGTGAGGGCGGTGCTCGACAGGTGGGGGGCGGGGTGAGCGGGGGCGTGTGTGGCGATGTCGACAATCGCAACGCGCCAGGCGTCCAGGTCCTCCGGCGCAGGAGAATGTGTCAGCCGCACCGAGCCTCCCCGTCGTCCCGGCGAAGGCCGGGACCCATCAGCCAGCCCGTGTACGACGGCTTCGGTTTCACCGGTTCCGTGCACAAGGCGAAACCGGGTGGAGAATGAGACATGGTACCCGGGTAGAACCAGGCCTTCCTGTCCTGGCCGGGTAATGGACCCCGGTGTGCGTCGGGTGCAACCGAAATTCGCGGGTCAAGTCTGACATTCGGCGTGCCCCGACGCCGGGCCTACACGAACAGTTTAGTAAGTGACAAGGGTGGAGTCGGTGACGGACTGACCAAGGGAGCCTTGCTCGACCGCGGGGTCCGCCCGTCACTTATGCCGCCGACGATGGGGTTGCCCCGCAGCCGATCCCGAACGTGCGGTGTGCAATGCGCCTTACCCGATCGTCCCCTTCACTACCTCGTACTCACTCTGCACCAGTCCATTCCTGTAGGCCTGCGTCCGCACGTGTCGTAGCTGGATGTCGCGCGGCACGGGGCCGAACAGCGAGATCCCCGTCCCGATCAGTACCGGGATGCGCGTGATGATCATCCGGTCGATGAGGTCTTCGGCCAGGAATCGCTGGATGGTGTTCCCCCCGTCGATGTAGAGGCGCTCGGCGCCGGTCGCAGCCAGCCGGTCGACGACTTCCCGCGGGGTGCCCGCCGTCTGCTCGACCTTGCCGGTCAGCTCCGAGGGGATGTCGACGCCCTTGCTGGTTAGCACGACGACCCGCTTGTCGCCGTACGGCCACTCGCCGAAGGTTCGAACGAGTTCGTACGTGTTTCGGCCCATCACCAGCGCATCGACGGTATCGAAGAAGGCGTGGTAGCCGTAGTCCTCCTCGTCGTAGGTCGGGAGCCAGTCGATCGCGCCGTCCTCGCGCGCGATGAAGCCGTCCAGGCTGGTGCCGATGAATACGGTGCAGTGCATGGGTGCTCTCGTGCCGAGCGGCGTCCAAAGGCGATGGTTGGTCGATGATCGGCGAAGATAATGCGGGACGACCGATGCACAAACGAGCCCCGACGATCCTCCAGGCTCCTTTGCGGATCTGCCCTGTCTGGTTCGCGAGCGCCACCTCATCCCACCTCGGAGCCTGAACCCTTGCCCGTCCACCTCGCCGTGGCCCCGTCTTTGATCGTCGTCGACCCCCGCGGGCGGCAACGGCGCGCCCGCCACCGCGGCCCCGAGGAAGACAACCCCGCCATGGCGGAAATACGCATCGGCATTTCCGGTTGGACCTACGCCGGTTGGCGAGGGGAGTTCTACCCCCGCAGCCTGCGGGCGCGCGACGAACTCGGCTACGCCAGCCGGCACGTCGACACGATCGAGGTCAACGGGTCGTTCTATCGCCTGCAACGGCCGGAGAACTACAGGATCTGGTACGAGGAGACGCCGCCCGGCTTCGTCTTCGCGGTCAAGGGCAGCCGGTTCATCACCCACAACAACAAACTCCTCGACGTGGACACCCCGCTGGCGAACTTCTTCGCCTCGGGGATCCTGCGGTTGGAGGAGAAGCTGGGTCCGATTCTGTGGCAGTTCGCGCCCACGCTGAGGTTCGACGAGCAGCGGGTGGCCGGCTTCCTCGATCTGCTGCCGCGCACGACGCGCGAGGCGGTGGAGCTGGCGAAGCGACATGATCAGCGCGTCGCTGGACGCGCGTGGCTCCGGACTTCCCGTTCGCGCCGCATCCGTCACGCGCTGGAGCCCCGCCACGAGTCGTTCTTCGTGCCCGAGTTCGCCCGCCTCTGCCGTCGTCACGGCGTCGCCATCGTGTTCTCGGACAGCGCGAGCTGGCCGTCGACGGAGGAGGTGACCGCACCGTTCCTCTACCTCCGCCTGCACGGGTCGACGGAAACCTACGCCAGCCGGTACACGGACGAAGAGCTGGATTGGTGGGCGAGTCGGATCCGGGCGTGGCGGTCGGGGGGCGAGCCGCCGGACGCGAGGCGGTTCACGAAGTGGAAGCCGCCCCGACACCGGTCACGGGACGTGTACGTCTATTTCGACAACGACGCCAAGGTGCACGCCCCGCGGGACGCGCAGCGGCTGGCAGAGCGGCTGCGAGGGTGAGCGGCGACCACCCGCGGCGCGAGCGCCTGCTCCAGCACCTGGACGCTGAAGCTCCAGCCCCGCCCGGCACAGTTGTGATCACGCTCATAACCCCGCGGAGTCCGACGCGTCGGGCGCCATGACGACCGCGCCCGCGAGGTACCGGTACTGCCGGTGGCATGTTTCCGCGAATCGAAAAGTGCAACCAACTCTTTGCCGCCCCTGACCGAAGTCGGGTTTGTCACCCCGAGCGAGTCGGGGGGTCTGCACTTTCCCGAACCCTGCAGTGTTTGGGGGTCATCAAACAGGCCACCAACGCATACAGAACGATCGGCTCCACCTGGCTCGGCGACATCTCTGGCAACGATCTGCTCACACCCGTCAAGCCGTCCCTCTCCACGTGGAAGAAAGTGGAACGGCGCAATTCAGTACCGCGACGCCGAACGAGCAGTGACGCGAGGAGGGACGGGTCATGATTCGCCCTCCCCTCTGCTGCGCTCCTCGATCTCGTCGAGGATGCGCCGCATTCGCTCCAGCTCTTCGGGGGAGATCGGCCTCTCCTCGACCAGGCTCGCCACCGTCAACTCGGCTGGCCCGTGGAAGATCTTGTCGACGATCTTGCCGAGCGCCCTCCGCCCGGCCACTTCCGGATCGACGGTGGGGAAGTAGCGGTACGCACGGCCCTCCGGCTCGTGCCGGACGTGTCCTTTCGCCTCCAGGACCTGGAGGATGCGGAGCACTGACGTGTACCCGAGCCGCGCCGGCGATGCCGCCGGACCTCGTTCACGGTTCCCGATCCCAGCTTCCACAGTAGGCCTCATGAGATCGAGCTCGCGATCGGTGAACTGGACTTTTCTGGCCATCTCGCCTCCGGGTACGTCGTGAATTACACCATCCTTCGTACACGGTAGGCGCGACCCCGCTTGTCTACACGTCCTTTCGTAGACGGGCCGAGCCAACGACTCGCTGTCGCGTTCGCGGCCTCTCGATCGTCGATTTCGCGAACCGTCGTTCGACCCAAGAGTAGAACGTGCTTCGGCCACGACAATCCGGCCGACGCGATTGGCGATCGGGGCCGGGTATCGGCTCGTGACGCCGGTGCCCGGTCGAACGTGATCCACTCGAACGTGGGGATTCAGGCAGATGGATGCCGCGATAGTGACTGAAGGGCTGGTGAAGAACTTCGGGGAGACCCGCGCCGTAGCGGGGGTCGACCTGGCCGTGCCGCGGGGGATGGTGTACGGCCTCCTAGGTCCGAACGGCGCCGGCAAGACCACGACGATCCGGATCCTGGCCACGCTGCTGCTTCCGGATGGCGGCGCCGCGCGCGTGCTGGGCCATGATGCCGTGCGCGAGGCGGCGGCCGTCCGCTCGAAGGTTAGCCTGACCGGCCAGTTCGCCTCGATCGACGAGGATCTCACCGGCCGGGAGAACCTGGTGCTGGTGGCCCGCCTGCTCGGGTTCTCATGGAGGGCCGCCCGCGCCAGAGCCGACGAGCTGCTGGAGGCGTTCGAGCTGTCGGACGCAGCGAACCGGCAGGTGCGGACCTATTCGGGTGGGATGCGTCGCCGCCTGGACATCGCCGCGAGCCTGGTAGTGACGCCCGAGCTGCTCTTCCTGGACGAGCCGACGACCGGGTTGGACCCCCGGAGCCGCAACCAGGTGTGGGATATCGTCCGAGCGATCTCGAGCGGCGGGACCACCGTCCTGCTGACCACGCAGTACCTCGAGGAAGCCGACCGCCTGGCAAACCGGCTGGCGGTCATCGACCACGGCCAGCTGATCGCCGAGGGGACGAGCCGCGAACTGAAGGCGTCGGTGGGCGGCAGCGTCCTCCACGTAACCATCGCCGAAGAGGAGCGTTTGGGCGAGGCGCGCGCGCTGCTGGAGCGTGTGTTCGGAGCCGACGCGACCAATGGCGCCTCAGGCCCGACCCTTTCCGCGCGTGTCAGGAGCGAGGCGTTGGTACCGGATGCCCTGGTGGCCCTCAGCCACGCCGGCCTGGCGATCACGGAGTTCTCGCTCGGCCAGCCGACCCTCGACGAGGTCTTCTTCGCGCTGACCGGCCACGCGGCCGAGCCCGCGGAAACGGAGGAGGTGACGGTATGAACCAGGCAGTCGGAGCGACCCTGAACGGATCGATGCGACGCGTGCTCTCGGCCACCGACCGCCCGCCCAACCCCAGCGCGCTGTCGGCGTCGCTGACGCTCGGCTGGCGGGCGATGCTGAAGATCAAGCACGTGCCCTTCCAGCTCTTCGACGTCACCGCCTTCCCGCTGATGATGACCCTGCTGTTCACCTTCCTCTTCGGGGGTGCGCTGGCCGGGTCGCCGCGGGAGTACGTGCAGTTCCTGCTGCCGGGCATACTCGTGCAGGCCATCGTCTTCGTGACCGTCTACACGGGGATCGGGCTGAACACGGACATCTCGAAGGGGCTGTTCGACCGCTTCCGCTCGCTCCCGATCTGGCAGCCCGCGCCGATCGTGGGCGCGCTGATCGGCGACGTGTTCCGCTACTCCATCGCGGCCACGATGGTGGTCGGTCTGGGGATGATCCTCGGCTTCCGCCCGGGTGCCGGGCTGGCGGGCGTCGTGATGGGCGTGGCGCTGATCGAGGTGTTCGCCATCGCCATCTCCTGGATCTGGATCGTCGTGGGGTTGATCGTGAGAACCCCCGAGTCGGTGATGACGGGCAGTTTCCTGCTGCTGTTCCCGCTGACCTTCGTCAGCAACATCTTCGTCGATCCGGCGACGATGCCGGGGTGGCTGCAGGTGATCGTCGGGTTGAACCCGGTCACCCACCTGAGCACCGCCGTCCGCGGGTTCATGCATGGCGGGGTGCAGATGGTGGACGTTGCCTGGGTACTCGTCGCGTCCGGGGTGATCACGGCCATCTTCGCCCCGCTGGCGTTGCGGTTGTATCGGAAGGAGCGATGACAGCCACCGGCCGGTGGGGATGCGGATCGAACATTGACGGCTTCGCTGCGGTACCAATCCTGCGCGCCGGTCACCAACGGCGTTTCACGGCCGGACCGACCCAGCGGAAGATGAGGATGAGAGCCGCAGCGAATGTGGGATGCCTGATCCTGGTCGTCGCGGCCGGGTGCGCCAGCGGTGGGGGTGCGGCGCCACCCGGCTCCGGCGATCTCAGTCCCGCCGAGATCGAAGAGCTGTTCGAGCAGCGGACTGCCGGCGAGCGGATGCGGTTCACCGACGCCGACGCGCAGTTCATCACCATGATGATCCCGCATCACGCCCAGGCGCTCGTCATGGCGGGTCTGGTTCCGGACCGCACGTCGAACCCCGCGATCCGAACACTTGCCGCCCGCATCACCAACGCGCAGCGCGACGAGATCGCCACTATGGAGCGCTGGCTGCGCGATCGTGGCCTGCCGGTCCCGGATGTCCGCATCGAGGGGACGGAGGTGATGGTCGACGGCGCCGCGCATCATCACCCCATGCCGGGAATGCTCACCCCCGAGCAGATGGCCGACCTGGAGCGCGCTCGCGGGGCTCAGTTCGACCGGCTCTTCCTCACCTACATGATCCAGCACCATCGCGGCGCCGTGACGATGGTCGAGGAACTCGTCGCTACGGATGGGGCGCTGCAGGGCGATGAGACGTTTCGCCTGGCCTCGGACATCCGGGTCGACCAGGAGACCGAGGTGGCGCGCATGGAGTCGATGCTCGAGCGGATGTAGGGGGAAACCGCCGAGGGCGAGGTCGAGCCGTGAAGGGTGACGGCGAGGGATCGTGTGGGTCCCTCGACGCTTGCGCCGGGAAGGCGATCGGACCGTCCGTCAGGCGTTTCGTCCCTCGGGCATGGCGAAATTGCTTCGGACGAGCCATGTTAAGATTTGAAACCATCCACTCCCCGGCGGCGTCGTAAAGGAGACCGTGCCGGAGCAGGTACGTTCGAGCCCACCCAGTTGGAGTCGTCGCAGATTCCCATTTCGAACGGTGAGCGCGCATGCGCGTAGAAGAGCAGAGGAACGCGATATGAGATCCACCCACGCCTCACAGCCGCCCCCTACGCGCACCGGCTACGCGCGGGTCGCGCTGACGTTGCTCCTCGTCGGCACCACGATACTCGCCGCCTGCGCTCCAGGAACGACGACACAGACCGTGGGGAGCATGGGTGGCGGCCCGCCGTCACCGGATCCGCGGATCGGCCTCCGCGCCGGGCTGCTCGACGCGGGACAGGCGATCTGGAACCTGCGGGCAGTCTCTCACACGCCGCCACCGGCCGATTTCGTCGGCTCCACCAACTCCGACCTCGCGTTCATCGACAACTACGTCATCCAGGGGAACTACGACGGCTTCCAGATCTGGGACGTCTCGAACCCGGCGAGCCCGACGCTGGTGACCGGGTACGTCTGCCCTGCGTCCCAGAGCGACGTATCCGTCTATCGGAATCTGCTGTTCGTGTCGGGCGAGGGTTACGAGGGGCGGCTGGACTGTGGCACGCAGGGGGTTGATCAGGCCGTCAGCCGGGATCGGCTTCGCGGCATCCGCATCTTCGACATCAGCAACATCCGGGAGCCGCGATACGTCGGCAACGTGCAGACCTGTCGCGGCTCACACACCCATTCGCTGCTCGTCGACCCGAACGACGACGAGAACGTCTACATCTACGTTTCCGGCTCGGCCCCGTTGCGGTCGGAGGAGGAGCTTCCCGGGTGCGTCTCCGGTCGAGGGCCGGACGACCCGAACAGCGCGCTCTTCCGCATCGAGGTGATCCGGGTGCCCCTGGCGCGTCCGCAGGACGCGGCGATCGTCAGCTCGCCCCGGATCTTCAGCGGACTGGTTGCGCCGCCGCAGCACGGGCCGGGGCCGGACGAGATGGCGCGAATCGAGGCGGCACGGGCGCGGGGAGCCTTCGTGGTCGACATCCAGGGCCAGCCGTACGTGCTCTCGAACCAGGAGGCGAACTCGCTGCTCTCGCAGCTCGTCGCCCGCCGGGGTGGCAGCGGACCGCCGACGGCGGCGGACAGCGCGGCACTGCGGGTGGAGCTGCCGCTCATCGTCGAGCGGATGCTGGCGGCCGAGGGGGGCGCGAGCGTCGGCCCGAGCCAGTGCCACGACATCACGTTGTATCCGGAGATCGGCCTGGCCGGCGGTGCATGCGAGGGCTACGGGTTCCTGATCGACATCCGTGATCCGGTCAACCCGCGCAGGCTGTCGGAAGTGGCCGATTCGAACTTCGCCTACTGGCACTCCGCGACCTTCAACAACGACGGCAGCCGCATCGTCTTCACGGACGAGTGGGGCGGTGGCGGCCAGCCCAAGTGCCGGGATATCGACCCGCCCGAGTGGGGGGCTAACGCGATCTTCTCGATCGAAGGTCAGCAGATGCGGTTCCGGAGCTACTACAAGCTCCCGGCGCCGCAGACGCAGCTGGAGAACTGCGTCGCGCACAATGGCTCGCTCATCCCCATCCCCGGGCGGGACGTGATGGTGCAGGGATGGTACCAGGGCGGCGTCTCGATCTTCGACTTCACGGATCCGGCGAACCCGATCGAGATCGCCTACTTCGATCGCGGGCCGGTCAACGCGACCCGGATGGCGTCCGGCGGTTCCTGGTCGGCCTACTGGTACAACGGGTACATCTACAGCTCTGAGATCGCGCGGGGATTGGACGTTCTCGAGCTGGTCCCGAGTGCGTACCTCTCGGAGAACGAGATCGAGGCGGCGAAGTCGGTCGTCATGGACCACTTCAACCCGCAGGGGCAGCAGCGCTTCGAGTGGCCGGCGTCGTTCGCACTGGCGCGGGCGTACATCGATCAGCTGGAGCGCTCGGGAGGTCTGTCGGCGGAGAGGATCGCGGCTGTTCGGCGCGACCTGCTCACGGCGGAGTTCGCCACGCGTGAGGTTCGGCGCGAGGTCCTGCTGATGGTTGGCGCGCAGCTGACGCGCGACGCGTTCACCTCGCCCGAAGCGCAGAAGGTGCGGACGCTGCTCGACACGGTCTACGAGCTTGCTACGGGGGTGCCTCGCTCGTCCTGAGACGGCGATCCCCCGGAGAGGAAGAAGGCCGCGGAATACCGCGGCCTTTTTTTGTGTGGCGGCGAGGTGTGAAAGAGCTCACGTGAAGTCGCCGAGACGCGAAGGCGAACCCGAGTCGCGGCGAGATCGAAGCCTTCGTGCACGATGCGGCTATGGGTCCCGGCCTGCCCGACGGGCAAGGGCCGCCGGTCAGTCGTCGAGCATGGGTGGCCAGACGTAGGTGTCCTGCCGGGAAGAGTAGTGGACGAGGGGATGCTGCTCGGGAGGATGGATCCCGTACTCGGACAACATCGTATTCCGGTCGATCCGTGCCTCGGCCGGCTGCAGGCGCCATGGGGCGTGGTGTATGTCGGCCCGGATTACCCTGCCGTTCCTGAGTACGGCGAACAGGGCGTACCGCTCGGTCAGGAAGTGCTCGAGCGTGCCCGCGGCGGGTTCGAACGACGGCCCCACCGGGCGATAACTGCCGATGAATTCCGGTCCGCCCGGCGTGCGTCGCCTGCTCCGGTAGTGAGTCCATTCTCCGTCGTCGCGGAGCGACATGTCCGCGTGGTGGTACGGCAACCGGTAGGTCGCGCGCGCGGCGGCCACTGCCAGCCGACTCTCCGCTTCCAGTGTGAAGAAGTAGACACCCGACCTCCCGCGATGCTTCACGTACGTCCGCAGGTTCATCTCCAGGAACTCGGAGACCCCCGGAAGCGGCGGCGTGTAGCGAGCTCGGAGGCCGGTCACGCGGAAGGGTGCGACGGCGACCCACCCGCTTCCCTCGAACTCGTCCACCTCCAGCGGGGCGGGAACGAGAGGCCGAAGGTCGTCCGTCGGTACGCGCCAGTGGATGAAGGCGAGCTGACGCCAGCTCTGGACCATCACCCAGGGGAGGGGAGGCAGGGGCCAGGGCCGATGCGAAGGGTCCGGAAGCAAGCGGGGAGTCACGGGGCGGCTGGTTTGGTCGTGCGGTCTGGGATCTCACGTTGAACCGGTATCGGGTGCTTCCGCGGTGCCCGAGCGGCGAGGCGGGTGCTGGCGCTCGGGCGGCCGGGACCTTCTCCGACTCAGCCCCTCGGCAGCTCGAGGATGAACGTCGACCCTTCACCCGGCGCGCTGACGACCTTCAGATCGCCGCCCATCCCCCGAGCGAGATCGCGGCTGATCGCGAGGCCCAGGCCGGCGCCGTGAGAGCCGCTGGAGAGCGATCGGCCGAGCTGGACGAAGGGCTCGAAGATGCGATCCTTCTCCTCCTCCGGAATCCCGATCCCGGTGTCGCTCACGAAGATCTTGACCAGGGTGGGTGACACCGACGTCGTCAATCGGACGCTGCCCTCCGCCGGCGTGAACTTGAGCGCGTTCGTCAGCAGGTTCAGCAGGATCTGCTCGACCTTGACGCGGTCGGCCTTGACCGTGACCGCGGGGGGAGGCGCCAGCTCCAGTTCGATCCCGGCGCTGCGCGCCTGGGGCTCGATGATCGCCGTCACCGGCTCGATCACCTCGCTCACCGGGATCGCCTGGATATCGTAGAGGAGCCGCCCCGCCTCGATGCGGCTGTAGTTGAGGATGTCGTTGATGAGCGAGAGGAGATGCCGCTGCGCGTGGTTGATCCTCTCGAGATCCTGGATCTGGTCGCTGGTGACGGGGCCGCGCAACCCCATCTTCAACAGGTCGACATACCCGCCGATCGCGTTGAGCGGCGTCCGGAGCTCGTGCGACATCGCCGCCAGGAACTCCGTCTTCGCCTGATTGGCGGCTTCCGCGGCGGCTACCCGTTTGGCGTCGGTGATCGCGCGCTCCTGGGCCTGCAGCCGCTCCGTCAGGTCCCGGGTGACTTCTGCCAGCCCGACCAGTTCTCCGCTCGGCTTGCGCAGGGGCGTCAGGGCGACGTCGGCCCAGAACCGGCTCCCGTCCTTGCGGATGCGCCACCCCTGGTCTTCCGCCCGGCCTTCCCGGATCGCGGTCTCGAGTTCCCGCTGCGCCCGGTCCCGGGACTCCGGAGGGTAGAAGATCGAGAAGTGCTGGCCGATGATCTCGTCCTCGGTGTAGCCCTTGATCCGTTCCGCCCCCTCGTTCCAGCTTACGACGTATCCGTCCGGGTCGAGGAGGAAGATGGCGTAATCCTTCACCGACCGGACGAGCAGCCGGAAACGCTCCTCGCTCTCGCGAAGCTTTGCTTCGACGATGCGGCGCTCCGTGAGGTCGTGTGTGATCTTGGCGTACCCGACCAGCTCGTCGTTCTCCCGGAGCGCCGTGAGGTTGACCGATGCCCAGAACCGGCTGCCGTCCTTGCGAACGCGCCACCCCTCGTCGATCACGTGGCCCTCGGTCGCCGCCATCGACAGGAGCTTCTCTGGCTTACCCGCCGCGAGGTCCTCCGGGGTGTAGAAGATGCTGAAGTTCTTCCCGATGATCTCCTCGGGCGTGTACCCCTTCAGCCGCTCCGCGCCCTCGTTCCAACTCACGATGGTGCCGCTCGGCTCGATGACGAAGATCGCGTAATCCTGGACGGCCTCGACGAGCTTGCGGAACAGCTCGGGGCTCGCTTGCCCGGACGAGCCCTCGGGTTGGGTAAGCGCGCCGGATGACGCATCGCCCTTTCGCTCCGGCGGGGCACTGCTGGGTGCCGAACTCATCGAATCGGCATTTTGGTAGGGCTTCCGCGGGTCAGACAAGGATCGGGTTGGCTCCACGGTACGCTATGGCTCGCAGCCAGGCGGCGTCCTCCCGCCGCAAGATAGTAGCCACCGTAGTTACGCAACGAAAGTATGGTCGGCGTGACTGCTGGGGACGCGGGTCCGACTGCGGGGGAGGACGTGTCCTGCCGACGGTGGCCGGATCGGATCTCTGCCCGGCCGGTGTCTTGCCACCTTGGCGTGCAAGCCGCGTTCCGCCTCCGTGACCTGCAGCGAAGTCACGCGAAGCCGCCGCTCCGCGAAGGGTGATGTCGCTCCGGGCTACGCTCATCGACTGGATGCGGCTCACACGGAGCCGGGGAGCCGCAGAACCGTGCCGGGGAGGTCCGGTATCCACGCATACAGGATCCTCAACCCGACCGGATGAGTCGGCATTGGAGCGAGAGGGGATCGCTCGAGTCCCGGTCCGTCAGCACTGCGAGGAACGGGCAGCGCATGCCGAAAAGGCGGCAGACCGCCTCCCCCCGCCTTACGCCGATCCGCCCGTCGATCCTCGTGCGGCGCGCACGCGCTCGATGAACTCGAAGTCATCGGCCTGCGGCGCCCGGGTGTCTCCCTCGAAGGCTCCGCGACGGTAGTTCTCCGCGATGGCGCCCTTCAGTTCCGGGTCGAACCCGCGCATCGTCCGGGCCGTGAGGGCGTCCCAACGTTCCGCGAGCTCCTGCGCGCGTGGATCCGTCGGGCTCAGGTGCCGGTTCGCCCTCACCTCCGCCAGCAAGGCCGCCCACTCCTTCTCGATCGCCGCGATCTCCTCCCGGCCGACCTTCTCCGCCGCTTCCCGGAATCGCTCCATCTGTTCATCCGTGTAGAGCCGTTCCATGGCCGTCATCTCCTCGATAGCGGTGAGCAGTTCGTCCACCGTGGCGCTCGACCCGTCGAGCCGTTGCGCCAGGGACTCCAGGCGATCCACCAGCCGCGTCGCGGCGGCGATCCGTTCGCGGAGCCTTTCGACCTGGAGGCGAATGATCTCCTGCGGCGATGTCTTGCGGGTCGCCAGGTATTCGCGGATCTCCTCCAGCGAGAAACCTATCTCCCGGAGGGACAGGACCTGCTGCAGCCGAACGACGTCGTCCGGCGTGTAGAGCCGGTGGCCGGAAGCCGTCCTCGCCGACGGCCTCAGCAGACCGATCGCGTCGTAGTGGTGCAGCGTGCGCACCGTCAGCCCGGTACGCCGGGCAAGTTCGCCGACCTTCAGCGCGCCGACCAGTGCCGTCCCATTTCCCTGCCGCGACATCGTCGCATACACTCCGGTGATCGATGGACGCCCACCAGTGTAAAACATGACGTAGCGTGAGGTGCAAGGGGGCGGCCTGCATTTCATTCGCGCGCGCCGGAGCCAGCCCGTGTGGCGCTGACGGTGGCTGTTGCCTGATGGCTGCTCCTCCGCGGGGGCGAACTGCAGATCCTTCGACTGCGCCCCCGCAGGCGCTGCCCGGGGCTCCGCTCAGGACGACAGGGAGGGGGAGGCGTTACGACCCTGCGCTGCACATGCCGTTGACCCCACTACAACGGCAACTACTTCGCGCCCAATCCGGAGAACCTGTTCCACTGGGCCCTGCTGCGGCCGGCGGTGGCGGAGGATGTGGAGATCGCGAGGCGCTGATCGGCGTCTGCGAGAGGTATGGGAATGTCACCGGTTGGCACTCATTGTCGACCCTATCGCTTCGGGCCAGGGCCGCGGCCGCGACGCTATTCGTGCCCCGATCATTAGCTGCGGGAGAAACAACCGCTGACGTGAGTCGTACAAGGGACGGTGTTCCCACAACCGGAGAGTGCAGTTGCTGTCCCTGACTTCGGAATATGCTCTGCGCGCCGTGCTGTACCTCGCGGCGCATGCTGATGGAAACCCGGTGAAGCTGGAGCGGATCGCCGAGGACATCGGCGTCCCGCGCAACTACCTGTCGAAGACGCTCCACCAGCTCGCGCGGGTCGGCGTGCTCCGATCGGATCGCGGTCCGACCGGGGGATTCCGGCTCGCGCGGCCGCCCGAGTCGATGACTCTGGCCGAGATCGTGGCGCCCTTCGATCCGGCTCGGCTTGCCCGCCGCTGCATCCTGGGCCACGGGCAGTGCTCGGACGAGACGCCGTGCGCCGCTCACGAGCGGTGGAAGCCCATCGCGGAACCCATGCGGGCGTTCTTCCGCAGCACGACCGTGCATGACCTGCTACGGGACGAGGACCGGGCGGGGCGGAGGATCCAGGACCGCCTCGTGGTCAACGAGTAGAGGCACCGCTACACCCGACCCCCGTCCGCCTGCCCTCCCACAACCCGTCTTGTTCGCCGAGGCCGCTTCCCGCGATGCCCTCGGCCATCGTACGACCGCGTCGCGGTCCCGCTCAGGCGTTCGAGGTCGCCACAGCTCGCGGGATGGACCCACCTGCCTTCCTCGGCGCGATCGGCCGCATCCTCCACCGCCCGTAGGCAACGAACGAACACAGGACCAGGAGGATCAGCGTGGTCACCGCCGAACTGTACTCGGCCCGGTAGAGGTGCAGCGCGGTCGCGCTCGCAACGACGAACCCGAGGCAGCTGGCGGCCAGCGGGGTGAGCCAGGGCATGATCCGGGTGGCCGCGGGAAGCAGGAGTCCCACCGCGCCCGCGATCTCCGCCCAGCCGAGGAAGAGCCGGAAACCGACGCCCAGCTGCTCGTTCATGATCTGGAGCAGATCCGGGGGCGGCGACACCATCATCCATCCGTGCGCCGCGAATGCGGCCGCGAGCAGCGCCTGAAGGATCCAGAATACCACGGTCATCGTCATCTCCGTTCGATCCGGGTGGCTCGATCATCGTTCTCACCTCGTAGTCGAACGGGCCGCGGCGAAATCGACACATCCGTCGGCGCAACCGTATGGGGGACGCCGGGGCGACGAGAGAATCGTCCTGGGTCGACCGGTGGGACGGGGAAACCGGCAGAGCACGGTGAGCCGTCTTTCGGGCCGGATCGGGGCGGCGAAGGCGCTCGCACGATGATATGTTGTCGCCCCCATGGAAACGGAGAAGCGCCAGCGACTGGTCGCCTTCACGGGCCTCGTTCTCGCCGCCCTGTTCTGGGCCGGGAACGCCGTGCTCGCGCGGGCCGTCGCCGCGGACATCGGGCCTTTCGTGCTGTCCTTCTGGCGATGGGCCCTGGCGTTGCTGGTCCTCCTCCCGTTCGGGCTGCCGCACCTCCGTCGTAACCTCGACGTCGTCCGGGCGAACCGTGTCGCGCTCTTCTGGCAGGGCCTCCTCGGCATCGGCACGTTCAACACCCTGCTCTACATCGCCGCACACACGACGACCGCGGTCAACATCACCCTTGTCAATTCGACGGTGCCGATCGCCATCGCGATCCTCGCCCGGTTCATGCTGGCTCAGCGCACGACGGCGCGGCAGGTCGCCGGTTTCACCGTGGGCGGATTGGGGGTGCTGACCATCGTCGCTCGCGGCGACTGGCGGGTGCTCGCGGACCTGGGCTTCCGCGAAGGTGACATGGTCATGGTTGTCGGCGTGGTGGTGTGGGGCATCTACTCCGTGCTGCTCCGGCGGTGGAGGGTCGACCTGCCGTTGCTGGGTGCTCTGACGGCCCACGTGATGGTGGGAGTGGCGGTGCTGTTCCCGCTGTTCGCCTGGGAGGTCCTCACGCAGGGGCACTTCCGACCGGGCCTGGTGCACCTGCCGATGTTCGCGTACCTGGCAGTCTTTCCGTCGGTGCTGGCGTTCCTGTTCTGGAACCGGGGCGTCGACGTGGTCGGGCCGAGTACGTCGGGGATGTTCATCTACCTGGTCCCGGTGCTGACCGCTCTGCTTGCTTCGACGCTGATTGGTGAGGAGCTGCGCGGCTACCACGCGCTGGGCGGTGTGTTGATCCTGGTAGGGCTGTACCTGGCGATGAGGCCGGGGGCGGCTCCGGTCAGGGTGGAGGCGGCGATCGGGGATTGAGGATGGGAAGACGCTCCTTCCCGTCGTCCCGGGAGCAGGCCGGGACCCATCAGGCGGGGATGCGGGGAAGGACGGGTCCGACCGTTTTCGGCGTCGAGAGCTGCGACGGCTGGATTCAGCGGACTACCAGGCCCAAGCGCGTGAGCTGTCCAATGCGTCCCGGCCTGCGGGAGTGTGTCAATACTGCCGGATGGCCGTCATCCCACTGACCTGGTGTGCCTGGGTGTGGCGCAAACCCACCATCGTCATCCCGGCGCAGGAGGCTGTGTCAGAACCGTTCGACCGTGCCTATCGCATTGACTTCGTGTCTATGAGATGTGGCTGAAAGCCAGCTCCGTGATCCCGGCGAATGAGGCCGTGTCAAAAAACTGCCCCGATGGTCCTTCATCGCACGGGCCTGGGGTGCGTCGGGTGCAACCGAAACCACCATCGTCATCCCGGCGCAGGCCGGGATCCA
>CAZJEH010000083.1:0-16077 GCA_964544905.1 uncultured Gemmatimonas sp.
GCCCGGCCGGGGTCCCCACCGCGGCCGCGCCGCCGTCACCGCCGCCCTCACCACTTCCGAAGTAGACCTCTCCCGGCATTCCGATCTTGAGGACACCGTCCGGGTTCTGAACGGTGATCTTCACGGCGTAGACCTGGTCCACCCGCTCGTCGCGGGTCTGGATGGGCGTGGGCGTGAACTCGGCCTCCGCCGCGATCCAGGCGATTCGCCCTGGCAGGCGCAACAGCTCGCCATCCCCCGAGTCCACGGCGACCTCGACCGGTTGCCCGATGCGGATCGAGGCCAGCTGGTTCCCCGCGACGTACGCCCGCAACGTCAGCGTGCCGAGGTCGGCGATGGTGTAGAGCGGCTGCCCGGGCTGAACGAACTCGCCGGCCTCCACGTATGTCGTCAGCACGGTCCCAGCGATGGGATTGACGACCCTGCTCTTCCGGATTTGCTCGCCGAGCCGTTCGATGCGGGCTTCCGCGCCCCCGGTTTCCCGCTCGGCAGCGCTCGCCTGCGCCCGGGCCGCCGCCAGCCTTTCCCGGAGGACGCGCACCGCGCCCTCCGCCTGGGTAAGCTGCTGCGCGGTCGCGGCCTCTGCCTCGTACAGTCGGCGAGTCCGCTGATACTCCTCTTCCGCGGTGGCCATCTCCGCCAGCAGCACCCGGGTCTGCGCTCCGCCTTCCGCCGATCGGGAGCGTGCCACGTCCCTTTGCGCTTCCAGCTCCTGCCGCTGCAGCGCCAGCTCCGTGGTGTCGACCTGGCCCACGACGGCACCGGGCCCGATCGATTCCCCCTCGACCGCGTCGAAAGTCAGCAGCGTGCCGCCCACCTCGGCGGATATGCGGACCTCGACGGCCTCGAAGTTCCCGTAGGCGTCCGGCTTATCCGCGTCGCAGCCTGCGGCAAGCACGAACAGCGGAATGCACGCGGGAGCACAGGCGTGTGCAACCTTCATCACTCGGGATCGTTCGATCGTCATCATGGGAGTCAGTCGATGGGTACGCCGAGGATGGTTAGATATCGCGCACGCGCTGCGGCGAGCTCCACCTGGTGCCGACGCAGGGCGCGACGAGCGTCGTCCAGATCGGTCCGCGCATCGACGTACTCGGCCGGGGTGATGGCCCGTTCGTTCAACTGTGCACCGGCCTGACGCTCGAGCTGTTCACGCAGGCGGATCAGCTCCTCGTCCAGAGCGACGGATGCCTCCAGGCGCTCCATCGTCTCGACGAGGTCCCTCACCTCCCGGTCGAGGCGATTCGTGAACGCGGCTTCCTCGGCGTCCACGGCTCTTCGCTCCGTCTCCAGGATCTCCCGTTCCCGCCGCGCGGATCCCCAATCCCAGGGCTGCCATCGCACGCGCACGCCCGCCATCCAGTAGTCGTGGAAGGCGCTCGTGAACTGTTCCAGGCCCGGCCTTCCGTACGACCACTGGCCGAACGCGGACAGTCGCGGCCGACGGTCGGCGTCGAGCGCCCGGGAGCGCGACTCCAGGTCGTTGCGCAACGCGTCGTAGACGGTGTACTGCGGGTGCAGACGTGGTGCGGCACCTACGCTGTCCGGCGCTCCCTCGACCGTGGCTCGCGTGCGGGAGACCAGCGCCTCGAGGTTCGGGATGAGCAGTGAGTCCTCTGCGCTCACCTGCACGCCGGTGAGGTCGCTGAGCACCGCGAGGGCTGCCCGATGAGACGCCGCTGCCTCGTTCCGGCTCATCATCGCCCGCAACATTTCCGCACGAATGACGGCAGTGTCGCCGGGGAGCGCCGCGCCCTCGCGTACCCGCGTGCGAACGACGCCCAGCCGGGCGTCCAGATCAGCGATCAGTCCGTCGATCTCGTCGATCGTCTCCTGGAGGAGCAACGCTCGAAAGAACGCCTCGTTCACCTCGCTCCGCAGCGGATACAGCTCAGCCTGGATCCGGGCCTGCTCGGTGTGCAGCCGCGCCTCTTCGATCGCACGCCGTCCGCGGAGCACCCCACCGTCGTAGATCAGCTGCTCCGCCTCGATGGCCGATTCGTACCGTTGCATCGGCGGCACCGGTATCTCGAGGTCCGGTCGATCGATAGGAACCGCCGGCACCTCGGACTGATAGCTCGCAGTGGCTCCCAGGTTCAGAGAGGGCAGCCACTCGGCGGCGAGGTTTGCCAGCCGCAGGTTGGTCGCCTCCTCCAGGAGCGCAAGCCGGCTCGTCCGTGGATCCGACCGCACGGCAGCGTCGCGTAGTGATGCGAGATCCCGCGCTTCCTGCGCGGTCAGTCGACCCGGGTGGAACGAGCTCGCGATGAGGATGACGACGATAGGCGCGGCCCGGCGAAGGCGTGACGTTCTCCACCCGCGACAGGAGCCGCGAGGGTCATGCTCGTGACGGTCCGGCGGGAACCTGTTCATGGCCTCAGCCCAGCCAGGATGAACCCCGCCAGCTCCTTCCGCCGCTCCTCGATGAACGCGGCGAAGCCATCGTCGTCCCACCCGAAGAAGACCTTCAGAAGCGGCCGGGCAACAAAGGGGAACAGGCACAGCGAGACCAGGTTGGTGGCGAACTGCTCCACCGTGATCGGTCGCATCTCACCCGCGCGCACTCGCTGCTCCACCTGTCCCGCGAGTCCGGCGAACAGGCGCTTCGCCAGGCCATCGGCGGGCACTCCCGAAGCACGCTCGACCAGCCGTGCGATCCGCTCCGGCCGATGGTGCAGCTCGCTCAGGATGTAGCCCGGCAGGTACGGCGAGGCCGTGATCGTGGTCAGGTAGTGGTCCACCACCTTCGTGACCTTCTCCTCGATCGACGCTTCCGAGGAGAGAATGGCGAACAGGGGAGGGAACAATCCGCGCGCGGCGCGCTCGAAAACGGCTTCCGCCAGCCGCTCCTTGCTGCGGAAGTAGTAGTGCAGCAGGGCCTTGTTGACCCCCGCCTCGTCCGCGATCTCCTGGGTGCGGGCGCCAGCCGTCCCCCGCCGGAGGAAGACCCGGTGGGCGGCGTCGAGAATCCGCTGCTCCGTATCGCGATCCGTGTTATCCATTCAGTTTATCCAGATAGTTAGATCAGGTGGCCAATATTGCCCCTGCTCCCCGAGAGCGCAAGTGCATCGATCCTTTAGAAGCGGAAGGGCGGGCATCGCCCCGGAAGCCGGCCGGTCTCGCTGTCCCGGCCGTCCCCGGGTCTTGGGTGCGCCTCCACCGATGCCGGAACTCTCGAAGGGGGCTGAAGAGTAGAGTAATGGGCCGAACCCCTCGGCCAGATCCGCACCCCGTGCGGCCGATCCGACCCGGCGACACTATCGATCCAGCTCCGATGGATGGTGTCGCGCGGGAAACCGGTCAGAGGTATCTTCTCTTCATTAGCTACGGCGCTGAGGAGAGCCCGACCGGATGCCGATGCGGGTAGAGCGGGGCAGCGTGATGGCCGGGCCGGCCGTTCGAACCGGCATCGTTCATCAGCTCATTTGACTTGCCCGGCCTCCGGGCCTACCGTAGCGGTGTCGACTGCGGCGTACGATCCGCGGCCGGGCCGACGAGGCGCTGCCCGTTCCGGCCGGCGGGAGCCGAGAAATCCGATGTGCGCGCCGCTCATCGTTATCCCTTCCTATCTCAACCGACTGGTCCTATGTCTCGCCCGACAAACCCCAAGTTGAGCCGTCGCGAGCTGCTCGCCGCCGGCCTGGCCGCGCCCTTCGGAGTGCAGGCGCTCGCGGGACAACCGTTGCAGGCGCAGGAAACGACGCGCCGGCGTGAGCCCCCGCCCTACACGCTCTCGATCAACATCGAGATCATGTTTCCGCGGACGATGTCGCGAGCCGACCGGATACGCGCGGTCGCCGACAACGGCTTCAAGGCGTACAGCTTCTGGAGCGCGAGCCCGGAGGAGCGTGCGGCGATGGTGCGGGCGCAGCAGGAGACCGGGCTGACCTGCGTCAGCATCGTAGGGACGGGGCAGGCCGGCGGCACCACAGGGTTCACCCGCCCCGGCGCGGCCGACGTGCTGCTCGAGGAGATACGCGAGCGCGTGCAGATCGCGCAGGAGTTCGGCAAACCCGACCTCATCAGCTTCGTCGGCCAGTACCAGAACGATGTCCCGTGGGAGGTACAGCGGGCCGGAATCGTCGATGGGTTGAAGAGGGCGGGGGATATCGCAGCTGCCGGGGGCGTGACGATCACCTACGAGCCGCTGAGCGTCGACGGCAACCAGCCGCGCCGCGCACTGGACCGGACGCTCGAGACCTACCCCGTCATCGCCGAGGTCAACCACCCCAACGTCAAGGTCTGCTTCGACATCTACCACCTGCAGCGGACCGAGGGGAACATCGTCGTCAACATGCGGCGTGGTTTCGAGCAGGGCCTGATCAAGGTCGTGCAGATCGGCGACGTCCCTGGCCGCCTCGAGCCCGGCACCGGGGAGATCAACTACCCGTTCATCTTCGCGGAGCTGCGTCGGCTCAACTACACGGGCTATCTGGACACGGAGATGGGCACGTCGAGCACGCCCGAGCACGCGATGGAGGTCGTGCGGCGGATGTCGGAAGAGTACTGAAGCGATCCAGACGGCCGGCGGTACCCGGCGTGATGGCTGCGGATCGGGTCGGCCGATGACAGGGAAGACTACGAGCCGAGGGAGTGCCTTCTCCCCCGGCTCGCGGCATTTCCAACGGTCAACTTCCTACCAGGGCGCTGCGACGACCGGCGCACCACCAGCTTGACGCCCAGCACACGGTGCTGCGGCGGCTCGTCGGAACCTCGGATCCGCGCGTGCAGCAGCTGCATGGCCTGCTGGCCGATGTCATAGGCCGGCTCCTGCACGACGGTGAGAAACGGGTCGAGCAGGGACGCCGGTCCGATGTCGCCGAAACACGCGAGGCCGATATCCTCCGGTACCCGCAGCCCCCGCCGACGCATCTCCATCACCGCACCCACGGCCACCAGGTTGTTCGCAGCGACGATCGCCTCGGGGAGGTGGCCGTCGCACAGGTGAGCCATCAGCTCCTCGCCGCTTGACACGTCCAGACGGCTCTCCAGCACCGCCAGCTCGATGCCCGCGGCCTGCAGTGTGTCCTGACAGCCGGCCAGTCGCGCCTCGATCGTCGAGTTCGCCGGCACCGCGCCGATGAACGCGATGTCGCGGTAACCCTGCTCTAGGAGGTGCTCCGCGATCTGGCGACCCCCATCGTAGGCATCCAGGACAACCGAGTCCGCCTCGATTCCCGGAAGAACGCGGTCCACCAGCACCACCGGGATGTTCCGCGCCTGCAGGAGCCGGACGTGGTCCGCACCGGTCGTGGAGAGAAGCACACCGTCCACCCGCCGCGATACCAGCGCCTTTACGTACTCACGCTCCGTCTCCGAGCGCTCGTCAGTGTTGCCGAGCATGAGGGTGTATCCGTAGTGCTTGGCTACGTCCTCCACGCCTCGGGAGACGGTCGTGAAGAAGGGGTTCTGGATGTCAGAAACCACGAGGGCGATGACGTGCGTGCGCCCCTGGGTGAGGCTGCGCGCCACCGCGTTCGGGATGTATCCGAGCTCTTCGACCGCGTGCAGGACCCTGGCACGCGTCTCCGGGCTGACGAGGTGCGGCTCGTTCAAGGCACGGGAAACTGTCATCGCGCTCACGCCGGCGCGCTGCGCGACATCTCGAATCCGTACCACGCGGGTCCGCCTCAGGAATCGAAGATTGAAGAAGGCGGGCGCCTCCCCGGAATCGACCGGCGATCAGCAGGTGGTCGCGTCGTTCCGGGCGGCCCGCCAAGAGTTCCCCATAAGGATAGGGTGCGCGTAGCGCCGGGAACAAGGCCGCCACGCACAGGGTGTCGCATGTTGCGACGTGGCAATATGATACCGATAACACTTGCCCGAAACCAAAACCCAAAATATTCTAGCTATGCGACAGTGATCCAGCAAGTTATCGTTCGTCGGGGGCCTCGAACCCCGTCGACGAAGCCATATATATAGCGCGGTTGCAGGACTGCCCCTGCTGCGGCACCGGTGCCGTCAGGCGGCGGAAACAATCCAGAGGAACCGCCTGGATGCTGTCATTTCCGACTCCATCCCGTATCCATCTCTCCGCCTGCCGGCGGGGCGCGCCGTCCGTTCTGTCGTGCGCGCCCCGGGCGAGGTCCCCGCCGCTCGCCTTCGGGTCGTGCCGTCCCCGGAAATGTCGGTTTTACTGACACCAACCAATCGGAGATCATCGATGCGCAAGGCAATCCTCCCGAGCCTTGTCCTCCTCGCCCTGACAGCAACGGGCGTACGAGCGCAACAGGCGGGGACGATCACTGGACTGGTCACCGGTCCGGAAAATCAGCCTCTCAGTGCAGTTACCGTAATCGTCGATGGCACCAACCTCGGGGTGCTGACGAACGCGGAGGGCCGATACAGCATCACGGGTGTGCCCGCCGGCCAGGTCGTTGTCGTGGCACGGGGGCTGGGGTATGAAACCCAGCAGCAGACGGTGAACCTGCAGGCCGGACAGACGGCCGTCGCCAACTTCGTGCTCCAGACCTCCGCCATCGCCCTCCAGGAGCTCGTGGCGGTGGGGTATGGCACACAGCAACGAGCGACGTTGACGGGATCCGTCGCCACCGTCAGCGGCGACGCAGTTGCCATCAACGCGGCGCCCAACGTCGCCACCTCTCTGGCTGGCCGGCTTCCGGGGTTGACGGTTCTGCAACGCGGCGGGGAGCCCGGCGCGGAGAACCTGAACATCGTGATCCGCGGCCTCGGCACCTATCGGGGCGGGAACGCCAACAGTCCGCTGATCATCATCGATGGCGTGGAGCGCGACGGATTCGATCGTCTGAATCCGGACGATGTGGAAAGCGTCGCGGTACTGAAGGACGCCTCAGCGGCGATCTACGGCGCCCGCGCGGCCAACGGGGTCATCCTCATCCAGACGAAGCGCGGAGCCATCGGTGCACCCGTCTTCGACGTTTCCTACGAGACCGCCTTCGCCAGGCCGACCAGCATTCCGAAGATGCTGGACTCGGGAACGTTCGCTGAATTCTTCAACGAGGCGCGATGGACCGACGCGGGGCGCCCACCGCTGCCCTGGGCGGCTGCTCCGTATGGCCCCGACGTCATCCAGCAGTTCCGCGACGGCTCGAACCCCATCCTGTATCCGAACACGGACTGGCCGGGCGAGTCCTTCAAGTCCTACTCCCTTCAGCGGAACGTGGGAATCCGAGCTGCGGGAGGTAGCGAGGCCATTCAGTACCGCCTGTCCTTCGGCTACACGGATCAGGGCACCGATCTCAGAAACAACCGGAACCACTATACACGCTACAACGTCCGGGCAGTGATCGACACCGAGCTCAGCGACAACCTGAGCCTCGGGGCCAACCTCGCGGGCACGTTCAACAACCGGATCGACGACGGGGGCGACTACTTCCCCATCATTCTGTCGAATCCGACCCTCGTCTCGGTGTATCCGAACGGCTTGATCGCCGGCGGCCGGTTCGGCCAGAACCCGCTGCTGAGGGACCAGATGGGCCTCGATGAGACCTCGGACACGCCGATCTACACGACCTTCACGGCGCGGTATGACGTCCCGTTCCTCGAGGGCCTGAGACTCGACGCGTCGTTCAACTACGACCTGCGGAATTCCTTCCGGAAGGACTGGGACACGCCGCACACGTTCCACGAGTACAACACCGCCACCGGGGAGTACGAGGTCAAGCTCTCCGAGCAGAGCACCATCGCCCTGCGGGACACATACCAGAGGTGGACGACCCGCCTGTCCAATCTCCGGGCCACGTATTCCAACAGGTTCCTGGACGACCACAACGTCAGCCTGATGGTCGGTGGCGAGCAGCAGAAGGACAACATGTGGATGGCCTCGGCGTACAGAAGGAACTTCGTGAGCTCGGCCATTCCTCAGATCAACGTCGGCAGCACCGTCGCCGAAGACAGGGACAACAGCGGTACCGCGTCCGAGAACGCGTACAACAACCTCTTCGGGCGGCTGAACTACGATTTCCGGTCCAAGTATCTGGTCGAGTTCCTGTTCCGCTACGACGGCTCCCCGACCTTCGCGGAAGGGAAGCGTTACGGGTTCTTCCCGAGCGTGTCCCTGGGGTGGCGGCTCTCCGAAGAGCCCTTCATCCGGGATCGTTTCTCATTCGTGGACGACCTGAAGATCCGGGCGAGCCGGGGCAAGGTGGGTAGCGACCGAGTCGGCAACTTCCAGTACCTGCAGGCGTTCACGTTCGGCGGCAGCTATCCGTTCGGCGGCGTCAGTCAGCCGGGTCTCCAGTCCGCGACACTGCCGAACCCCAACATCACCTGGGAAGAGAGCCTCAAGACCGATATCGGTATCGAGTCCACCCTGTGGGGTGGAGGTCTTGGCCTGGACTTCACCTACTGGCGCGAGCATCGGACGGGGATCCTTTCGCCTCCCAACCTCGCCGTCAGCCGGGTCTTTGGGTTCCCGGCGCTGCCGGACCTCAACATCGGTGAGACGAAGAGCAATGGGTACGAGCTCGTCGTCAGCCATCGCCGATCGCTGAACCCGGACTTCTCGTACGATCTTTCCGCGAACGTCGCTTACTCTCAGAACAAGGTCGTCTTCCTGGACGAGGTGCCTCCCCCCGAGCCGTACATGGCCGTGGAAGGGAAGCCGGTCGGAGCCGGGCTGTATTACGTGTCCGACGGCATCTACCGCACCCAGGAGGAGCTGGACAACTCCGTGCACCGCCCCCAGGCGAGGGTGGGAGACATCCGGATCCGCGACGTGAACGGCGACGGTCAGATCAACGCCAACGACCGGGTACGCTGGGACAAGTCCGCGACCCCGAACTACATCCTGGGCTTGAACGCGGGGTTCCGGTACAAGAACCTCGACCTGCAGGCCTTCTTCCAGGGCCAGGCCGGCGCCGTAGTCTACGACGGCACCATGGCCGACGCGGGGCACACCGACGGCCGCAACACGTGGACCGTACGAGCCCAGAACCGCTGGACCCCGGACAATCCGAACGCGACGATGCCGCGCGCCGGACAGCACACCACGGCCCCGGGAGCGACCGACTTCTTCCTGTACGACGCCACGTTCATGCGGCTGAAGACGCTGGAGGTCGGCTTCACTCTCCCGCAGAGAATGACGGCGGGCGGGGTCGACAGGGCCCGTGTCTACTTGAGTGGCTTCAACGTCCTCACCTGGGCGAAGGAGATCAAGTGGGTAGATCCGGAGATGACGAACGGAGTCGGCTACCCGCCCCAGCGGATTCTGAACGTGGGCTTCGACGTAACGTTCTGATCACGAACCTTCGAAAGGTGAGACGATATGCGGTACGTTAAGCCAAGATTGATAGCCGTCGCCGCCATCGCGGTGCTATCGGCATCATGTGAGAAAGACATCCTCGACATCTCGCCTCAAGATCGCCTCGCAGAGTCGGCGGTGTGGCAGAACGAGGCGCTGACCCGAGCCTACCACACGGAGCTGTACAACTCCGTTCTGCACGGCTTCACTCAGCACATGTCCTCGAAGTACACCGACGAGGCGTTCAACAATGCGGCCGATGCGGCGAGGTATTTCGCGAGTTGGACCCTCACGCCCGACAACGTAAATCAGCTCGGGACGGCTGCGAACAACTACTTCTACTACTGGGACAGGGGTTACAGCTACAACCGAAAGATCAACGTTTTCCTCGAGAAAGCCGCAGCCGGCGAGATCGCCTTTGACGGGATCGACCGGCTGGTCGCCGAAGCGAGATTTCTGAGGGCGTTGATCTATCTCGAGCTGTTCAAGCGCTTCGGCGGCGTTCCGATCGTGACGCAGACGTATGAGCTCGATGCGATCGGCGATGTTCAGTTCCCCCGGGCAACGCCTGCGGAAGTCGTGGCGTTCATCAAGTCCGAAATCGCCGCGGCGATGCCCGACCTTCCGGACTATTACCCGTCGACGGACAGCAACTACGGCAGAGCCACGCGGGATGCGGCCAAGGCGCTCCTGTCGCAGCTGTTGGTGTACTGGGCGTCTCCGCTCCACAATCCCAACAACGAGATGCAGCGGTGGCAGGAAGCCTCCGACGCGGCCAAGGCCGTCATCGATACGGGCCGCTACTCACTGTATCCGGACTACGAGGAGCTCTTCCAGCTTCCCAGCGGCTCGGCGCAGAACGAGATCATCTTCGCGAGGCTCTTCACCCCCACCAGCGGTCACATCGTCGCGGGAGACAACCTTCCCCGACGCTGGGGTGGGTACGGCGGCTGGTGGGCGAGCAACGGCCCGTCCGCGAACCTGCTGGACGACTATGACATGATCAACGGGGAACCCGCGTTCCTCGATCCTGTCAATCAGATCATCAACCCGGCCTCGGGATACGATCCGCAGGATCCGTATTCCAACCGTGATCCCCGGATGGCCGCGACCATCATCTACAATGGCGCGCGGATCGACAACATCGGAGACCATCCCGGCGCTCCGCCGGGGTCGGTGTACGAATCCTGGGAATCCCCGGACGGGACGGTGTGGGGCCTGGACTCGTGGAGGCACAACCCGGACAATACTCGCTCCGGCATGGCACTCAGGAAGTTCATGCCGCAGGATGGCCAGTTGATCAGCCGCCAGATCCAGCTGTCCAACCCCTGGCCGATCTTCCGCCTGGCCGACATCTACCTCCACTACGCCGAGGCGCAGCTGGCACTCGGCAACGAAGCCGTCGCCCGGGAGTACATCTCGAAGGTGAGAGCGCGCCCGAGTGTGAACCTGCCGCCGATTCCGGACAGCGTTACCGGCGAAGCCCTGTGGAAGCGGCTGGTCAACGAGCGGCGGATCGAGCTCGCGTTCGAAGGCCACCGATACTTCGACATCCGTAGGTGGAAGATCGCGGCCCAGGTCGAGAACCCTCCGGTTCGAGGCATGATCGTGATATGTCCGGCGGCCAACGTGGCCAATGGTACGTGCGCGAGCCTGCCCCTGAACGCGTTCAGCTACGAGACTCGGAATCTCCTCGAGGCTCGTACGTATCCAGAGCAGATGAACCTGCTTCCCGTACACACGGACGAGCTGTTGCGCACCCCGGGTCTGACCCAGACACCGGGTTGGTAAGGATGGACGCTCTGGTCTAGCCGCCAGAGGGTATAGAAAGCGGCCCCCCACGGTCTGACCGTGGGGGGCCGCTTCTCTCTATGCCAGTCTCGGCCGGCCGGAGCGCAGCCTGCCGTTGCGGGGGCTTATTGGGTGGTTACCACGAGCACGCCATTCGCGCCCCTCCGCCCGTACAACGCGGCCTGCGATCCTCGCAGAACCTCGATCTTCTTGACGTCCTCGGGGTTCATGTTGAGGAACGTGGACACGTTCATTTCCCTTCCGTCGACTATGATCAGCGCCTGGTTGGTCGAGGAGAAGCTGGAGTTCCCGCGAATGATGATCCCATTGTTGCGGACGACGACGCCCGGCAAACGGTTCGTGATGAACCGCTCCATCGTCCGGATCGGGATCGTAACGTCTTCGCCATCAATAACGTTGATGTCCCTGGGCTCCATCAGTCCTTCGGAACCGACGTACGGCGCCGTCTGGCGACCGCTGCTGCATCCGGCACTGACGAGGAAAACCGCTGTGGAGGCGAGGAACGCGAACCGCGAGTAGCGGCGGGTGAGCTCCATAATACCTCCTCGCATGTGGAGGGAAGAGAATGGGAGGAACAAAGCGTCTTCTTTGCCCGCCCGCACGCCCTAGAGTGATGCCCCGCAGGCATATATGAAGTATGCGCTGGATTAACTCGTCGGGCAAGGATCTCGGTTCCAGACTGTCAAGCGCGGATAGACGTGTCCCCCGTCCTTGACGAATAGAAATGTCCCCTGGTGAAAGGGGGAGTCTTCCATGCGTTGCGAGGAGACCAACGCAGAGGCGCCGGCTCGTCGGCTGGACGAACCGGCGCCTCCTGACATCTCACATCCTGCTCGAGCGGCCTACCGGTCGGGCAGGGAGAACGCGACGTAGCCCGTGGGCAGGCCGGCGATCGCCTGACGTGCGGCCGCCATGGCCGGACTCTGGTTGCCTCCTCCCCCGCCGGCGGGCGGCACGGCCACCACCAGGTACGGCTTGCCGTCGATCTCGTAGAGAGTCGGTGAGCCGCGCGTGCCTCCCCCGAGCGTACCGAGCTGGTGCGTCCAGAGGATCTCGCCGGTTTCCGTATCCCATGCCCGCAGCTTGCCGTCGTTGCCGACTCCGAACAGCAGTCCACTCGCTGTCACGACCACGCTGTTCCGCATCTGCGGGGAGCCGGTCTCGGTGATGCCGAGCGCCGCGAGCTCGATATCATCGCCGAAGCCCTTCTGCCAGCGGATTGTGCCCTGGTTGAGATCGTAGGCAGTGATCGTCGTGTAAGGCGGCTTGGCGAGCGCGCCGATCGAATTCCACTGGTTGCGGATGTCGTAGAGCGTCGTGGGCTCCACACCTTCCGGGTACGTCGTGGGCGCCTCTGGCCGCGGCTCGGTCCGAGCCCTCGCAGGCCCGGTTTCGACGATCTTCTCCGGCGGAAACGGGTTCGCGGCCTGCTGGTTCACTCCACCGCCGCCGCCACCGCCGCCACCACCCTGCCTCGGAGCGCCCGCCGCCGCCAGCAGATACTGGGCGATCATCTGGGCATCTTCAGGGCTCACGTGGGCCATCGCGGGCATGCGGTTGTTGCCGTTCCTGATGATTTCCACGATGGCAGGCGCGTCGAGCCGCCCAGCGATGGTCTGAAGGGTCGGCGCCAGAACCGTCCCATTTCTGTCGGCGCCATGGCAGGCCTGGCACTCACGCTGGTAAAGCGGCGCTCCCGGCATCGCCGCCAGCTGAGCGGCCAGCTGCGCACCCCCACCCCCGCCTCCGCGCTGCGCGGCAGCCTCTTCCTCCGTCCGCGGTGGGTACAGCCGCATGAACGACGGATTGTTCTGACCCACGACGTACACCATCCCCGTGTTCGGCTCGGCTGTGGTCGTGCCGAACAGCGCCCCGCCGTTGGCCCCCGGGATGTGCAGCGTCCAGTCGAGGTTGATCGGCGAGAACATGTCGATGTGGTCAGCGCCGCGCAGGGCGATCTGCAGGCGCTCCATCGCCTGGGCACGCTCCTCCGGCGTGACGTTGTCGTACGGATTGATGTCGTCCGCTGTGAACCGCTGTGGAATGAACGGGGGCGGCGCCGTCGGGAACGGCTGGGTCGGATGGTAGTATTCGCCCGGCATGTCGCCCGGCGGTACCGGGCGTTCCTCGATCGGCCAGATCGGTTCACCCGTTTCCCGCTCGAAGACGTACAGGAACCCGGTCTTGCCCGCCATCGCGACGATGTCGATCTCCCGCCCGTCCTTGCGGATCGTGGTCAGCATCGGCGCGGCGTTGTTGTCCAGGTCCCACAGGTCGTGATGGATGTTCTGGAAGTGCCAGAGCCGCCGCCCCGTTCGCGCATCGAGGGCGATGAGCGAGTTGGCGAACAGGTTCTCACCGTGACGGTCGGCCCCGTAGTAGTCGAACGTCGAAGAGCCGGTCGGGACGAAGACGATCCCGCGCTCCACATCGACCGAGATCTCCCCCCACGGGTTGGCCGCGCCGGCGTACCGATAGGCCTCCGGCGGCCACGTCTCGTAACCGTACTCACCAGGGCGGGGGATCGTGTTGAACTGCCAGACCAGCTCCCCGGTGCGGACGTCGTATGCGCGGACCGGCCCCATCGCGGAGAAGTACCCCTCGCCGGGGGCCGAGCCGATGATGATCAGGTTCTCGAAGACCTGTCCCGGCGTTCCCGATTGCGACTGCCTGACGGTCGACGGGTCCCGGCCGAGCCCCTGCCGCAGGTCCACCACGCCGCCATCGCCGAAGGTCCGGATCGACTTCCCGGTCGTCGCATCGATCTCCTGCAGGTAGTCATCGATGGCGAAGATCAACCGGCGGTCGGTCCCGTCCTCGCTTTGCCAGTAGTTCATCCCCCGGGTGGTCATCCCGTTGAGACCGTCGTGGACCCAGAGCAGCTCGCCCGTCTTGGCGTCGAGCGCGACGATGGCCCGACCGCCCACCCGACCGTAGAAGATCCCGTTGACCATCAGCGTATGGAAAGTCGCCTCCGCGTTCGGGTAGACCCAGGCGATCTCCAGATTCGCCACATTCGACTTGTTGATCAGCTGCGAGTCGAAGAAACGCGAACTGGCGGCATCGCCGCCGTAGGAGTACCAGGGCTTCTCCAGGGCCTGCGCCCGGAGCGTGGAGGTACTTCCGAGGAATGCCGTGGCTCCAATGACGGCGAGTAAGAGGTTGCGCGTCAGGATGAACAACCTGAATCGGGCCATGGTTGGTCTCTCAGCGGAAGGGACGAATCGAGTCACGTGTACCGGGTGGTCTACGGACGAAGAGTTCGAGCCGGAACTGCGAGGAAAGCACTGCAATTATAAACGGACGACGCGTTTCATGCCATGCTGTCGTAGCAGGGCCTGACCGGCGGCGTCGCCCAGGCTGGGGCACAGGAAAATGGAGTCAGGCGTTCCGGCGAGGGCGAGGTAGGATTCTTCGAGGATCGCCGAGCGGGCGCACCGAGCAATTGGAACAGCGAAGGGCGCGGAGCGAAATCCGCGCCCTCCACCGGCAGCCGCTTACGGCATGGGATGTTCGCCGACTCAGACCCCGGCCGGCGCGAGTACCTCGTTCTCCAGCCGCGAGTAGCTCGCCTCCATCCCGTTGACCATCCCAGTGCCGAGCACCATGTCCCTCACCTCCGCGCTCGGATAGGTGATGACCAGCGTCAGCAGCGTTCCTCCTTCGACCGGCGTCAGCGTCATCAGGTTCGTCGTGCCGGGCCCGTCCACGCCGATCATCCGCTCGGTGGTCACTTCCCGGTGCGGCGGGTCGGACTCGAGCAACTCGCCCTCGAACCCGAAGCGCTGGGAGCCGTCCTCCGCTTCCCACTCATAGCGATAGGACTCACCGACCTTCGAGGCGATCTCGCACACCGGCATCCGCCAGCCGTCGGGCCCGAGCATCCATCGCCTCACCAGCTCCGGCTCATGGTGCGCGCGCCAGACCTGTTCGACTGACCCGCGGATCACCCGGCTGATGCGGACCTGCGTGTCGTTTAGAATGTGCGACTCGGTCGGGCGCTCCGCCGCGAACGAGGCGAGGTCCGCCAGCGTGGCGTCCAGCTGCCCGAGCGCGGACTTCATCCCCTCGACCATGCCCATCTGAACCAGCTGCTCCATGGCCTCGACACTTGGGAAATACGTGACTCCCGTGAGGCGGGAGCCGCCGGGCGTGGGCTCGAGTCGGATCACCATCCGCATGACGGGCATATTCTCCTTCGGCCTGCCGTCGTCGTGCGCGAAGCCGTCCTCGACCTCGAAGCCTCGTCCCGGATCGACCGCGAGAAATCGCCACCAGCCCCTCGAGACGCTGCCGTCCGGGCCGGTCATGTAGTACTCGGACCGGCCGCCGACGGCCATGTCGTGGCGCGTGAACGTGGCCGGCCATGTCTCCGGCCCCCAGAACTTCTCGAGCTGTCGCGGGTCGGCCCAGGCGTCCCAAAGCCTCTCCACCGGTACCGGATAGTCGCCCACGACCGTGAGCGTGAGGGTCGACGCGTCCGAAGTGACGGAAGTGATAGGCATGGTTACTCCAGGTTGGTGGGTTCGGATTCTGTCAACAACGAGTCCAGCCGACTGAGGCGGTCCCGCCAGAGGCCTTCGAGCTGGGTCAGCAACTCCCGCGCTCGTGCCAGCCGCTCCGGGTTTCCGTGGACGATTCGCTCCCGGCCCTGCGGATGCTTGGTCACCAGGCCCGCCGCCTCGAGCACTCCGATGTGCTTCTGCACCGCCGTGAAGGACATGTCGTAGCGGGAGGCCAGAGACGACATCGAAGCCGGCTCTCCCCGCAGGAGGCGTGCGATGATGTCGCGTCGCGTCGCGTCGGCGAGGGCGCGGAAGAGCCGATCGAGTTCGGCGTCGCTGAGGTCAAGATACACAACCATTTGGTTGTATGTTAGCCGAGGGTCGCACGCCGCGCAAGGGGGACGTGGAGGCTGTGTCACAGCTGTCGATCCGGCCCCGTCACGTGGCAAGGATGGTGAAAGGCCCGCTTCCGCTTCCTGTCGCCATCGTCATCCTATAGTTGGTCCGGGTTTTCCACGCGGCGGCGGAGAGCCGGTT
>CAZJEH010000084.1:0-16039 GCA_964544905.1 uncultured Gemmatimonas sp.
CGACGAGGATCGCCTCTTGAACTTCGTCCAGAGGCGGAGTGGCGACGCCGGCCGCCGTCGAGCCGACGAAGCCCGGACCTACCGGCGTCGCGGGCCGGGTCGGCGATCAGATCCGCGTCCAGCCCCCGGGTGCCCGGATCGTCGAGAAGCAGGCGGGATCGGGGAGGATCGCCGGCCGCGCCGTACCGCCCGGACTGACCGGGCGCGTGAAGGAGGGCGGTGGGGGAACCGATCGCGGGGAGGCCGACGCGGCGGACCTGGTCAAGCTTCCCTACGCGCCGGTCGTCGTCGCGCCGACGGAGATCGAGCCGCTCGCCGCGCAGCGCGTCGGCGGTCGGGTGGCGGATGCCGCCCGGATCCCCGCCGCCGACCCGAAGGTGGCGGTGACCGAAGAGCTGCGGACCCGGATCCAGTCGTTGCGACCTCCGCCGGTCGAAGGGCCAGACCCGAGCCGCGGCGCGACCGGACTCGAGGGCGCCTGGATCGAGGCCACCCGTGTGGAGGAGGTCGACCGGCTGATCACCGCGCGGATCGCCTCGCGTGTAGAGGGTGCCGGCACGCGTGGTCCGACACGCAGTCAGCGGATCGATCTGGCCTTCCGCGAAGCGACCGCGAATGTCCCCCATCTGGTGCGGCGGACGGACCTCGATGCCGGGCAGAAGGCGGCGAATGCTCTCGCGGCGACGCTGGCGCATCAGCCGGGGCTCCAGGCGGCAATCCAGGCGGGAGCGCTGAACATCGGCGACCTGGTCGCACTCGTTTCCGACCTGATCACCACACCCCGGCCGTTCCTCCGGTGGGATCCGGTGATCGAACCCGCCGTCGTGCCGCGACACGCGTACACGGAGGGCGAGTCACTTCTACGCCTCGTGATCCGCTCGGGTGTCCAGCAGGCCGAACCGGGCGACCTGGCGGTCACGGTGATCCCGCCGGCCGAGTACGTGGCGGGGATCCTGGCGCAGCACCCCGGGCTCGGGCTCGCCTGGCGCGAAGATTCCCAGCGGCACCTCGCTCCGCCGAAGACCAGCCAGTTCGAAGCCGAGCTCCACGGCGAGTTCGACTCGGCGTTCGGCGCCGCCACGCCGGCGGAGGCGGTCAAGGCCGCGCTCGGTATCGCGCTGAAGGAGTCCGGGTCGTTCATGGACACCAGCGTCGCGGACATCGAGAACCCGGGGCAGCGACTGCCGCAGCCCGGTGTGACGTTCCACGTCACGCCCACGGCGGAGTTGCCGGAGGTCTCGGACCCGGCCGACCTCCCCGACGGGGACATGCTCAGTCCCGGACAGTACGTCGCTCACGACGTGGACGAGGTGCTGCTCCCCTACCTGCCAGACCCCCTCGCCGACGGGGTGTCCTTCACCTTCCCGGACGCGGGCAAGTTTCACCGTCTGGCGGGACTGCTGGCCGTGGAGGGGATCACCCTGCGGTACCCGGGGAACTGGCCGGCGCGCACACCCTTCCGGCTGGTGCTCGAGTCCGGGTCCGAGCTCGGCGCGATGGTGGATGGACACGTCATCCGTATCACGCTCCCGCCGGGTGAGCAGCTCCGCGTCCGCATGTCGTCTTCGATCGCGCGGGACAAGCTCGACCTGCTCGGTCTGTGGCGATCGATGCCGGACGTCATCCGTGACAACCCGCTGCTCCGTGAGGCCGCTGTCGACGGCTGGTTCTGGTGGCTGACCCCGGCAACGGAGCTCCGCCTCGTGCACGCGGTACCGAAGCCGATCGAAGCCCCGCGACCCACGATCCTGTTGCCGCTGCGTGGCGCCGGCGACACCGCCGTCGTGCTCTTCGGCGCCGTGGACGTTCACGGGCCGAGCACGGAGCGCATCGACATCGAAGCGTCGTGGACGCAGTGGGTGGACGACATCGCCAAGCCGGGACCGGAGCAGGTGACGACCAAGGCGGTCGCGTGCGGCACGGAGATCACGCCCGAGGAGGATCTCGTCATCCTTTCGTCCGCCGACGGCACGGTTTCGCTGCCCGGAGGCCAGTCGATCCGCACTCACGCGGCAGTCCACCAGACGGGCGATACGCTCCACCGCAGGATCGACTACCGGGTGCGCGCGACCACACGCTACCGCGAGTACTTCCCCCCGCAGGTCGTACCCGACATCGACGACATCTCCGTCGTCGGGCCGACCCGCACGATCGACGTTCCCAGCAGCGCCCGCCCGAGAAAGGTCATCGTGCGTGACGTGCTCCCCCTCTTCCGCTGGGAGGAGCACACCGAGCCGGACCAGCCGTTCGGGCTGCGCCGCACCCGCCGGGCCGGACTGCGCATCTATCTCGAGCGGCCGTGGTTTTCCTCGGGAGATGGAGAGCTGCTCGGGGTCATCATCGCGCCGGGAGTGGATTCGCTCGCACCCGGATCGGTGAGCCAGTGGGCGGCCGACCCGGTGTTCCTCCAGCAGGGCCCCGCGTCACGGTCGAGTCTGCCGCTCGTGGACCTGCTGCACCTGACCGGCCTGGACGACCGCGAGGAGGCGGCAAGGCCTGTCGGACCGCCCGTCACCCTTCCGCTGGTCGATGTAGAAGGTCGCCCGTCGGTATGGGTGCTCGGCTATCGGCCGGAGTACTCACCCGAGCGGAAGTTGTGGTTCGTGGACGTGGCACTCGACCCGGGCACGGCGTTCTGGCCGTTCGTACAGCTGGCCGTGGCGCGCTATCAGCCCCACTCCCTGGACGGGATGCACCTCGGACCCGTGACGCTCTGCGACTTCGCGCAGCTCGCGCCGGAGAGGTCCGCCACCCTCAGCCGCACGGACGAACAGCACGTTCGCGTGGTCGTCACCGGGCCGGTCGGGCATCCACGGGTACCCCGGGGCAGCATCGCCGACAAGGGCTTCCTGGCCAACGTCGACGCGACGCGGAAAATGCGGGCGCGGCTCGAACGATTCGAACCGTCGATCGGCACGGACCTCGGGTGGGTCGCCGTGTCGCAGGTCGACCTTCCGATCCTCGGGGTCGACGGGACGGTCGTGTCCTGGGCGGGCGAGATCGCACTGCCGGAGCCGATATCGCCGCGTACGCCCGGCGAGAGCACGGAGTGGCGGGTGACGCTGGAGGAATGGGAGTATCTGCCGGCGGATACCGGCGCGGGCGGCGTAGGCGGGTTTCAGCCGCGGATCGTGTACGCGGATCACCTGCCGCTGTAGACCTCGCGCGCAACCCCCCAGGCCGCCGACCCCTGCACAGGGGGATCACGCAGAGACGCGGAGCCGCAGAGGGTTTGTCGCCGGAGTCTGTCATCGCGATCCACCAATCAGTCTGGAATGAACTGATCGAGGATCACCGAGACAGGCTCCTGCGTCGAACCCTCTGCGGCTCCGCGTTTGCGTAAGGCCTGTGGCTATGCCTGTTCTTCGCGGCCTGGCGGCCTCGCGTGATTCCTTCCGCTGTGTCAGAACACGCTGACGTTCAGGTACTGCTTCGGATTCGCCCGGATGTCCGTGATGAGCTGCTGCAGTGAGACGACCGCCGCGTTCAGGTTGTCGTAGAGCGTCTCGTCGGCGGCAAGGCGGCCAAGGGTGCCCTCGCCACGCTCCACGCGCCCGAGAATGGACCCCAGCGATATGCTCGCCGCGTTCAGGTTCGCCGTAGCGTCATCCAGCCGTGCCGTCAGCGAGTCGATGTTGGCGATGCTGCGCTCCAGCTCCTCGCCCGTAGTGACCCGCTCGACGCCTTCCGCCGACCGCCGCAGGCTCTGAGACAGCAGCGCCAGCTCCTGCCGCTGCACCGCCGCCAGCGCGCTCAGGTCGGTGAGCAGCTTCTCCAGCTCCGCTGCGCTGCTGCCGATCGATCCGATCGTGCCCTCGGACAGCAACATGTTCGCGCGCTGCAGGACCGTCTCCGCCTCCGCCCCGAGGTCCGATGCGGCGCTCATCATGTCCTTCTCGACCGTCCCCGGCAGGATCGCCTCACGCGATACGCGCTCGCTCGACGTCCCCGGGATCACGTCGACGATCATCCCGCCCAGCAGCCCGCCGGACTTCACGTTCACCCGGGAGTCCTCGGGAATGTGGTAGCGGTTGTAGACCTCCATGGTCACCGCGACCCCGTCCGGCACCATGCGGAAGCCGGACACCCGGCCGATGTTGACGCCCCGCATCTGGACGGGGTCGCCGTTCCGCATCCCCCCTGCGTTCTCGACGATCGTCGTGGCATAGTACCGACCCCGGAAGGTCCCCACGTCGGTCAGGCTGAACAGCGAGACGAGAAAGGCGACGAGCCCGACCAGCACGAACGCGCCGACCTTGACCTCGCGGTTGCTCGAGCGCTGCGGGAGCGCCGCGAGGAGGTCGGCTTCCCGTACCTTCCCGTCCCCCTCCGTCCGAGCCTGATCCAGCGCCGGACTAGCTACATTCATACGGCCTCCAGTACTCGTCCCGTCCCGGCCATCGCGTCCCGCTCGAGGAACGCGCGGACCAATCTATCGTCACTCGTACGGAACTCCTCGGGAGTTCCGACGAAGCGAATCCTGCCACCATCCAGCATCGCCACGTGGTCGGAGATGGGCAGGGCGCCCTCGATGTCGTGCGTCACCAGCAGCGACGTGACCCCGAGCTCGCGCCCCAGCCGGTCGATCAGCTGGTGCACGATCGCCGCGTTCACCGGATCCAGACCCGTCACCGGCTCGTCGTAGAGGAGGATCTCGGGCCTGCCGACGATCGCCCTCGCCAGCCCGACACGCTTCCGCATTCCCCCGGACAGCTCGGCCGGCAGCTTACCGAGCACCTGCCGCGGCTCCAGGTTGACCATCTCCAGCGCCTCCCCGACCCGCCTGACCGCCTCCTGCAGCTTCATCTGCTTGAGCTGCTCCTCCGGGATCCCCTGCGACACGTTCTCGAAGACCGTCATCGAGTCGAACAGGGCGGCGTTCTGGAACACGTACCCCGCCTTGCGGCGGATCCGCTCCACCGTGCGCCGGTCGCTGAAGAACACCGACGTGTCGTCGATGCGAACGTCCCCGTAGTCGGGGATGATCAGCCCGATCGTCGTCTTCAGCAGCACGCTCTTGCCGGTGCCGGAGTGACCGACGATCGACATCGTCTCGCCCGGCTCGACCCGCAGGTTGACCCCGGAGAGGACGGGCACGTCGAAGGACTTGTATACCTGGATGTACTCGAGCATCGAACGGTCAGACCCGGCTCAGCGCAGGAAGATCATCGGGAACGTCGCGTCCAGGACGAGAACGGCCATGATCATGTACACCACGGCGGTCGTCGTGGCACGGCCGACGCCCTCGGCGCCGCCGTACGTGCGAAAGCCCATGTGAACGGCCAGCAACGGGATGATGAAGCCGAACACCATCCCCTTCCCGATCGAATAGAACAGATCGAACGTGTGGAAGAAGAGCTTCGCTCCGTAGAGGAAGGTCTCCCGTCCCAGGCCGAGGGTCGCCTCGGCCGTCACCATGCCGCCCGCGATGCCGATGACGTTGGCGATGGCGACCAGCATCGGCAGCACGAACGTCCCCGCGATGATGCGCGGAGCGCCGAGCGTGCGGATCGGGTCGCGACCAAGTGACTGCAGCGCGTCGAGCTGCTCGGACACCTTCATCGTGCCCAGCTCGGCCGTGATCCGCGCCCCCACCCGGCCGATGAAGACGACCGCCGTGAGCACCGGGCCAAGCTCGAGCACCACGCTCGAAACCACCACGCTCCCGACGACGTACAGGGGCACGCTGCCGGTGAACTGATAGCCGCCCTGCTGGGACGTCACCACCCCGGCCAGGATCCCGGTGACGAGCACGATGGGGACGCTCTGCACGCCCATCGAGTGCATCTCCCGGAGCACCTGGCGCCACGACACCTGGCCGCGCACCAGGGCCTGCATGCTACCCCAGAAGATCGCCGTGAGCTGGCCCGCGTGGCGCGCGACCTCCTCCGCGGTCCGCCCCAGCGCGGCGAGCACGCGCTGGACGAACGAACGCGCCGGACGCTGCCCCTTCTGCAGCGGCATCCGCGCGCCCTGGCCGGCCTCGATCTCCAACTGCATCTATGTCTCCGGAGTGCGTCTCCCGAAGTAACCTTATCGACGCGCCGTTATGAACCCTCGGCGGGACGGATGTTCCGCGCGATTCCCGTCGAGCCCCGTACCCCCGAGGCGAGCTCGGCGACCGCCGTCGCCGGTCGGTCGAGGCGTGCGGCGCCACCGTAACCGCCGCTTCGACCGCCGAACGCCAGAATCGGGGCGGCGGACCCGTACGAGCCGGGTCCGCCAACCCCGCTGTGGAGTGTTACTGGCCCGCTTCGAACCGCGTCACCCGACGATCCGGCTCCACATGCCGGAGAACGCCTGCACGGGAACCCGGCGGCGCCGCGGCCGCTTGCGCCCTTCCACCTCGTCCAGCGGCAGCTCGATGCCCATCTCCCCACCGCCCGTGGCCGCACCAGCGACGTAGTGCCGCTGGAAGAACGCGGTGAAATCCTCGACCAGCGAATACATCACCGGGACCAGGATGAGCGTCAGCAGCGTCGCGAAGCTCAGTCCCACGATCACCGCCACCGCCATACCGCCCCACCACGCGGCCTGCTCACCACCCCAGAAGAGGTCCGGCTCCAGCCGGGTGTACAGGCCGAGGAAGTCGAAGTTGAAGCCGATCGCAAGCGGCACCAGCCCGAGGACCGTGGTGATCGCCGTCAGGATCACGGGCCGGAAACGGGTCATACCCGCCTTCACCAGCGCCTCCTTGATCGGCAGCCCGTCTCGCTCGCGCAGGATTCCTATATAGTCGACCAGTACGATGGCGTTGTTGACGACCACCCCGGCGAGCGAGATGACGCCGACACCCGTCATGATGATGCCGAACGGCATGCGGAAGATCAGCAGGCCGGCCAGCACCCCGACCGTCGACATGATCACCGAGGTCATGATGATCAGCGGCTTCACGACCGAGTTGAACTGGCTGATCAGGATGAACGCGATCAGCATCAGGGCGACGGCGAACGCGCCCCCGAGGAACTGCTGAGCCTCCGCCTGGTCCTCCTGCTGCCCGGTGTAGCTGAGCGTGTAGCCCGGCGGCAGCTCTTCCGCGAAGTTGGCCAGGGTCTGCTGGACCTCGGCCAGGACCGCGTTGCTGTTCTCGCCCGACCGCACGTCCGAGCTGACCGTGACGACGCGCTTCAGATCCTTCCGCAGCACGCTCGCGGCCCCCTCGTCCGTTCGCCAGGTGGCCACCGACGGAAGCGGGATCTGCCGCCCATCCTTGAAGATGGTCAGGTCCTGCAGCGAGCTGAGGTCCTGCCGATACGGCTCCGCCAGGCGCACGACGATGTCGTACTCGTCCTCGCCCGAGCGGAACTTGGCGGCCTCGGTGCCCTGGATCGCGTTGCGGATCACCGACCCGACCTCCATGGTCGACAACCCGTACAACGCCGCGCGCTCGCGATCGACGTCGACGACCAGCTCGGGCCGGCCCGTCGTCATATCGCTCTCGAGCCCCTCGAGCTTCCGGCCGACGGGCGCCGCCCGTAGGATCGCCACCACCCGGTCGCCCAGATCACGCAGAACGTCCGGGTCCTCACCGCTGATCTCGATGTTGACCGGGGGGCCGCTCGGCGGCCCGTTCTGCGGGACCGTGACCGTGATGTCGGCGCCGGCGATCCCCGCGCCGATGCCCGCCTGCAGCCGGGCGATGGTCTCGAATACGTCGGCCTCGCGGTCCTGGTACTCCTTGAAGTTGATGGCCACGCTGCCGGGACCGCCGCCATTGCCGAACATGTCGCCGCTGGGCCCGCTCTCGCGCACCGTCGCGACCACCGACTCGGCGTCGTTCATCCCCTCGACGTCCTGCAGCCGCCGCTCGATCTCCTCCGCGATCGAGTTGGTGAAGTCGGCGTTCGTGCCGCTCGGCACGTCGATCTGGACGTACACCGTCCGCGGCGGGATGTCCTCGGGGAAGAACTCGACGCCCGTGTTGAAGACGACGAACAGGGCGATCATCCCCACGAAGGTACCTGCCGTCATCCCGATGACCTTCCAGCGGTTGTCCAGCGCCCACCGCAGCCGCCGCTCATATCGGCGGAGAACGGCCGGCAGGATGCGATCCTGGACGAGCCTCGCCACCCTTCCGAACACCCACCGATGGAGCGCGAACACACCGAGGCCGGTCACCGCCAGCAGAAGCGCCGTCAGCGGGTTGGCCGCCGCGGTGATCAGGAGGAACAATGCTGCCGCCCCGATCAGGGTCAGCCGCGCGGCTCGCGTAAACGGCCGGGACGGCTCACTGTCCAGCTTGACGAACATCGCCGCCAGCACCGGCACGATCACCAGCGCCACGAACAGCGAGCTCGACAGCGTGATGATCAGCGTCAGCGGCAGGTAGCGCATGAACTCGCCGACGATGTCCGGCCAGAACATCAGGGGCGCGAACGCCGCCAGCGTCGTAGCCGTCGACGCGATGATCGGCATCGCCACCTCACCCGTCGCCAGCCGCGCCGCATCGACGTTCGAGTACCCCGCCTCCTTGTGCCGCTCGACGTTCTCGACCACCACGATCGCGTTGTCCACCAGCATGCCCAGCGCGAGGATCAGCGCGAACAGCACGACCATGTTCATCGAGATCCCCAGAGCCTGCATCACGATGAACGACAGCAGCATCGAGGTGGGGATCGAGATCGCCACCAGCGAGGCGTTGCGCACTCCCAGGAAGAACAGGAGCACCGCGAGCACCAGCAGCAGGCCGGAGATGATGTTGTTCTCCAGGCTGGAGACCATCATCTCGATCTCGGCCGACTGGTCCGAGGTGATCGCCACCTCCGTCGTCGGCGGGAAGGTGGGGCGAAGCTCCTCGATCGCCGCCTTCACCGCGTTCGCCGTCTCGATGATGTTCTCACCGGAGCGCTTCACCACGTCCAGCGTCACCACCGGACTGCCGTTGAGTCGCGCGTAGCTGCTGCGATCGGCGAAGCCGAAGTCGACGCTCGCGACGTCCCGGATGTAGATCGGCCGGTCGCCCCGCGTGGTGATGACTATGTCCTCGATCACCCGGGTATCGCGGAACTCACCGTCGACGCGCACCAGGTATTTCTGGTGTCCGACGTCGATGGCGCCCCCCGGGATCGTCAGGTTCTCGGAAGAGATCGCGCTGATCACGTCGCCGAAGCCGAGCCCGTAGAACTGCAGCTTGGGCAGATCGACCTCGACCTTGACCTCCCGCTCCAGCCCACCGGACTGCGTGACCTGGAGGATCGAGGGGATCTGGTTCAGCCGATCCTCGACGTCGGTCGCAACCTCCTTCAGCTGCACCAGCGAGTAGTCGCCGGAGATGTTGACCTGCATGATCGGGAATTCCGAGAGAACGAACTCCATGATCATCGGATCGTTCGCCTCGGAGGGCAGGTCGGGCTTCGCCAGGTCGACCTTCTCGCGCACCTTCTGCAGCGCCTCGTTCATGTCCGTTCCGGACTCGAACTCGGCCGTGATCGACGAATAGCCCTCGACCGACGTCGAGCTGAGGGTGCTGATCTCGGCGATATTGTTCAGCTCTTCCTCGATCACCCGCGTCACCAGGGTCTCCATATCCCGCGGGGAGACGCCCGGGTACGTGGTGTTCACCGCGATGATCGGGATCGTGATCTCCGGGCTCGACTCCTTTGGAATCGAGATGTAGGACACGATCCCCATGATCGCGATGATCGCCAGCATCACGATCACGCTGATGCGGTTGCGCAGCGCGAACGTCGTCGGCGCGAAGTCGCGCGGCGTGAAGGATTCCTTCCCCTCCTGGACAGTGGGAGGGGTGGGTGTCGGTTCCGTCATCCTGCCCTCCCGCTCACCGGGTTCACCACCTGGAGACGGTCACCGGGCGCCAGACGCGCCTGCCCGACCGTTACCACCCGATCTCCAGCCTGCAACCCGGATTCGATGATCACCTGGTTCCCCTGCGCCGCACCCAGCACCACTGGGCGCGCGCGGGCGATCAACTCACCCCCCTCATCTTCCGCGACGTAGACGATGTAGCCGTCCTCGACCCGGAGTACCGCCTCCTGCGGGACCACCAGCGCCTCAGAGACCGTCTGCCGGGTGACCCGCACATTCGCGATCATGCCCGGCTTCAGCGCTCCCGACTGGTTCGACACCACGACCTCGATCGGGAAGGTGCGGCTGGAGGGATCCACCGCCGCGCCCACGAAGTTCACGGTGCCCTTGAACGGAGTGGCTCTGACGCCGTCGAGCTGCACCTCCACCTCGCTTCCGCGCTCGACCTGCCCCGCGAACCGCTCCGGCACACCGCCGGTGATCTTGACCGTGCGGGTATCGATCACCCGCGCGACCGGAGTGCCCGGCGAGACCAGTGTGCCGACCTCGACCATCCGGGCGTCGAGCAGCCCGGCGATGGGTGCGCGCACGACGGTTCGCTCCAGTCGTTCCCGGAGCGCCCGCGCGCCTGCCTCGGCGGTCTCCGCCCGGTAGCGGGCCTGCAGGTAGGTGATCTCCGATCCCACCCGATCCTCCTCCCACAGTCGCTTCTGGCGCTCCCAGGTCTCCTGCGCGAGAGCGGCCTCGGCCGCGGCCTGCTCGGCCTGCGGCCGCAGAACCGCGTCATCGATCCGCAGGATCGGCTGCCCCGCGTTCACGAAGGCGCCCTTGTCCACCAGCACCTGGGTGATCCGGCCGGATTCCTCGGCCGAGACCACCACGTCGCGATTCGCCTCGATGGTCCCCACGACCTGGATGTAGTCCGTGAACTGGCGCGGTTGGAGTTCGTAGATCTGCACACTCACCAGGCGGCCCCGCTGCCCGGTGCTCTCCGCGGGCAGTTCGCTCGCCTCGCTTCCCGTGCACGCGGCGGCGCCGACCGCCAGAAGCGCTCCGCCCAGCACCATCATCGACGTTCGATGTCGCATGCCCCTCATATATCGCCTCAGCTTTCCCTGATCGTCAGTCGATTTCCGGCGGGTTTTCCGCCGCCGCCAATGCCCTCGCGATCCCATCAGCCCACCTCCGGGACCATCCCTACGGCCTGGTCCAGCTGGGCACGGGCGGTCAGATAGTCGTGCACCGCCTGCGCGAAGTTGAATTCGCTCTCCCTGAGCGCGACTTCGGCGTCCGTCAGCTCGAGGCGGCTGCCGAGTCCCTCGCGGAACTGCGCGCTCGCGATCTCGTAGCCGCGCGTCGCCTGCGTCACGGCCCGCTGCTGCGCGATGGCGCGCATCCGCGCTTCCTCCACCCGGTCGACGAGAGTCAGGACCTCGTTCTCGACCTGGGCCGCGAGCTGCTCGGCCTGCGTCCGGACCTGCGCCAATCCGGCCCGCAGCTGATCCGTCCGCGCGGGACGACGGAAACCGCCGAAGATCGGCACGGTCACCTGGATCCCCGCCGACGGGCTCCGTACGCTGCGCCCCGAACCCCAGTCGAACGGGTTCACTCCTCCGTTCGCCTGCGCGCTGAACTGGTAGTTGGCGAAGAGGCTGATCTCCGGGAGATAGCCCGCCTGCTCCGCGCGCAGCTCCGTCCGGCGTAGATCCTCCGTCAGTTCCACCTGGCGGATATCGGAGCGGTTGCGCATCGCCAGCGCGACGAGGTTGTCGGCCGTTTCGATATCCACCCCGAAGCTCGCGAGAAGCGGGTCCGTTCGATCGCCGTCGGGAGACAGGTCGATGGAGCCGAGCGCCCCCGCGACGCGCAGGTCCTCCACGTCCTCCACGGCCAACTGAACGGCCAGGTTGCGCCGCGCGGCCGCCGCGTCGTTCCGCGCCCGGCGAAGCGCCGGCTCGAGGTTCGCCAGCTCGACCTCCAGCCGCAGGACGTCGTAGTCGCCGACCAACCCCGCGCGCTGCATCGCCTGCGTTTCCTCCAGCGCCTGCCGAACCCGCCTCACGCTCTCCTCGTTCAGCCGGACCGCTTCCTCCGCCAGCAGAACGTCGAAGTAGAGCTGCTTGGTACGGGTGACGATCTCCTGGGCGCTGCCCCTTACCGTCTCCACCTGCAACCTCTCGTACCGGCTCGCCGCGCCCAGACCGAGGAACACCCCGGCCCTGAACAGCGGCTGCTCGAGCCGCAGGTTGCCGAACCAGTTGTTGTCCGAGCCGAACCTGACGAGGACCAGCTCGTCCGGGTCGGCCTCCGGATCGAAGATGATCGCCGGGAGGAACTGCCCCGGCACATCCAGGTTCCGCGTGTACGAGGCGGTGGCGTCGATCGTCGGATAGACCGCGCTCCATGCCTCGCGGACCTGCCCCCGCGCGGTCGCCAGATCCAACCGCGCGGCGGCCAGGTCACGATTGCTGTCCAGCGCCTGACGGATCGCCTGATCGAGCGTGATCTCCGGACCGGACCCCGCCTGCGCGACGATCGGTTTCGCGCCGGCCAACGTCCCCACCGCGAGTCCGACCGCGGTGAGATACCGCAACGTCAACTCGAACCCTCTCATATGTCCCTCGACTCCTCTCGATTCCGTATCCGACACTTCAGGCTGTCAGACTCACCACCTACGGAGCATCCTCGCCGGTGGTTTCACGCGGCAGAAGGCCCAGACCGAGCGAGTCCATCGCTACGTCCACCAGCTCGAGGAACTCCTCCTGGGAGCCCACGGTGTGCACCAGATGGCCGCTGAGATACAGCGATGTGAGCCCGTGGATCAGACCCCAGGCGACCATCGCCCCGGTCCTCGCGTCCTTGGCCTGGTACAGTCCTTCATCGATCGCACGCTGCACCGTCTCGACGAGAACGTGCGGATCGCCGTGACTCTTACCTGCGGCTCCGGCACAGTCGTCGGTCACGTGAGGCATCGTCGGCAGCTCGAACATGACGCGGAAGTAGGCGGTGTTCTCGAGGCCGAACCGCGCGTAGGCCCTCCCGAGAGCCCGGGCCTGCGCCGCCGCATTCACATCCTCGCCAGCCGCCGCGATCTCCGCTGCGATGTACTCCTCCATCAACTCGAAACCCGCGTGGATGACCTCACCCAACAGCTCGTTCTTGTCCCGGAAGTACAGGTAGATGGTGGCCGGTGAATACTCGATCCGTTCGGCGATGGACCGCATCGACAGCGCGTCCAGCCCCCGCTCGGAAATGATGTCGCGCGCGGCTTCGACGATCCGCGTACGCAAGGCCTCCTTTTCCCGCACTCTCCGTTCGGCGATCCCCATTCTCGACTCCATTGCCGGTGAATCAGAGCGGGAAGGCTAAACGGCGTTCAGTAAATGGTCAATGGTTAAGTTGACCCATATGGCACCGTGGCATCACGCGAAGCCGCGACGGCGCGAAGGCAGTCGCAATTGCCCACGCAGAGCCGCCGAGCCGCGGAGATGCTCGCTCGGCATCACCGCCAATGGACCCGGGTCATCCAGGGGAACGATGCTGGATGAATGTCGGGGAGCTGGCGCGACAGCCGATCGTCGTCATGACGCCTCAGGAATTGATCGAATGGGGCGCGGCGGAATCGACAATCGTTCGCGGCGCTGTCGACCGCTTTGGCGGTGGTGGCCGTCGAGCCACGGCCGTTCGCGAGCGGGCCGGGGAGCGCGGGGCGTTTTCAGGCGCCCGAGAGGCGGGATGATGAGCTTGGGCGCGGCGGGCTTGACCGCATCCGTGGGGCGGGACCGATAGGACCGCGGGTAACCGCGCGGGCTTCCGGGCACCGGGCAGGCTCGAGCAGAACGGCCGCGCCCCCGAAGGAGCGCGGCCGCACAGTGCGCTACGCCGACCCGCCGGTCAGCGATTTAGCCGGGTCACCGGTTCAGCCAGTAGCTGACCTTGATGAGGAAGACGTTCTCAGGGTCGAGCCCGAAGAGGTGCCGGGCCTGGCCATTGAGGTCGAACTCGCCGGCCCGGGGGTTAACGTCCGTACCGAACCGGTCGGAGCGGGCCTGCTGCCAGACCAGGAAGAGCGTGCTGCCGGGCCGCCACTCCCAGCGCAGCACCGCGTTCCCCAGCAGCGAATGGAACCGGAAGTCGAGGTCCGGCACGGTGAACGCCTCCGCCTCCCCCGCCCCGTCCGGGTCGACGGTGTACCCGCCGTCGTCCTCCTGCGCGATCGTGCCGATGTCGCGGCCGTACTGGAGCAGGTCGAGCGTTCGCGGCGCCGCCAGCTCCGCCGGCACGCCGTAATTGCCGCTGGAGACGAACGGCTCGGCGTAGACCTCGAGCGTGAGGTTGGGGGTGAAGGTGAAGTTGGCGCGCGCGGTCAGCGAAACGGTCGTCTGATCGAGCGTGGAGAAGATGTACCGCCTGCCGAAGGTGCTCGACGCGAGCGGATCGGCGCGGGACATCACGTACTGGCTGACGCTGTGGTTGCGGTTGAAGCTCGGCCCGACGCGGATCTCATGCGCGTCGGTCAGACGAACGCCCACAATGGCGTTCACGTACCATCGCCAGCTGCCGGCGTCGTCGGTCGAGAAGGTGCCGAAGGTCCGGAGGGTGATGGGCAGCCGGTTGTCGGTGTTGAAGTTGAGGTTCCCCATCCAGCCCGCCGGCTCGATCGCCAGCGGCCCGCCGCGGGTGAGTCGATCGGTCCAGCTCTGGAAGCTGCGGGAGATGCGGCCGCCGAACCCGTGATAGCCGACGAGCTGGCCGTTGAAGCTGAGGCCGATTTCGCGCTCGATCGGCTCGCCCGCGAAGTTCCAGGTCGCCCCGGGGTTGACGCGCACGCTCCAGCGGCGGAAGACGGGTCCCGGGCGGGCGCGGTCGTATCCGAAAGACGTATCGAGCTCGAAGCGATCGGTGATCGTCTGGAAGCCCAGGTCGTTCACCTCGTAGCCGGGGCTCGCCGCGGACAGCTCGACGTCACCGCGCCACGCCCCCGCCTGCTTGGCCAGCTGGAGCCGTCCCGAGAATCCGGAGAGCGAGGTAGCGAACGGGTCGTACTCGACGTGGGTCGCGTCGGGCCGCTGGAAATAGCGAGCGGAGCTGCGCTGCGTGCGGCCGATGGCCGCCGAGTCGCCCCGCACGTTGGAGCCCGTCAGCTCGCCCGAGAGGCTCCACGCGCGGTTCCCGAACTCGTGGCGGAAGTCGAATCCGCCTGAAAAGGCCGCGGAGTGCAACCGCTCGCGAAGCGTCTGCTCGCCACCGAGGCGGCGGTTCGCGGCCGTGGCGATGAAGCCGTACGACGTCCTCCCCTCGTTCACGTCGCGCCGGGCCCTCATCGCGAGATAGCTGGTCAGCGGTTCGACGACGTTCTCCCCCCGCTCCCGGTTCTCGTCGACGTAGGTTGCGACTTCCTCGCTGGTCAGCGATTCGAGCAGGCCGACCGACCATCCGCCGCGGGTCTTCCCCGTCATCTTGAAGGCGCCGAGGATGGTGGTCGCCCCGGGAACGTCGGCATAGACCGCGTCCGGGCTTGCGGACATCTGCGGGGCGCGGCCGATCCGGCGGGTATAGAGCAGCTGCGCTGACCGGAGGCCTGCCGCACCGCCGAAACGGAAGATCTCCGCGCCCTCGACGAAGAACGGACGCCGCTCCTCCTGCCGGGTCTCGAAGACGGTCAGGTTGATCTCGGCGGGGTCCATCTCCACCTGACCGAAATCGGGGTTGATGGTCCCGTCGAGCGTGAAGTTCGAGCTGAGCCGGAACTTCATGTCGCCGCCGAAGTCGGCGAAGTAGTCGGACCCGCTGCGGAACGGGTTGCTGAAGTTGACGTTCGAGTCCACCGGGATGCGGCGATACTCGGCGCGGGCGGCGGCGAACGGCAGCAGCTCGAGACGGCCGCCCGTGCGCACGCCGCGGATCCCCTCGAGATGGCCGAAGCGGGCGACGGTCGCGCGCTCGAGGCGGGGCGTGAAGGACCAGGTGACGTGCTCCGCCTTCCGGCCGATGCGGCGGTCGATCTGCATCCCCCAGACCTGGTCGGTGGCCGGGTTGAAGCGAAGCTGCCCGAAGGGAATCTTCAGTTCGGCGAACCACCCCTCGTCGGTGACCGTGGTGCGAACGTCCCAGACGGGGTCCCAGGAGGGGTCGCCGACACCGGTCCCGAGTCCACTGCCACCACCACCGCCGCCGCCCCCGCCCCCCCCCCCCCCCACCCCACCCCCCCCGGCCCCCGCCCCACCCCCGGAGACGATCTCGGCCCGCGTGGCGCCCGACGGGGTGACCGTGA
>CAZJEH010000085.1:0-15870 GCA_964544905.1 uncultured Gemmatimonas sp.
TGGACTTCGTGCCTATGAGATGTGGCTGAAAGCCAGCTCCGTCATCCCGGCGAAAAGAGGCCGTGCTTAAACTGCTCGATGGTCCTTCGTCGCACGGGTCCGGTGTGCGTCGGGTGCAACCGAAAACCCACCATCGTCATCCCGGCGCAGGCCGGGATCTATCCGCCTTTCGACGCGCGGATGCATACTTGTAACGCGTTTCAAAACAACGTAATGCGAGCTCTCGGCGACCGAGAATCCATTGGCGGTTCTTCTGAATAATGGGTCCCGGCCTGCGCCGGGACGACGTTGGTGGGGACGGTAGCGAAGTAGACCGCCGACGCAGCGCCGCTACTTGGATCCTCCGAACGCCGCGAACATGGCGTTCTTGTGCAGGATCTCGACGTTCCGGAACCCGACCTCCCGCAACAGATCCAACTGGAAGAGGATGGGCCGTGGCGAGTCCTCCATCTCGATGTACTCGAAGACCTGCCGCCGGTGGTCGTCGCCGCCCAGGCCGACGAGGTACTCCCCGTACCGGTCCCACATGACCGAACCGACCGCAGCGGACGAGTGATCGATGAGGTCCGTGATCCACAGCGACCCGCCTGGCTTGAGCGTTGCGTGCAGGGCTGCAAAGACCGCCCTCCACTCGTCGTCGGTGCGGAGGTGATGCAGGACGGCCGCCGCGATCACGATGTCGTACTCGTTGTCCGGCAGCGTGGCGGATCGAATGTCCACCTGGATGGCCCGCTCGACGACCCCGCCCGCCTCCTCGATACGCTGCGCCGCCCTGGTGAGCATCGCGGCGCTCAGGTCGATGAGGTCGAAGCGCAGACCGGGCAGGCGGTCGAGCAGCTTGATCGAGTAGTTTCCGGCTCCGCACCCCACATCTAGGACGCGCCTCGCTGCGGGGTTCGTCGCAGCCGCCACCCGGGAAACGAGGTCCAGCACCAACGGCGCGTCCATCGTGGCGCTCTGACCCGTCTCCAGGTTCGAGAACCGCTCGACCGATCGGTCGAAGCGCTCGCGGATCTGTTCCGGGGTCGACTTCGCGCGCCCGCCCGGCCGTCCTCCTTCCTGCATCCTCAACCGTGCGCGGACAGGGAAAGGCTGTTGATCTCGGGATTCTCGAGGATGCGCTTCCCGGACCCCTCGGTTGCGACCGCGATCATCGCTCGTCCGATCCGTTCCGTCGTGGTAACGTGGTCGGGAAAGAAGCGGTCCAGGAGCGGGAAGAGCGGCGAAAGGAAGAAGTAGAAGAACTCGTAGAGCTTCGTCCTGGACCGCGCACCCCTCACCGGCTGAACATAGCCGGGGCGGAACATGTATGCATCGAGCGGCAGCTCGAGGAGACGGTTCTCGGTCTTACCCTTAACCCGCGCCCACATCGTCCGCCCGCGCTCCGTGCTGTCGGCTCCCTGGCCGGACACGAAGCAGAACGTCATCCCTGGATTGACGCGGGCCAGGGTCTCAGCTACCGCGATCGTCATGTCGTAGGTGATTCGGTGGTAGTCATCCTCGGACATACCGGCCGAGGAGACGCCCAGACAATAGAAACAAGCCTGGAAGCCCCGAATGTCGTCCTCAAGGCCCTCGAGGCGCCACGGCTCATCCGTGGTTACCTCTCGGAGCTTCGAATGTTCGCGGCCTGTGGGAGTCCGTGAGATTGACAGGACCTGTTCGATCCGCGGGTCGTCCAGGCATTCGAGCAGGACGCCCGTGCCGATCATGCCGGTCGCGCCGAAGAGAAGCACCTTCACGGCTGGTGGCCCGGATGCTTCCCGGTGGCTGGCTGAATGGACGTTCACGAGCAAGCCGGCGGACGGATCCCTGTTCGAAAGCGGCGGATCCCGGTGCGTACGTGGATCAGCGCGGTGAGCGCGAGGAGGTGCCGGCCGGCCGCTCGAGCGCCGACCGAAACTGGTGGAAGCGCCATAGTCCAAGCGGGAAGGTCATGGTCCCGAGGGCGATGAACAGTATCCCCGCCATGTTCGCGGGCGTCGTGTCGACGAAATGGAGCAATCCCGCGCCAGCCGCCACGAGCGCCAGCGCGGTTCGCACATAGGCGAGAAGCGTCCGTTCGTTCGCCAGCCTGGTGCGATCGATTGCAAGTCGATCACGCAGTTCCGTCTCGGGAACCATCCGTCAGGGGAGTTCCCGCACCCAGATGTTGCGGAAGCTGATCGGTGGGCTGGGGTCCCCGTGGGCCTGCAGCATGATCGGCGCTGGTCCGTGCGCCTCGTATCTCGGAGTGCCGATGTACATGGTCGGACCCTGCAGGGCGAAGTCGTTCTGTACGAGCACGCCGTTGAAGAACACCGTCACGCGGGCAGGTGCCTCGAGGCTTCCGTCCGCAGCGAACCTGGGCGCGGTCCAGATGATGTCGTATTCCTGCCACTCTCCCGGCGGCCGGGTGGGGTTGGCGAGCGGGATCGACTGCTTGTAGACGCTCCCCGCCATCCCGTTGACGTACGTTTCGTTCTGGTACGAGTCCAGGATCTGCACCTCGTACCCGCTGTCGCCCGGGCCGAGGGCGGCGAGGAAGACACCGCTGTTGCCGCGCGACTGGCCGCTTCCCGTCGTCCCGACCGGGACGCGCCATTCCAGGTGGATCTGGAAGTTCCGGAAGTTGCGGCGGGTGCGAATGTTACCCACGCTCTTGTCGACGGTCACCACTCCGTCGGCGACGCGCCAGCCGGCGGGGCGGCCGTCGCGGGTGTTCACCCATTCGTCCAGGTTCGTGCCGTCGAACAGGACGATGGCATCCGAAGGGACCGGGGCGGGGCCGGGCATCGGAGGCACCGTCACAAGTGGCGGGACCGGTTCCCAGATCTCGGTATCCTCCGGACGCGGGGCGGCTCCGGACTGCTGGCAAGCCGCGGGCACCGCAGCGAGCGTGAGGACCAGCATCGAGCAGAGAACGCAGACGGAGGTTGGCATCATCGGCTCCGGGCTCTGGTGAGCGAAGGGAGCGGCCGGGGTTGCCGGCTGCGTCACCCCGGCGGCCCCAAACGACCGCCTGGAGCAATATAAGGGTTTACTCCCGCGCGGCGAGGATGGTGGACGGGAGAACGTCGGGACGAGGCCACAGGACTCCGGTGCGGAGTCTGCAGCCCGCAGGGAGTGCGGGAATCTCTGGTGTGGATGCCGCGACAGTCAGCCGGGAGGGCCCCTCCTGCGGCGCGGGTTTCCGCGGTGGGCGACGTGACTCTGCGGCTGGTACGGTCGCAAGTAGGCGCGTTTCGAAACCGGTTCTTCCCCATCACCCGTCACCTACCCCACCCAACCGAGCAGACGAGTCATGAAGAGAGCCGGCATCGCCCTGTTCGCAGTGATGATCGCCTTCGTGATCGGTATCGCACTGCTCTTCCGAGCGGGCCCTTCGCTGCCCCGCATAACGGAAACGCAGGTTAGCGACGCGATCCGTACCGCTGTGCGCGCGGAGGCCGACACGGCATTTCTGATCACCGGGTACGTCGAACTCTCGGCCGCTGCTCGGAGCATGAACACTCGCGTGTTGCTGCCCGACCTACTCGACCTCTCGCTCGGAACGACGACGGCCACTGTCCGGGTCCCCGGGAGGGTTTCGTACGGGTTCGACGTCGACGACCTGCGACCCGAGATGATCCGCGCTCGCGGTGACACGATCGAGATCGACATGCCGCTCGTCCGTCTGTTCTCGGTGGAGCCGGACCTCTCCCGGTTGGAGGTGGAAACCCGCACCGGGTGGGCGAGGGCGGCGACCACCGCGCGCGATGCCGAGCGCCGAGCGGTCCAACTGCTGGGCGACGCACTCCGGCAGCAGGGGGAAGCCTATCTCCGGGACAGCGCGCAACCGGACGTGAACACGGCGCGAGCGATCCAGCGCATCGTCACGCCGGTTGTGGTTGGACTGGGCATCGCGCGGCCGCACATTCGCGTCTACCTCGGCGAAGGGCTGGTCCTGGAGGGGTGACGTCGGCTCCTCCCTGAAAAGGGTTGCTCACGTTTCCGCCACCCTTTACCGTCGTTCCAGGGCTTCCCGGGATTGGGAGAGGGTGACGGCGATCTCGCGCGTGCCGCCTGCGGGCGGAACTACCCGCGCCTGGCTCGGCTGAAAGCCCGACATGACCCGGACAAACTGTTCCGGATGAACAACATCGTTCCGGAGCCCGCGCCGGCGAGCGGCGCGACGATGCAGCCTCCGACGGCGAACTGAGTCCGGCACAGCTGGAGAAGGCCACATCCGGCCTGCCCTTCCGACCGGCAACCCCCTGTACGGAAGGCCAGGCCGGTTTCCTTCCGCGGACCCGGTGTCGCCCGCCGTCGACGTCGCCATATTCATCGGCCGATCAAACCAGGGAGGAGACCGATGAGCGAAACTGCGACCGCGAGACAGCCGAGGGCGATCGAGGATCTTCGAAAATCGCTGCGCGGTGAGGTGATCGATCCGCGAAGCGACCGATACGAGGAATCGCGCGTCCTCTTCTACTTCGGCTTCAGCCGGCGGCCGGCGGCGATCGTCAGGCCGGCCGGCGTGGAAGACGTCGCGCGGGTGGTGACCTTCGCGCGTGAGCGGGGGTTCCCCCTCGCCGTGCGAGGCGGCGGACATAGTACTGCCGGTCACAGCACTTGCGACGGCGGAATCGTCCTTGACCTGTCCTCCATGCGGCGGCTCGACATCGACGCCGAAGGGCGGACCGCCTGGGCAGACGCCGGGTTGACGGCCGGCGAGTACACCTCTGCCGTGGGGAAACATGGCCTGGCGACCGGTTTCGGGGATACCGGCTCGGTGGGGATCGGCGGAATCACCCTCGGCGGAGGCATCGGCTTCCTCCACCGGAAGTATGGCCTGACCATCGACAGCCTGCTCGCCGCCGACGTGGTCACGGCGGACGGGAGGGCCCTCCGGGTGGACCGGGAGAATGAGCCGGACCTGTTCTGGGCGATTCGAGGAGGCGGCGGCAACTTCGGTGTGGTGACCCGCTTCCAGTACCGGCTGCACGAAGTCCCGATGACGTATGGCGGCATGATCATGCTCCCGGCCAGCCCGGAAGTGGTTGCCAGATTCCTCGAGGAGGCGGTCGCCGCCCCGGAGGAACTGGCCGGCATGATCAACCTGGCGCCGGCGCCACCGATGCCGTTCATCCCCGCGGAGCACCACGGCAAGCCGGTCGTGATGGCGATTCTCGTCTACGCGGGTGACCCTGCCGCGGGAGAACGCGCGCTGGCGCCCTTCCGCAGCCTCGCGAAACCCATCCTCGAGAGGCTCTCGGCCCTGCCCTTCGCCTCGATCTACGAAGGCGAGGTAAGCCCACCTCACCCGGCCGCGGTGGCGATGCACTCGCTGTACGCCGATTCAGTCGCGTCGGATTCGATCGGCGGGATCATCGAAGAGCTTCTTTCATCGACTGCTCCAATGCGGGTCGCGCAGTTCCGCGTCCTGGGCGGAGCTGTCGCCAGAGTCCCATCGGACGATACCGCCTTTCCGCACCGCAGTCGCGGAATGCTGGTGAACATCGGAGCCGCGTTCCCCAACGTCGAGGAGGTCGCCATCCACCAGCAATGGGCGGACCGGCTGGCCGAGCTGATCGCGCCCGGGGAGCACGGCGGCTATGTCGGCTTCATGGGGAACGAAGGGGAGGACCGGGTTCGGGCGGCGTATGCAGGCGCGACCTGGGACCGACTACGGCGGATCAAGGGGCGCTACGATCCAGAAAACCTGTTCCGGTTCAACCAGAACGTCCCGCCCGCCTGATCATCACGCGTGTGGCGTGAGCCGCCTGGCTCACGCCACCCCGTCCAGCTCCATCTCGACGCTCTCCCATTCGCGCACGAGTTCTTCCAGTCGGCGCTGGGCGGCTTCGCGCTCGGCCTGGAGGGCAGTCACTTCGTGGGGTGGGGTCACCACGAAGTAGTCGTCTCTGGTGAACGTCCGATCGATCTCGGCCACCCGTCCCTCGAGGGCCTCGATCATCCCGAGAAGGTCGTCGCGTCGGGTCTCGAGTTGCTTCCGCTGGGCCCGATCACCGTTCCGGGAACCGGCGTGGGGTCGTTGCTTCCCACGGGAGGCCGTTCGCTCGGCACTGTCGCGGTTCCGACTCTGCCGTTCTTCCTTCCTTGCCCGCAGCACGACGGCATCGGCGTCGAGGTGGTCGTCGCCGCAGGCGTGCACGTACTCCTCGTAGGTCCCCCGGTAGTCGCGAATCCCCGTCTTCGTGATCTCAACGACGCGCGTGGCGAGCTGGCTCACGAACCAGCGGTCGTGCGAGACAAGAATCAGAGTCCCATCGTAGGCATGGAGCCCCGCGACGAGTGCCTCTATCGACTCCAGGTCCAGGTGGTTGGTCGGCTCGTCGAACACCAGTACGTTCGGCTGTTCGAGGGACAGTCGACTGAAGATAAGCCGCGCGGCCTCACCGCCGGACAGCGCGCTGAGCCGTTTGTCGCCGTCGCTTCCGGTGAAGAGCATCAATCCGAGCTGGGCCCGCACGAACCCGCGGTCCTTCCCGGGGCAGAAGTCCCAGAGCCACTCCTCGGCTGTGCGATCGGAATCCCCCAGCTCCTCGTGGTGATCCTGGGCGAAGTAACCGGGATGTGTTTCGTACCCCCACTCGACCTTGCCGGCATCCGCGGGGATCCGGCCCATGATGATCTTCAGCAGGGTCGACTTGCCGATCCCGTTCGGGCCCATGATCACCAGTCGGTCTCCGCGGGCAACTTCCAGGTCGACGCCGTGGAGCACTTCTCGTCCCCCGAATGACTTTCGGATGCCGGCGACCTTGAGGACCTCCTTGCCGCTGGGGCGCCGCTGCGTGAAGCGGAAGCGCGGGTACCGTCTCGAGCTTCCGGGCAGCTCCTCCAGCTCCTCGGCCATCTTCTCGATCAGCCTGAGCTTACTCTGAGCCTGACGCGCTTTGCTCGCCTTCGCCCGGAAGCGGTCCACGAACTTCTGGTGGTGCTCGATCTCCTTCAGCCGCGCCTCCTGCTCCTTCTCCCGCCGTTCCCGCTCCGATCGCTTCTGCTCGAGGAAGGCCGTGTAGTTGCCGCGGTAGAGGGTCACCGTCTCGTAATCCACGTCCAGGATGCAGCTGGCGACGTTGTCCAGGAATCGATGGTCGTGCGAGATGACCACGACCGGTCCGGGGAAGTCGCGCAGGAACTTCTCCAACCAGCGGATGGACAGGATGTCGAGGTGGTTGGTCGGCTCGTCCAGCAGCAGGACGTCGGGCGAGCTCGCCAGGACCTGCGCGAGGAGGACCCTCAGCTTGAAACCGCCGGACAGCGTCGAGAGCGACTGGCGGTGGCTCTCCTCCGGAATACCGAGCCCTTCCAGGATGGCGGCGGCCCGGGCTTCGGCGCTGTATCCATCAAGCCGCTGGAGCGCCTCCTCGAGGACGGAGAACCGGTTGGCGTCGAAATGCTCGTGGGCCCTGGCGAGGAGGGCCTCCCGCTCCTGCATGACCTCCCACAGTTCGGCGTTGCCGCGCAGGGCAACGCTCAGGATCTCCTCGTCCCCGTAGAGGAACTGGTCCTGCCGGAGCACGCCGAGCCGAGCCGAGCGGGGGATCGAAATGGAGCCGCCGTCCGCCTCGATGTCACCGCTCAGGATGTTGAGCAGCGTCGTCTTCCCGGAGCCGTTCGCCCCGACGAGACCGTAGCGCTCACCCTCGTTGAGCTGGAACGAGACGCCGGAGAAGAGCGTCCGATCGCCGTACGACTTGGCGATGTTGGAGACGGAAATCATGGTCGCCGCATCTGTGTCTTCTGAGGGTCCGCGAAGAAGCCAGAGACACCGTGGATGGGATCGCGGTTCCTGGAGCCGGCACCGTACTGGAGCATCCGCGACGGATCGGTTGGCCGGCAGCGTCGCCATGGCGGAAACCACGGGCCATGGCGGGACGGAAGGGGTGTCGGACTCCGGCAACCCGGTGATCAGCCTGCGAGGTGCCGCCCGTCGGCCTCGTCTGCCGATGAGTTGATGTCCTCCGAACTGATCAGCCGTAGTTCGAACCTCCAAGACGCGCCTTCAATCAACCCGCATCTGGGGATTCCACACGACTTCCCACAGGTGCCCGTCGGGGTCCTGGAAGTACCCGGCGTAACCGCCCCAGAAGGTATCCGCAGCGGGTTTGATCACCGACGCGCCAGCCGCCGCAGCCTCCGCCATCACTCGGTCGACCTCTTCGCGCGAGGCGACGTTGTGGCCGAGCGTGAAATCCGTCGGCGACGGGGGGGTGACGGGAACGCCCGAGTCGTGCGAAATGCTGCTGCGAGGCCAGAGCGCGAGCATGACACCGCCTTCCAGCCGGAAGAAGGCGACAGCGCCGTGCTCGAACTCCGTCCCGACGATTCCGTCCGTTTGCAAGCCGAGACCGTCCCTGTAGAATCGGCAGGCCTGGTCGAGGTCGTCCACGCCGAGCGTGATCACGGTGACGCGAGGTTTCATTCTGCAGCGCTCCTGCGGGCGGCAATGCGGGCAGCCCGACCCGGCCCGGTTATCGATGATTCAGGACGTCCATTCGATCCAATGCAATCCCGGTCCAGGTCATCGTCGTGTCGAAAGCAATCGGGAAAGCCGCTGGGCGAAGTCGGAAACGTACGAGTCCCATGGTGGCATAACAACGAGTTCCGCATGGGCTTCTCTGAGGCTGTCTGGTTCGCCCTGGGTCCGGGCCATGTCGAAGCGCCGACTTGCCATGCCCCTGTCCCCCGTGCTAATCATGGTGCCTTCGGGTCCGACAGTCACGCTCGAGTGGGTACCGGTGGTCCTCGCCGACGCGTGGATCTTTCCTCGTCTGGATAACGTACGAATCGGCGATGCTCGGTATCGCGGCCCGTGTATGCTGGTTCGAATGCCGTCCGCGCTGGGCCCGCGCCCCCGCGGTCGGATTGGCCTTCTTCGGCTACGCATGCGTTGTTCTGGAGCTGGCGCGGCAGGAGACGGTAGAGCCGCTCGACGTGATCGCGAGCGACGACGGCGCACTCAGCGCCCTCGCCGATGGTGACCCCGTCGCGGTCGGCTACCGGTGACACACGTTATGGTTGACAGACGGTTCAGCGAGCCTACCGCATCTGATGCGCCACCCGACAGGTAACGGTGGCCTCTTGCGTGACTCACCCCGATCGATCGGGGCGTGATCGCACCCGCCACGCTTCTCACCTCGAACGAGATCTGAGGATAACGGGGCGACGGGTGTTCGCCGCCTTGACCAACTGAACGCGATTTCGGGCGGCGGTCTCGCGGCACCCAGCGGGGCTTTTTTGTGCCGCGATGGCCGGTGAACCAGATAGGACAACTGCCCGCGCGTTGAAACCCACCGACAGGAGCTAATGAACTCTCCCGCACTGGCGATCGTCATTTTCGCTGCAGTCTTCGCCGTCGCGACGTTCCGCAACATCCATCTAGGTGTCCTCATGATTCCCGCTGCCGTCGCGGTGGGCGTGTGGATGGCGGAAATGCCCGTAGCGGACGTGCTGGACGGCTTCCCGATCAACATCCTGGTCCTCATCGCGGGCGTCACGTACCTCTTCGGCATCGCCAAGGGCAACGGGACTGTCGACCTCCTCATCCATCATCTGATCGCGAGGGTCGGCGACCGACGAGGTCTGCTTCCGTACCTCATCTTCCTGATCACGGCCGGTGTGGCGTCGATGGGCTCGTCACAGGCGGGCTACGTCATGATCCCGCTCGCGATGGCCGCCGCGCGTCGTTCGGGAGTCGACCCCATGGTGATGGGTGTCGCCCTCAACTCCGGCATGAGTACAGGTGGATTCGCTCCGACGAGCTTGTTCGGCATCGTGACTGTGACGGTCGCGAGCGAAGTTGGAGTCGACCTCAATCCCCTGACGCTGCTGAGTGTCGCGTTCGTCGCCAACGTGATCCTGCTCGCCGCCGCCACGTTCATCTTCCCGAGCCGGAACGTCGCGACGACCGTGGCCGACGCGGCGGGCGAGCCGGTTGCCGAGGAGGCGCCCGGGCGGTTCGAATCCCATCAGTGGGTGACGCTCGCGTGCATCCTCATCCTCGTGGTTTCCGTCGTCATCGGCTTCTCCGTGGGCTTGCGGCCGGACATCGGCGTGATCGCCCTCGGGCTGGGTGCCTTCCTCGCACTGTTGTATCCCGCGCAGGGACTCGAAGGGATCCGCAGGATCGACTGGCCGACGATCTTCATGGTCGGCGGGATCGTCACCTTCGTGGGTGTCCTCCAGGAGATGGACGCCATCAACATGCTGGGCAACGCCGCAATGACCGTCGGCTCGCCTCTGGCGACAGCCTTCGTTGTCTGCATCGTTGCAGGGCTGGTATCGGCCTTCGCTTCGACGGCGGGTATCCTCACGGCGCTCGTCCCGATGTCAGTGCCGCTGGCCGTCTCCGGCGGGGTGGAAGGCTGGGCTCTGATGAGCCTGATGGGCGTCTGCGCATCGATCGTGGACGTGTCGCCCTTCTCGACGACAGGTGCGCTCGTCATCGCCGCGGGCGCCGAGGAAGACCGGCCGCGGTTGAAATCGCTTCTCTTCCGGTGGGGCATGTCCATGGTGCTCGTGGGGCCGGTCATCGCGGTGATCGTGCTGATGCTGCTCTGACGTGCTCGGCTGATCCCATCACCGATTCCGTCTGGCCCTCTCTGGTTGTTGTCGGACAGGAAAGACCCCGCGGCTCATCGTTGTCGGGGTCTTTCGCGTGTTGCCGGAACGCGTCGGGATCTGAGGAGGAAGGAGGACTCAGGAAGGCTCACCGGCCTCGATGAGGCGGAAACACCATACGGACCTTCGAGGTCTTCGGCGCAACGAAGAGAGAACTCGCGCAGCGGGTGCACGATGCTGGCTCACGAACGGAAGCCGACCGGAAGGGCGGGGGGCGGGCGAGGTGTCGGGCAGAACCAGATGAGGGGCGACCTGCCGCATCTCATCGTTGCCGGAGTCCTTCGCGTGTCCGCAGGGAACAGTTGGGGCAGGCGGCCGCTCGGCCAGGTATGACCATCCCCGAGGAAACACGAGTGCGGATAGCGAGGATGGTGGGCTGAATCGAGTGCTCAGCCGTGCGCCTTCCCCTTCGGACAGATTCGCCATTCTTGTCAACGGAAACGCGACGGGTTCGCTGACTTGAGCCGAGTACCGACCGCTGCGTGAAGGCATGCTGACCTGCCGGAGCAGCACCCACTCTAAATAGGGTTGGATCCAGCAACCATCCGCACCGATGGGCTTTTCAGGATGGGAGCGCGTCTGGGCTCCAGCACTCCCAACGGGATCTCAACTGCCGAGGGAGCGCCCCACCGGCGCCCTCAGCCGTTCTCCCCCGAGTCGATCCTGGAAATCGCGGACTCGGCCGGCGGCTCGAGCGGGTACGCCGCCGGATCCTGGGCCTCCGCCTCCTTCGGGAACATCAGCGAGGCCACCACTGAGATGAGCAGGACTCCGCCGACCACTCCCAACGAAAGCGCGATCGGGACGTGGTAGTCGAAGTATGTGACCAGCATCTTCACGCCCACGAATACCAGCACCGCCGACAGGCCCAGCTTCAGGAAGTGGAACTTGTGAATCACCCCGGCGAGGAGGAAGTACAGCGAGCGCAGCCCGAGGATAGCGAAGACGTTGGATGTATAGACGATGAACGGATCGGTGGTGATCGCGAAGATGGCCGGGATCGAGTCTACCGCGAAGATGACGTCGGTGGTCTCTACCAGTACGAGTACGATGAATAGGGGCGTAGCGGCGAGCCGCATCACCTTCCCGGATGGTATCCGGGTGAAGAACTTCTGACCATCATAGCTAGGGCTGACCGGAACGAACCTACGAACGAGCCTCAGGATGGGATTGGCTTCGGGCTCGATGTCCATGTCGTCGTGGGCGGCCATCCGGATGCCCGTGTAGACCAGGAACGCCCCGAAGACGTAGATGATCCAGTGGAACCGCTCGATCAGCAGCGCCCCGGCCCCGATCATGGCTCCCCGCATCACCAGCGCCCCGAAGATCCCCCAGAACAACACGCGATGCTGATACTTCGCGGGGACCTGGAAATACGAGAAGATGAGGATGAAGACGAAGATGTTGTCGACGGAGAGCGCCAGTTCGATGAGGTAGCCGGTCGTGAACTGGAGGCCGGACTCGCTTCCCCTCGACCAGAAGATCATCGCGTTGAAGACAGATGCGGTGGCGACCACGATGGCCGTCCAGCGCGCTGCCTCCTTCAGCGAAACGACGTGCGCGTGGCGATTGAACACCCCGAGGTCGATGGCCAACATCCCCAGTACGAAGATGTTGAACCCTATCCACAGCCACATCTGACTCAATGTTGTCCTTCCGGTCTATCGGTGCGCCAACGCGCGAAGGGCGAGCCTTCGCGCGTCCCGGATCTCCATCCAGTCCTTGCGAAGGTCTCGCCCAGTCGAAGAACGACCCGTCGGACCGTGCGCCTCGCGGCGCAGTATTGACGACCCGACATCGCGGGTTGTCTCTCCCGCGTGGCTACTCCCCTTCAATTCTGCGAATATAGCGTCTCCGAACTGCAACTTCAAGCAAACGGCGGGCCTGGGTTCCCAGACCCTCCGCGTGGACCAGCGGGACCGCAAGGGAGCACTGCTTCGAACGGGAGTCGGTGTGGCAGTGATATGCCAGCTCCACAGCTTCGCCTACACCTTCGGGCGAGCACACTTCGACCTTCGGAACCAACGGAGGCGCAGAGGGCGTTCGTCACCTCTTTCCTGGCTTCTGCTGCTGCTCCGCGCGAACCCGCTTGCGCGCGTCCTTCAAGCTCTCTCCCGGGAGCCGCACCGAGGTTTCGACGCCACCCATGATCGCGACTCCGGTGATCCGCAACGTCGACCGACCCGGTCCGCCCATTCCCTCCTGGTCGACCCCTTCGAACTCTCCCAGCAATCCCATCCCCTGGCACTCCACCCGGATGTCCGGCGGAACGATGACCTCGACGCCCCCCATCATCGTTATGACGTTCACCTCCGTGACGCCGGAGGCGAACCTGGCCTCGCGGAAGTCAAGCTCGACGCCGCCCATGATCGCCACGACCTCGATCCGCCGGGCCGGTGTCCATCCGCCCTTCCTCGTGGCTCCACCCATGATGGCCACGACGTACTGCCGCGGCTGTACGTCTTCCGGGCGGGCCAGCTGGCGGCCGGCCGGTTCTGCCGTGCCGGGGAGGGCGGGGAGGTCGCTCAGCAGGGACTCCAGCTCTCCGACCGTCCTCGCGGCGTAGACGCGATCGAGCCGCTCCTCGAAGGCCACTGTGTCCAGGTGGTCGTTCGCGAAGTGCTTCGTAAGCGCCTGGACCACGCGTTCCCTCCGCTCGTTGAGCGTGCCGGGAAGTGGTGCCGGTTGGTCGGGCATTGCTGGTGGTTCCATCTGCGCGGGTGCGGGCTCCCGGTGGGGGTGGCAGCCCTTCTCAGCTGGTCGCCCAGCGGTGGATCCGGATGTGGTCACGCGTGAGCTGGTCCGGACGCGACACACCGAGCATGCCGAAGTTCCGTGCTAGCTCCTCCTGGACGAGTTGGAGCATCCAGCGCACTCCATCGGAACCGTACGCAGCAAGGGCCCAGGCCGCCGGCCGCCCCATCAGCACGGCGTCGGCACCCATGATGAGCGCCTTGAGCACGTCCGCGCCGCGCCGCACCCCGCCGTCGAGGAGCACCGGTACCCGCCCGGCCACGGCGCTCACCACCTCGGGAAGCACCAGGACCGGCGCTTGTGCCGGGTCGGCCGACGTCAATCCGTGTGTGGAGACGACCAGCCCCTGGATATCGCGGTCCATTGCCGCGCGCGCTTCCTCAGCGTTTCGCACGCCCTTGATGACGACGGGGACGTCGAGTCCATTGCGGATCGAGTCGACGCGCCTCCAGTCGATCGGCATCTGCCGACCGGTACTGGGGTTGTGCCCGACGGTGATGAACACCACTCCGGCCCCGGACTCCACCGCCCGCCGCGCCTGCTCGGCAGCGCCATCTTCGGCGTACACCGCGTACCAGAGGTGGGCGGCCTCTTCTCCGGCCAGGCGCTCGAAGGGCACGCTCGAGCGACTGCTGACGACCACGCCCGTATAGGCCTCCGCCGCACCGCGGATCAACGCCACTTCGGCCTCCGCGTGGTACTGCCCGAGCTCCGCGATCGGGCCGATCACGATTGGCGTGAAGAGGGTCTGCCCCCACAACTCCACGCCCAGATCCATGTCCAGCGTGGGGATGTTCATCCGCGGCCGGAAGGTGAGGCGGTTGAAGGGCTCGGGATCCCCTCCGGCTATCCTCTGGAACAGTTGGGGTGACAGGACCAGCTGCGCCTGCTCCTCGAACTCCATCGTGTTGACTAGCTCGTCGCCCGGCGCCCAACGGATCCGGCGATCGGGATCGACGGTCGTCCTCGGCGGCGGAGCGGCCGAGGTCAGCCCTTCAACGCCGGCGCCGCTCCCGGACGTCGTGCTCTGTACGGCGCAGCCCGCCAGGGCCGCTCCCGCGAGGCCAAGCGCCTTCCGGCGACTGACGTTCGTCTCGTTCATGCGAAGTCCGTCCTCACGGCAGTTTGGTCGATGTCGGCAAGCGTGCGGCGGCCGGTTCTGGCCATCGCGTCGCGCAGCTCCGCCTGCAGCGTTTCGAGCAGGCGCTGAACTCCAGCCGGCCCGAACGCGGCGAGGCCCCAGCGGGGTGCTCGTCCGAAGCAGACCGCGTCGGCGCCCAGCGCGAGCGCCTTGAACGCGTCGCTCCCGCGGCGGAACCCCGAGTCAATGAGGACGGGCACCCGCCCGCCCACCGCGCGGACGATCTCCGGGAGCACTTCCAGCGTCGATGGGACACAGTCGAGCGAGCGTCCCCCGTGATTCGACACGACGATGCCGTCGAAGCCCCGCTCGACAGCGATCGCCGCGTCTTCCGCGGTCATCAGCCCCTTCATCAGCACCGGGACGTCGACCATGTCCCGGACCTGCTCCATGAAGTCCCAGGTGTACCACATCCGGTTGGGGACGGGGACGCGGTAGCGGGCCGGGCCCGTGAGGGAGGTTGCCGGCCGGTTCTGACCGCCTCCGCCCCCTCCGCTCCCGGGGACGTTGCCGCCCAGGAGCCGGCTGTGGAGCCGCCGATCGTAACGGTCTGCCTGCTGATCGACCGTCACGAGGATGGCCTGTGCTCCGGCGTCCATGTAGACCTCCAGGCGCTGGCGGGTCGCCTCGAGGTTCTGGCTGGGGTAGATCTGGATCCAGCGCGGGCCGTTCGCCGCCGCCGCGATGTCTGCCTGAGGGGTGCTCGAGTTGTGGGATACGGCCATCAGCACCCCGGCGGCCGTCGCACCCTGGTACATCCCGATTTCACCAGTCGGGTGCAGCGGGTTCATCGTTGCCGTCGGCGCGACGATGATCGGGTGGCTCATGCGGATGCCGAAGAGCTCGATCGAGGGGTCGACCGATTCCGGCGTGACTCCCGGCCGCTCCACCAGTTCGACCCAGTCGAAGGCGTGCCGGTTTCGCCGTGCCGTCCATTCGCCGTTCGCGCCCTGCGCCGTGTAGTCGTAGATCTGGCGGGGCAGGTTCGCGTAGGCGATCTCCTCGAAATCGTACGCGTCCCGCATCTCGTCGATGCCGGGAGCGCGGCGGTGATCGCGGAAGTCCCGGGGATCGATCTGACCTTCCAGGACGTCGGGGGCGGCGAACATCCCCCCGAGCGCGATTAGCGCCTTACGTCGGGTAAGGCTCTTCGCCCATGCTTGCTCGATTGGCGGCACGGTCCCTCCGGTTTGTCGTGGTCGGAAGATGGGGGCGTTGGAACTGAGGCAGAAATCCGATCGCTGGCATGCTTGCCCGTGGAGGCCGTGTCAAAACTGCCCGATGGTCCCTCGTCGCACGGGCCTGGTGTGCGTCGGGTGCAACCGAGACCACCATCGTCATCCCGGCGCAGGAGACTGTGTCAAAAC
>CAZJEH010000086.1:0-15856 GCA_964544905.1 uncultured Gemmatimonas sp.
TATCGACTAGGATAGGTCCACCCGAGCTGAAACGGAAGCATTCTGGGGTGTCGAGCGTCACACCGACCTCAGACGACAGCGCGCTCAGAGCCGTGCTTCCGCGACGTCCAGGGATAATCCTGTAGCCGTCGGGCGGTGGTGAAGGATGCACCACTATCGACCGACGACGCCGAAGTAGTCTGCGGGCCGCGGTGCTCGCGCACCGACTGGAGACCGACCAAGGAAGGGGCGCAACGACGCTACTGGCGGCCTGTTTTGATGATTGCCAAACACGGCAGCATTCGATGAAGTGCAGACCTCTCGCCGGCGCTCGGGGTGACAAAGGAGTGAGGGACCACTTTCCGACACGTGGAAACATGCCACTTCGGATGCTTCGAGGACGGTGAGACTGGTCTGCCAGGCCAATTGTCGATGGTATTGGCTGCCTTCCGCTTCGCTGCAGAACCGATCAGGGAAAGGTTCCGCCGCAAAGCGCGATGCGCCTCCACTATCGTGGAACGGCGATCGGCGACAGAGGTTCTCGGGCATCCGCCGCACATCCCCGACTCCCCTCCAGATCCCTTGCGATTTCGCCCCGTGACCCCTACCCTCGACCGTGATCCGAGTCATCGCGTTACCCATCAAACAATCGGTACACCTACCAACCTGCTCCCCGACGAGGAGTCATGATCGCCCGTCCACCACAGATGGCCACTTCCCATCGTTCGTTCCGGCGGGTCGCCGGGCTGGCCGGTCTCGCGCTGCTCCTGGGACTGGTGACATCCGGCGTCGCGAACGCGCAGGGCCCGCAAGGTCGTCAGCAACAGCAGGTCAGGCCGATGAAGGTCGTGTTCCTGGCGGGGCCGAAGGACCACGGCGCTCCGGGCCGGCACGAGTACGAAAAGGACCTTCGCGAGCTGGCCTGGCTGCTCGAGAACGCCACGAACCTCACGAACTTCGACATCCAGACCGAGGTGCTCATCGGGCGCGCGCCGCGCGACCTCGACGTGCTGCGGGACGCCGACCTCCTCGTCCTCCACTCGAGCGGGGACTGGCAACCGAACGAGACCCATGTGCTCTTCCAGCAGGCGGCCGAGCACGACGGTCGTACCTACGACCAGGAGACCACGGCCTACATCCGTGAGCTCGAGCAGGTGGTCAGGGAGAACCAGATCGGAGTGGCCGTCTTCCACTACACGATGTGGGTGGACAACTGGGCCGGCCGCCGGGTCTTCGACAGCTGGTTGGGCGGCACCTGGATCCCCTACGCATCACAGAATCCGGTGGATACCTGGTCGGTGAGCGTGCTGGCGCCGCAGCACCAGATCCTTCGCGGAGTGGACACCTGGAGCTTCCGCGAGGAGATGTACTCCCGCTACTTCCTCCCGTACAATCCGCGGCGGACGGATCTGCTGCTGGGCACACCGACGAACAACACGAACGGCCCGCAGGTGATCGCCTTCGCCCACGAGCGCCCGGATGGCGGCCGCGGCTTCGTCTACGGCGGCCTCGACTTCCACGACAACATGCACCTGCACGAGAACCTCCGGCGCTTCCTGCTGAACGCCCTCGTGTGGACGGCCGGCGGGCAGGTGCCGCAGGGAGGGGTGGAAGCACCACCGCCGCCGGAGTTATAACGGCCGGGCGGGTGAGCTGATCCCGTCGCTGCGGAAGACGGGCTGCGTCAGGGGACCGCGGGACGGGCGGGATCTACCACCCGGCCGCTTTCGGCGAGGATGTGAAAACCGAAGGGCGGTCGCGATTCTCTCGTGATCGCCCTTCGCTTTCCATCATCGGTGACGGCCATCGGCCGCGCCTGCCTACATTCCGGCGGCGCGACGGGGCGACGCGTCGGATTGGGTGTCGCCAGCGTTATCGATCACCAAGTCGGCGAAATGGAAGCCATCACGCTCGACCACCTCACCGGGCGCGACGAAGATCGGCTGAGTGAACATCGGGCCCGCAAGCACGCAGGTGTGGAACTCGCCGTTCTCTCCGCACGGGTCAACGTCGTCGGGTAGGGAGTCGAGGAGCGCGTGATCGAACCTCCGGCCCGCGAACGTGGCCGGGATCCTGGAGGGGTCAACACACGTGAGAACGGCTTCGATCCCCGAATCCACCATTCGCCTGGCGAGCTCCGGCGTGGGCTCCCCCCATAAGGGGAAGAGCGGCTCGATCCCTGTTCCTTCCAGCTGCTGCTCGCGATATCTCCGGACGTCCTCCAGGTAGAGGTCGCCGAAGGCGACGTGGGTCACGCCTCGCTCCCGCGCCGCTTCGATCGCTTCGGTCATGATGCGCTCATAGACCTGGTTGGAACATGGCCAGGGAAGAGGGATGACCTGGAGGGGCAGTCCCGCCGCACGCGCCTGAGCCTCCACGATAGCACGGCGGGTCGAGTGCATGGCGACCCGGTCATGCGTCGAGTTCAGCGTGGTCAGCAACCCGACCAGTTCGACATCCGGATCGGCCCGCAGTTGGCGCAGCGCCCACGCGCTATCCTTCCCGGAGCTCCAGGACAGCAGCACCCGACGAGGCATGACAGAATCGTGAAGGTTGATGGCACGCAACCGTGCCGGCCGACGGCCGCCGGTACCCTGCGGAGGCCGGCCATACGCCAGTCCGGCACGTGCGGCGCAAGGACTGAAAGTTCCGCAGGGTTGTCAGCCTGTCGCATGTACGGCTGGAAGGGCCCGGTCCCTGTCCGTTAGTCATCGGAAGCGACTGCCCGCCCGCAGGACGCTGGACGGACAACACTTCGAAAGAGGCCCCGAGCGGAACGCGGACCCGCCGGCGGGCCATCGAGGCCGCTCGGCTCCGGTTCGCGGCAACAACTAGCGGATGAGCGGCGCACGGGCATGCCAGTCCAGCCATCCCAGCCTCACGTCACGCGCCCTACGCCCGGGTGACGTGATGCGTGATCCCCTCCCGGATCGCGTCCTCTAGATCCGTCTCCACCGGCACGTCAAGCACCCGGGCCCCGCGCTCGCGGAACAGGTCGACGAGGCACTCCGCGTGCTCCGCGTCCACGATAGCCAGCACCGCCGAGCTGTCGGGTGGCAAGGACTCCCCGATCTCCTCGAGGTCTTCCTTCGGCAGCACCCTTGCGACGAAGTGGCCGGCAATCCCTCCCGCGATCGCTCCGAGCGCCAGGAAGGCCAGCACGAGGACGGGCCCGGTCACGACCCCGACGATCCCCGCGCCGACGAGACCGAAGGTCGCGCCGATTGCCGCGCCGCCCTTCTCGTGCAGTTCGACCCTCCCGACCGGGTGGTGGACGACCACCGCCTTGGCCTCGATTTCACAGGTTCCGAACTTCGGGTCGTGGCTGACGGCGCGGAGTACGTCGGCGGCCGTCTCCGTACCGCTGAAGCTGAACATCGCGATGTGGTACAGGGGCGGCGAGGCGGAATCTGACATGGCTGCCTCCATCGGATGACGTGCGATGGCGGACGACAGGTAGGTTGTCCCCTCTGCGCTGCGAAAGCCGCGCCAGAGATCACGAGCTAGTGCCGGGATGGCCGGGTGTCCTATTCGTTCGCACGGTCGGCCCCGCATGGTGCAAAATCCCCTGGCCCTGCATTGGCCCGGTCGCCAGACTTCGGGCGGCAATCATTGAGTAACTCCGACCGGGACCGCTATCCGATGGACCTGGAAGCCGAAGTCGCGGCGGCTCCGTCCGCCCTGTCACCCACCGTCGCCGCCCGCGAGGCAGCGCAGCGGCGCACGCTCGGGCTTCTGTTCGCGACGCAGGTGCTCGGCGGCATCGGGATGGGTATCGGCTTCTCGGTCGGGGCCCTACTGGCGACAGAGATGGCCGGCGTTGCGTACTCCGGGCTCGCCCAGAGCTCGGCAGTGGTCGGTGGAGCACTGGTGGCCATCCCCGCCACGCGGATCACACATCGACATGGACGTCGGCCCAGTCTGTCGGCCACGTATCTCGCTGCCGCCCTGGGAGCCGCGACGATTGTGGCCGCGACTGTCCTGGGCGTCGTCGCGCTCCTCTTCTGCGGGTTCTTCCTGTTCGGTGCTGGCACGGCTGCCGGGCTGCAGGCTCGCTACACGGCAGTCGACCTGGCGACTGACCGGCGGCGCGGCCGCGATCTGTCATTGGTTGTCTGGGCGACGACAATCGGCGCGGTGGCCGGCCCGAACCTCGCTCCGGTCGCCGGGCGCGCGGTCCAAAGCCATGGAGTCCCGACGCTCGCGGGCCCCTTCGTCTTCTCGGCTTGTGTGTTCGTTTTGGCCGCGGTGCTCCTCTTGGTGTTTCTCAGGCCGGACCCGCTGATCCTGGCGCGCTCCGCCGAGGGGACGTCGGGCCGGGCGGCGGTAACCCAGACCGCCAGGCCCGGCATGTGGGCGGGGCTCGCCGCAGTGCGCGCCAGCCCTGCGGCGACGATCGGCATCATCGCGACCGCCGTCGGGCACCTGGTGATGGTGGGACTCATGTCGATGACCCCGGTCCACATCATGGACGCGGGGCACGACGCGGACCACACGCTGCGCATCGTCGGAATCGTGTTGAGCTTCCACATCGCGGGCATGTTCGCGCTCGCGCCGGTCACCGGGTGGTTGAGCGACCGTCTCGGGCGCTACCAGGTGGTCATGGGCGGCGCGGCGCTCCAGCTCGTCGCGTGCTTCGTCGCCGGTACCGCGGGCCACGACACGACCAGGCTCGCGATCGGCTTGACGCTGCTCGGCCTCGGCTGGTCGGGAACAATGGTCGGTGGCTCGACGCTGCTGAGCGAGTCGGTCGACCCTTACGTTCGCCCGTCGGCCCAAGGGCTTTCGGATTTGCTGATGGGGCTCGCCGCGGCCTCCGCGGGCGCCTTGGCGGGGCTGGTCATGGATTCGGGCGGCTACCCGCTCGTCGCGGGCTTCGCGGCAGTTGGAGCGCTGCCGCTGCTGGTGTTCGTCAGGGCGCGGGTGGTCGCGGCGCGGGCGTCGTGACACCTCACTCGCGGCGAGCCAGGGTCTCGCGTCGCTGAATAGCTCGAGTATGGGAACAGCGCTCGTGAGCACGGCTGCTGGCTTCGCCCGTTCCCGCCCGCGGGATCCCACGCTCCGCGAGCAGGCAATGGTCCAAGAGATAGCGGCCTAGACGGACCTTCCCACCGCCCCCCAGGCGGTGCAGGCGTTGCGCATCATTGGAGCATGGACCATCGGAGCACAGGCCACTCCCCATCCGTCCAAGCAGCGTGATCGGATGGTACCGGTCCCATTGCGTGCGCCTCTTTTTCGAGGCGAGCGGCATCACTAATCTCGACGTACGCACCCTGAGGCCTTTTACCTCCAGGCGATTCGGGGTAAGCCCTGTCGCGGAAGGGGTCGACCACGATGGAAGAGCGCCGCTACAGCGATGATGAGGTCGCCGAGATCCTGCGGTCGGCCGCATCCTCCGCGACCGGCTCCGAGCACCACTCGGGCCCCAACGGCCTGACGCTTTCAGAGCTTAAGGAGATCGGCGCGGAAGTCGGCATTCCTGCCGAGCAGATCGTGCGCGCCGCGACCGCCCTGGAACTCGGGCGCCAACGGCTCCCGCAGCGAACGATCCTTGGCATCCCGGTCGGTCTCGGGCAGAGCATCGACCTCCCCCGGCCGCCTACGGATCGCGAATGGAACATTCTGCTGGGCGAGATCCGGGAGACGTTCCAGGCCCACGGGCGCGAGAGCTCGACCGCCGACTCGCGCAGCTGGCGAAACGGGAACCTGCATTTCGTCGTAGAGCCGACGGAGACAGGCTACCGCCTGCGCATGGGAACCCGGAAGAGCGATGCTCCTGCGGGGCTGTTGCTCGGCGTCTTCTTCATGGTGACCGCGCTGCTGTTGCTGGTCATCCCGGACCCGAGCGCCGACGCCTTTCTCGCGGCACTCTTCGCCGCGATGTCGATCGGATCGTTCTCGTACAACGCCGTGCGTCTCCCCCGCTGGGCGGCTGAGCGGGAGGAGCAGATGAAGTACATCGCGGGCCGGGCGATCGAGCTCCTTGGCCGCCCCCCGGACGACCCACCGGAAGAAGGGGCTCGGTGAGCAGGGTTCTGGCATCGCGCTGAGGAGGAACCCGGCCGATGCGGGCGGTTCGGGTCTGACCCGCCCCTCACAGTCCGTTCGAAGTCGCGGCGGAACCTCGCTCGCGCCCGCTTCACCGAACACTCGCATCCGAACCTGCGGCCGCCGCAGGCGTTGCGCGAAGGCATATCTTGGTGCGAGAATAAGTGTTGGACCCGTAGGGCGACCCCGTAAGCCCTCGACGCCAGATTCGCTGAGCCGGGATCTCAGCGGCGCCGTATCGCTTCCGGGCGCCCGGGTCATCCCACCGAATCCCTCGGCTGACATGCCGAGCGGTCGGCAGGTGCCCCCCGGAAGCAGTACCCAGTTTCTTCAGCGAGCCACGCGTCTTCTACCACGTAGCAGTACGCACGAGCCGTGAAGCCCAACAGGAGAGGAGAACCGATGCAAGAAGTCAGTGCTCGATGCGTGCTGCGAAGGCGGCACGGCTGGACGGCGGTAGCTGGGCTCCTGGTCGCGACCGGAGTAGCAGCGGCGGACGTTTCGGCGCAGAACGTCGATTGGCCCCACTGGGGCAACGGCTATGACGCCACACGTTCATCCCCCCTCGATCAGATCAACGCCGAGAACTTCTCCAGCTTGCGGGTAGCGTGGGTCTGGCGAGCCGACAACTACGGCCCGAGCGTCGACTACATCAATCGCGCGATCCCCATCTACGTGAATGGGAAGATCTATACGCACGCGGGTAGTCGGCGAACGGTGGTGGCGATCGATCCGGCGACGGGCGAAACTCTCTGGACCTTCCGCGAGCCCCACACCAAGCGCTGGGAGGACTCGACACGGAAGAACTGGGGGAAGGGTGTAGCCTACGCGGAGATCGATGGCCGGGGCGTGGTCTACATGACCAGCCCGGGTTACTTCCTCCACGCGCTCGACGCCGAGACCGGTCGTCCGCTCGAGGGCTTCGGGCATCCCATCGATATCCCCGGCTTCGCCGAGTACGGTACGGTGGACATGCTCCGCTACGTCGATCGGGTCGGTGACTACGATCCTTACCAGGGTGCCGATCCCGCCGACGGGTACATCACCACGGCGTCGCCCCCGATGGTCGTGAATGGCGTGATCATCGTCGGGAGCGCGCTACAGGATGGCGGTGCCCCAGCCACCACGCGGAACGAGAACCTCCCGGGCGACATCCTGGCCTTCGACGCACGGACCGGCGAGCTGAAGTGGAAGTTCCACACCATCCCCCGGCCGGGCGAGTTCGGCCACGACACCTGGGGAAACAACTCCTGGGAGTACACGGGCGCAACCGCCGCGTGGGCGCCGATCTCGGCTGATCCCGAGCTGGGCCTCGTCTACCTGGGCACCGAGACACCGACCAACGACTACTACGGCGGTCATCGTCCCGGCGACAACCTATTCGGAAACAGCGTCATCGCCCTCGACATCCAGACGGGCGAGCGCCGCTGGCACTACCAGCTCGTCAAGCACGACATCTGGGATTGGGATATGCCGTTCGCCCCGATGCTCGTCGACCTGAACGTCAACGGGCAGCGGGTGCCGTCGTTGGTGCAGATCACCAAGCACACGCTCGCGTTCACATTCAACCGCGCGACCGGGGAGCCCGTTCATCCGATCGAGATGCGGGAGGTTCCGCGGTCACCGGTGCCGGGAGAGCAGTCGTCGCCGGTGCAGCCGATTCCGGTGCGGCCGATCGCGTGGGAGTTCCCCGACGGCATCAGCGAGGACGACCTCATCGACTTCACCCCGGAGCTTCGGCGCAGGGCGCTCGAGGCGCTTGAGGGTTACTATCTCGGACCGATGTTCACCCCGCACTTCCATCGCGGGAACGACATCGCGCCGAAGGGTTCCATCTCCTGCCCCAGCGCGACGGGAGGGACCAACATCTCCGGTGGCGCTGCACTCGACCGAGCGACGGGAATCCTGTACGTGGCGTCCGTCTCGCGGTGCACCTCGCACCTGCTCATCCCCGCGAACGAGCGAGACGACGGCTCGCCTGGCCGGATCGGCCGGACCGTCGCGGACTGGCAGCGCGGTACGGGCGCCGTGCCGAACATCGAGGGGCTGCCGATCACGAAGCCGCCCTACGGCCGGATCACGGCGATCGACATGAACACGGGTGAGACCCTCTGGTGGATCCCGAACGGCGATACGCCGGACAACATCAAGAACCATCCGCTGCTGCAGGGTGTCGATCTGCCCAACACGGGTCAATCGGCGCATGCCCACCCGTTGGTCACCGGAAGCCTCATGATCTACGGTGAGGGCCGAGGCGGCAGGCCGTACCTGCACGCGGTAGACAAGCGGACGGGTGAGACGCTCGCGTCGATCGAGATCCCGGCGGCGACGTCGTCCCAGCCCATCACCTTCATGCACGAAGGGAAGCAGTATCTGGTGATCGGGATCGCCGGACCGGGACATCCGGCGTCCTTCGTCGCGCTGACCCTGCCGGACAACCTGGTACGGCAGTAGGTTCGGTTCAGAGGTCGAACGGCACGCGCCACTCCGGGTTCCGGGGTGGCGCGTTGTCGTTTCCGGAGCACGAAGCGGCACCGAGGGACGGGAACCGACGCGGCCGTGCAGGGATCGGTGGAAAAGTTCTTGCCCGGGAGGCGACTGGGGAGGCAAAGGCCAGCCGAGTTATGGGGAACCCTCTATTTGATTGGCTGGGCTGGACCCCGGGGTGTAAGACTGCGTCGAATCCGCACCTTTCGCTGTCATCGCTGGGAGTGACAGCCCGCTGGATCATCCCTCGGAACCGACGCCCAAGCCGCCACCGGACGCCGACACGACGTGCTGTCGATATCCGTCCGCCCCGATCGACCACTCACGGAATGAATCATCAACCCGCTGGAGGAATACCGTGAAGATCACCGTGGAAACAGTTGTGAAGGCGCCGATCGAGAAAGTCTGGGAAGCCTGGAATGGGCCGGTTCACATTCAGCGATGGAACGCCGCGGACGAAACGTGGCACACGCCCAGAAGTACCGTCGACCTGCGGGAGGGCGGAAAGTTCCTCGCGCGGATGGAGGCCAAGGATGGCAGCGAGGGGTTCGACTTCGAGGGCACCTACACCAGGATAGTTCCGATGGAGCTGATCGAGTACCGCATGGGCGACGGGCGGGAGGTACAGGTCCGCTTCGAGGACGCGACGGGAGGCGTTCGAGTGATCGAGACGTTCGATGCGGAGAACGTGTACCCGCCGGAGGCTCAACGCGAGGGGTGGCAGGCGATCCTGGACAACTTCCGTCGCTACGTGGAGCAGCGGATGAATTGACGGAGGGAGATCGCGGCGCTGGACCTTGGTTCCTGGGGGATGGAGAGTACGCCATCCCCCGCGGCGCACTTCCTCGAGGCCTGCGCGAGCTCTCGGTGACTCGACTCGCGACGACTGCACGCCTTCGCTCTGCTCTTCCGTTCAGGATGCGCCTTACAGGGTAGCGGCCTCCGATCGGGCCAATGACGGGTCGATCCCCGGCCCCGAAGGTCCCTACTCCGTCCGCTCGCCGCGCTGCTCTCGCATCATCGCCTGGTACGCCGCCGCGAACCTCCTGCCCAGTTCCCTCGCCGACTCCGCGTCGAAGTGGAGCGCGTCGCCCTTGTCGGTCAACCCCTCGGCGCTCACGAAGGCGACGTTCGGTACCTGCGACGGGAGGGCGCGGTGCACGGCATCCACCTGGATCTGTCCCGCACCCCACGGATTCCCGGGGAATCGGCCGAGCTGCCCGATGAGGAACGGCACCTCCGGGCTGTCGAGCCGCTCCCGGAAACGGGCGATCAGTTCGCGCAGGTTGGCCTCGTAGAGCGGAGCCGCCGTCGGATTGCTGTCCGACTCGCCCTGATGCCAGAGAATTCCCTTCAGCTCACCATCCTCCAGGGCGGCGAGCGTTCGGGCGATGGCTTCGTCGTAGGGGTACGCGTCGGTCTCGCGATGGATGCCACCCGGAACCCACGACGAAATGGCAGACCCTCCTACCGCGGCTGGCACAAGGCCGATGTGGATCGTGGGATCCGCCTCCGCCAGAGCGATCCCGAAGCTGCGGCCCGGTCCGACCCCCGCGATTGGCTTGTCGAAGTGCATCGGGTCGACGGCCGGGACCCACCGCATCTCCCTGTCCAGCATCCAGACGCGGGGATGGGCGATGCTGTCCTCGGGCGCAACGTCTCCCCTCCCCGCCATGTTCGACTGCCCGGCGAGCAGGAAGATGTGGAATCGCTCCCGCTCGGCGGGAGGCTGCTGGGCGAAGCCGACAGCGGGCACGACCGAGGTGATGGCGATGAAGATGGTCAGGAGCCGGCAGACGGACCTACGTCGCATTATTAGGAGCCTCCGACGATAGGATTGCGGCAGCACCATTGGTCGCCGATACGCCGTCGGGACACCGACCGCATCGCAGCGCGACCCTTATCTCCCGCCCCACCGCTGAACCTCCGCAGAGGTCAGGGGATTATCCTCAGCGGCACCGGTTCACTCCGCTTGTTGCCGACGCGGCCGGTGATGAAGTATTCGCCGGGGCCGAGAGCCTGAATAAGGCGGGGACAGTCGAAGGCGTAACTGCGAACCGCACCCGGCGCCAGGATGACCAGACCATCCATGAACATCGGCCCCCCGTCACCCGTGCTCTCCAGCCCGTTCACAGCCCAGGCGACCGTTCCCCCCCGCGACATCCGGAACTGGACCGTATCCGGGCCTGCGTTGCCCACACGGACGACGACCGTGGCGCATCCGTTGGTCCCGCTGCTCTCGCTCACCGTCTCGGGCCAGACCTCGGCGAGGACGCTCAGCGTCCGGGTGCTGACGATCGGGGCGTTCGAGGTTGGCGGGCCGGTCTGCGTCGCTTCCTCGTAGCACGGGCCGCCGCAGCTCACCAGGCCGCCACAGCGCTCCACGAAGAACTCACGAGGATGTCCGCCGACGCGGATGAGCGCGTGGAGCATCTCGTGGCGGACGAGGTGGCCGTCGTGGGTCCCACGCTCCACCAGGATGATCTGGTGGTAGTTCCGGTAGTAGGTACCCACCGCTCCATCGGTCCCGGGGATCGTGGACACTCCCGGTACGACACCCCAGCCGACGAAGGCGAACTCGCCCTGGGTACCCGAGCAGCGCTCCGCGAGTCGCCACCAACCCTCGTACTCGGCCGGCACGGGCTTGAGCTGGATTGCCCCCTCCGGGACGGCCGGAGCGAAAAGGTCGCTGCACGCCGTCACTGCAAGACAGGCGGCGATCAGGCGCGCGGAGCGGGCGAACCGGCGGATCATGTCGGCTGAGCCATCGTTGGAGTTGGGAGACCTCGCCGGAAGGATCCGCGAGATGTGGTGAACCGGTCGAGGCCGGGAAGCCGTGCCGCTGCTCGAACCATGCCGGGCGGCGTTCCGCGAGCGCCACTGGAGCCGGGCGAGGGCCGCTGCAGGGTCATCGCTCCCGCGGAAAGACACGCCTCACTTGTAATCGGTCCGGCCCACCAAATGTTCCGGCGGATCACGCCACCGATCGTACCTTCGACCGCGAGGCACGCGCATCAGAACTCCGGCTCGGGCAACCGACGCGCGAACAGGAACACGCCCCGGGACCAGCTGTGCGACGTAAACCGGACGCTCACGCGGGCGCACCCAGCAGCGCGGAACAGCTCGAGCAACCGGTCGACTCGATACCGATTCATCTCCATGTGCGGATACCCGAGCGGGCGCCCCTTGACCGCGTTCACGATCTGATGAACTCCGGGCACCCAGGACTGTGCGCGGTTGACGAGCCGCCGCGCAAAGGTCCGATCGTCGCCGGAGCTGAAGTGGAATGCCGCCACCCCCCCGGTCTCCAGTCGCTCGAGGAGCCGTTCCACGATCGCCTCCCCGCGCCTCACCGGGATGTGCTGAAATACGAGGAACGAGTGGATGAGGTCGAAGCTGCCGCGAAGCTGACTCAGCTCGTCATCGGACCTGACGAGGGTCACGTTCTCCAGTCCTGCGTCGGAACAGTTGCGCCGGGCCTCCTGGAGCATCCCCTCGGAGACGTCGAGTCCGGCGACGTGCGGCACACGGCGAGCCAACGGGATCAGCAGCCGACCCACGCCGCAGCCGAAGTCAAGTGCTCGGGTGGGCGAGAAAGCGGGGTCGAGATCGGCGCGGATGACGGCGAACAGCCGCTCTACGTGTGCCTCGCCACTGCTGAAGAACTCGTCGCGTACCGCCTCGTCCGTTCGGGCGTGCCGGAAGCGGTCGTCGCTCAGGACGCCGAAATAGGGGTCCTCGCGACCGAACTGCTCCCACGCTACATCCGAACGGCGGCTCGACATGTCGGCTTGACCTGGGTGGAAACGCTCGGCGGGGCAGCGAATGACGGATGCGAGACGCAACGGCCCAAGCTGCGTTGCGCCCGCTACGCGCGCAAGAAGTGCGGGGCGGTGGACGGAAACCTCAACGATCACGGGGGCAATGCGTAGTCGGATTGTGCTGGGGGCATGAGCCGCGTCTTCGGGCAGGCGACCTGCGGGAGTGCGTAGGGGCGACGGGAGAGTCTACCCGGTAGATGCAGTGGCGTGTTGCGATGATCGAGGTCCCCGGGATCCTCCGGGTGGCGACTGCGGAGCGTCGATGGGGAGATCGCCGCGCCGAAGGATCCGCCGCTTGACGCCTGCCCCCCACCCGGCATCTTGGAGGATAGGCAGTGAGGCAATCCACCGGACAGCGCATCCCCAGCGTCCGCAACAGTCCGGTACTCGCCGGATCGACCTCTGCGGCGGGGAACTGTTCGGCTCCGACGGATTGGCGACCCTGAGGAGCGTGATTCGATCCAGGTGGGTGCCGCCTGGAAGTCGCCTACCCCTCTACGTAGGAAATCACCATAGGCCCCCTCGTCCCATGATCAGACTCCAGGGCGTGTTCGCTCCCATCACAACGCCGTTCTCACCCAGCACGGGTGATGTGGAGTTCTCCATCCTCGCGCGGAATGCGAGGCGCATCGCGGCCGCGGATCTCGCGGGTCTGGTGCTCTTCGGGACGACCGGCGAAGGCCCGCTTCTCGCCGAGGACGAGCGGGCCGTGGCGCTGGAGCACGTTCGGCCGGCCGTGCCGGATCGCTTGCTGCTCGCGGCGGTGTGGTCCGAATCGACGAGGGGCGCTGTCCGGCAGGCCAGGGCGGCCGCAAGTGCGGGGGCCGACGCCATTCTGCTCGCTCCACCTTCGTACTACCGGCCGCAACTCACGCCGGAAGCCGTGCGCGAACATTTCGTCGCCGTCGCTGATGCTTCCCCGCTACCGGTCGTCATCTACCAGATACCGACCGGGTACTCGGGTATCGAGCTGAAGAACGGTCTCGTGGCAGAGCTGGCGCAGCATGGACAGATCATCGGGATCAAGGATTCGCGGGGCGATCTGAAGGCGTTGGCCGAGTTGGTCGAGATGTGCCCTCGCGATTTTTCCGTCATCGTGGGAACCGGAACCATGCTGTACGCGGCTCTCGAAGCCGGTGCGGCCGGTGGGATCGTGGCGGACGCGAACCTGGTGCCGGAATGGTGCCGCGATGTCTTCACCCTGAGGGCGAACGGAGAGCACACCCGTGCCGGGGAAATCCAGGAACGGCTGACACTGACGAGTCGTGGCATCGTGGGTGCCTTCGGGGTGCCGGGCGTCAAGGCGGCGATGGATCTCCTCGGGCTGCCTGGCGGCCCTCCGCGCGCGCCTCTTCGGATGCCACATGAACGCGAAAGGGCCGGGATTCGTGAGATCCTGGAGCGAGTCGGTCTGCGGCCGGTAGGTGTGGCCTCCTGATCGCTCAACTTGACCTTGGGGTCTTCCCTGGCCTCGTCCACACCTCCGCCGCACCGTCCCCCTCTCGCGATCGAGTACCATCTGCGAAGCGACCCGCGCTTGGCCAGGTGCAGCTCGGTTCAAGCCTTTCCGCAGGTCAGCGACCTGGCGGAATGGATCGACTCGATCGAGGAGCCGTCCGTGGCGCCGCTGATCGCCAAGCTGCGGCAGACGCTGCGGTCGTTCGTGGAGATTGGCCTGGGGTACCTCTCGCTCGATCGTCCGTCCGGAACCCTATCGGGAGGTGAAGCACAGCGCATCAAGATGGTCCGCCACCTAGGCTCGCCCCTCACCGACGTAACCTACGTCTTCGACGAGCCCACCATCGGCCTCCATCCCCACGACATCCAGCGGATGAACGAGCTGTTGCTCCGCCTCCGTGACAAGGGCAACACGGCTGGTGGTGGAGCACAAGCCGGAGACGATCGCGATCGCCGACCATATCGTCGACCTCGGCCCCGATGCCGGTTCGGCAGGCGGGACGATCTGCTTTCAGGGCAGCTTCAAGGAGCTGCAGGCGAGCGACACGCTCACCGGCCGGCACCTCGGCGATCGCGTCTTGCTCAAGAAGCGGATCAGAAAGCCCACGGGAACGCTGCCCGTCCGCGGGGCGAACACGAACAACCTGCAGAATGTGGATGTCGATATCCCGCTCGGGGCCCTCTGCGTGGTGACCGGAGTCGCCGGGTCGGGCAAGAGTTCGCTTATCCACGGATCGATCCCTGTCGATGCCGGGGTCATCACGGTAGACCAGACGGCGATCCGCGGTTCGCGGCGCAGCAATCCAGCGACGTACACGGGGCTGCTCGACCCGATCCGCAAGGCGTTCGCGAAGGCGAACGGCGTGAAGCCCGCGCTGTTCAGCGCCAACTCCGCGGGCGCCTGCCCGACCTGCAATGGTGCGGGCGTCATCTACATGGACCTGGCGATGATGGCCGGTGTCGCGACCATCTGCGAGGAGTGCGAAGGGAAGCGATTCCAGGCCGAGGTGCTCACCTACCGGCTGGGCGGGAGAAACATCAGTGAGGTCCTGGAGATGTCCGTCGCGGATGCCGCCGACTTCTTCGGATCGGGTCCGGCGAAGACTCCGGCGGCTCATGTGATCCTCTCCCGGCTGGTCGACGTCGGACTGGGCTACCTGTCGCTGGGACAGCCGCTCACGACGCTGTCCGGCGGGGAACGACAGCGGCTCAAGCTGGCGACCCACATGGGGGAGAAGGGCGGGATCTATGTGCTCGACGAGCCGACCTCCGGGCTGCACCTCGCGGACGTCGAGCACCTGCTCGGCCTGCTCGATCGGCTCGTCGACTCTGGCAAGTCGGTAGTCGTCATCGAGCACCACCAGGCGGTGATGGCGCACGCGGACTGGATCATCGACCTCGGCCCGGGCGCGGGACACGACGGCGGGCGGATCGTCTTCGAGGGTACCCCGGCCGACCTTGTGGCGGCCAGGTCGACGCTCACGGGGAGACACCTCGGGGAGTACGTTGGCGAGGCGGCGGGTCGACGCGCGCACCGGACCGGTCGGACATAGCGTCGAGACCGCGTCCTGCCCGCGCACCCGAGCCGCGATCTCGCCCCCGCGGCTTTGTCGGCCCGGCGATCGTGTACTCGATGCCGGATCGCTCGTTTCGGTAGTCGATCGTTTTCCAGCCGACCCGCTACAATCGGTCCTGGCAGCCAAACCATCCCGCGATAGCCCCGGCGCGCGACCCGTCCGACCCGCTCCCTCGCGCGCAAGAGCCGGGGTCCGGATCGAGATGGGACGACAAAGCCATCCACGAAATGCTGGCGATCCGCTCCACACGCCATAATATGCCCCGAGCGGACAGGAACGATCGGAGAGAGTTGAACCCTCGAAACCGCGCTCACTCATGCCAGGAGGGATGGATGAACCGGTACGCCCAGCTTGCCTTTGGAGTGCTGCTGGTGGGGTGCTCCACCGATCGGGAAGCCGATGAGACGGTAGCTATGGCGACCGCCGAAGCCTCGTGCGTCCCTGTGCCTGCTTGCGCAGGTAGCTGATCGCTTCGTCGGCGGTCAT
>CAZJEH010000087.1:0-12167 GCA_964544905.1 uncultured Gemmatimonas sp.
CGCCCCGAGCGGGTGATCCGCGCCGAAGCGCGGGCCTCGATCCCCCGGGCGGGGTCCGGGCGGGTGGGCACTTACAGCGCGCGCCGACCAGCGCCACAGCCCCGGGGCGCGATGTCGCCTGCGTTCGACGTGCGCCCCATCGACCTACCAGCGTTGTCGATCATCGGTGATCGAAGCCGCGCCCGTAGCCGCGGAGGGTTGCGCGGGTGTGAGCCTGCGCTACTGTATCCGTCCGCATGAGCTACACCAACAGGCGGTGGATCAACGAGTGGGACGTGCGGGCGGTGGAGCGCCGCACCCCCTGGCAGAAGATCACACCGCCCCAGCTCTTCGCCAGCTCCTTCATCTTCCTCATCGCCGCGGGGACGATCGGTTTCCGGTTCCTGCCCGGCCTCTACGTGGGCGAGCCGCTGGGCTGGCTCGACTCGCTGTTCGTCGCCACCAGCGCGATCAGCATCACCGGCCTGAGCGTCGTCGACGCAGCCACCTTCTTCACCCCCCTGGGTCAGGCCTATCTCCTCCTGCTGATCCAGGTCGGCGGTCTGGGTGTCATCACGTTCACGACGCTGATCATCATCGGCCTGGGTCGCAGGCTCTCACTTCGGCACGAGGCCCTGGTGGCGAGCACGGAGGTCTCTCCATTCATCGATGTCCGCCAGCTGACCCGTGACGTCTTCCGTTTCACGTTCGCGATCGAGGGAATCGGCGCGGCGCTGCTGTTCCTGCTGTGGGTCGCCCGGTTCGGTCCGATCGAGGCGGCCTGGCACGCGGTCTTCCACGCCGTGACGGCGTTCTGCAACGCTGGGTTCTCGACTTTCACGAACTCGGTCCTCGGGTTCCAGCGCGACCCGGCGACCCTCTTCGTCCTGGCTGCCCTCATCGTGCTGGGTAGCATCGGGTTCCTGACGCTCGAGGAGCTGTACCTGCAGCGAAAGGCCATCCGAGAGGGGCGCCGCGCCTTCCGGATGTCGATCCACTCCCGGATCGTACTGACCGTCACGGCGCTGGTGCTGGCCGGTGGCGCGTTCCTTTACACGTTCTTCGAGTGGCGGGTCGCGATGTCCGGCCTGCCGATCTGGGCCCGGCCGTTCGTCGCGCTATTCATGAGCGCGAGCGGCCGCACGGCCGGCTTCAGCGTTGTCGATCCCACGTTGGCGACCGAGAGCAGCGCCTTCCTGAGCATTATTCTGATGGCGATCGGTGGCGCGCCCGGCTCGATGGCCGGAGGCATGAAGGTCACGACAGTCGCGCTTATTGGCCTCCTCGCCTGGTCACGTTTCCGCGGTTCCAGCGTTACGAGCCTATGGGGGCGGACAATTCCCGAGGAGACGATCCAGCGGGCCATTGGCCTCTTCGTGGTCGTCTTCGGGATCATGACCGCCGCCATCTTCGGCTTCACGATGACGGAGGCCGGGTCGCTGCCACACCAGGCGAGCGACGGACGATTCATCCGGCTGATGTTCGAAGCCGTGAGCGCTTTCAACACGACGGGGGCTTCGATGGGTACCACTCCCGGGCTCTCACCCGCGGGGCAATGGATCGCGATCCTGTTGATGTACCTTGGGCGCGTGGGCCCGCTCACCTTCGCCGCGGCGATCGCGCTGCGGTCGCCCACACCCGCTGGAGAGTTCCGCTACGCGTACGAGGACGTCGTGATCGGCTGAACGGAGATCCTGATGAAGAGATTCGTGGTCGTGGGGCTCGGCAACTTCGGCTCGACCGTCGCAGAGTCGCTGCACGCGATGGGGCACGAGGTGGTGGCTGTCGACCAGAACGAGAACGCGGTCGACAGCATCGCGCTGCACGTGACGCGGGCCGCGGTCGGGGACGGGAAGGATCCCCGGGTGCTCGAGAAGACCGGTGCCAAGGGTGCGGACGCCGCCGTGATCAGCACCGGCGACGACATCACGGCGAGCATCCTCTCCACCCTCGCCCTCAAGGACCTCGGCGTGAAGGAGATCTACGTCAAAGTGATCTCCCGTGATCACGCGCGCGTCCTCGACAAGATCGGGGTCACGGAAACGATCTTCCCCGAGCGGGAATCGGGAGTGCGACTCGCCACACGCATCACCAGCATCGGGATCCTGAATTACGTTCGGCTCGGGACCGGGTTCAGCGTCCAGGAAATGGCCGTACCGAACAGCTGGATCGGAAAGTCGCTCCGGCAGCTTGCTCTGCCCCATCACTACCGGATCTCGGTGATTGCCGTTCACGACGTCCTGCGGGACGAGATGATCCCCGTCCCCGACCCCGACGCGGTGCTCAAGGATTCTGACACGCTCCTGGTGGCGGGCAAGGACGAGGACCTCGAGCGTGCGGCGAAGGTAACCTAGAAGTGGAAGGGGTCTGGAGCAGAAGTCGGCCTTCGCCGCAAGAAGGGCCTGCGCGGCACGGGATGAACAGGGCTCGTGGGAATACGCCGAAGGTGTCAGGGCCCGAGTGTGGGGGAACGCATCGAACGCGGCGGCGATGCTGTGCGGCGCGGACGTTGCCGACGGTGCTGATGCTGCTCGCGCGAACGGCGCCAACCCCGCTGGACGGCCCGCGCCAGCGAACACCGATCGCGGAACACGGCCCGAAAGCTGCCGCGTTGGTCCCGCAGCGCGACCCTGCCCGGCTTGAAGGCGGTTCGGGACCCGCCATCGGGCGAGGACCCTGAAACGGCACGCCGCGGTGCGATCGTCGCCAAATCCGGCGATCCCAGCGCATCCATCCTCCGATCATTCAACGAGCGGAGCCACCATGCAGAGCGAGCATCGACTCGAAACGGCCACCCTCGGTGGCGGCTGCTTCTGGTGCCTGGAGGCGGCCTACGAGCAGATTGAAGGCGTGGAATCGGTGGTGTCGGGCTACGCTGGCGGGTCCGTCCCCGATCCGACGTACGAGCAGGTCTGTTCCGGTCGAACCGGCCACGCCGAGGTGGTGCAACTGAGGTTCGATCCTGAGGTCGTCTCGTACCGAGACCTGCTGGAGATCTTTTTCACGATCCACGACCCGACGACGCTGAACCGACAGGGCGCCGACGTCGGCACGCAGTACCGGTCGGTCATCTTCTACCACGATACGACGCAGAAGGAAACCGCCGAGACCCTGATCCGGGAACTGGAGGAGCAGGGGATCTGGCGGGACCCGATCGTCACCGCGCTGGAACCGGCTCCGCCCTTTTACCCGGCGGAAGCGTATCATCAGACCTACTTTCGACGGAACCCGCAGCAGCCATACTGTCAGGTGGTGATCGCCCCCAAGCTGGCGAAGTTGCGGCAGAAGCATTTCGAGCGGCTACGCGGGGCGAGGAGCCCATCAGCGGAGACGGCGGCGGCGAGCCCTCATCCGTTCCAGTCACACCCGGAGAACCCGGTAGATCATGGGGGTATCGTCGAGTAGGGACGAGGGAGGGGTAACACATGGGGGAGCGCCGTCGTTCGCGCTTCAGACGCCTCGAACGATGGTCGCTCTCGGGCGGGAATCCGATGCTGCCGCGGTCGTTGCGTACTACACGAAGAACCGGGCGCGCTTCGAGCCCGTCGATCCGGAGCGGTCGCCGATATTCTACCAGGAGCGCTTCTGGCGTGCGCAGCTCCGGCAGAACGTGGACGACTACCTCGCCGACCGCGCCCTGAGACTCTTCATCTTTCCCAGGACTGATCCGGATCGGATCATCGGTAGCATCGGGCTATCCAACTTCGTTCGTGGGGCGGGGCAGTACTGCACCCTCGGGTACAGCATCGACGGCGACTTCGAGGGTCAGGGATTCATGAGCGAGACGTTGCGGGCGGTCCTCGCCCATGCCTTCGGCCCCATGCACTTCCATCGAATCGAGGCGAACTACCTGCCCACGAACGAGCGCAGCGGCAACCTGCTGCGCCGACTCGGCTTCGTGGTGGAGGGCTACTCGCGCGACTACCTGCGAATCAACGGTGTCTGGCGGGACCACATCCGCGCCGCGCTTCTCAACCCCAACTGGCGAGACGACCGTGACCGCTGACGGCGCCGCGGCGGCTCCGCTGAGCGTGGGATCGACGGACGGCGGCGTGTCGCCCTACGTCTCCTTCAGCCGCGAGGAGTGGGCGGGACTCGGCGCCAACCTCCCCGTGCCCCTCAGCGAGAGCGACCTGCGCGAGCTCCGTGGGCTGAACGAGGAAGTCTCCCTCGACGAAGTCGCCGATATCTACGTGCCGCTGGCGCGTCTTCTCAGCCTTCACGTGGAGGCTGCACAGGGTCTGCACCGGGTAACCGAGACGTTCCTCGGCAGCCTGCCGGCCAAGACACCGTATGTGATCGGCATCGCCGGCAGCGTGGCGGCCGGCAAGAGCACCACGTCGAGGATCCTGCAGGCGGTGCTCACCCGCTGGCCGAGTCACCCGCACGTCGATCTGATCACGACCGACGGCTTCCTGCTACCCAACGCGGAGCTGATCCGCCGCGGGCTGATGCAGCGGAAGGGTTTCCCGGAAAGCTACGACCTGAGGCGGCTCATCAACTTCGTCGCCAATCTCAAGTCGGGACGGTCGCCGCTCCAGGTGCCCGTCTACTCGCACCTGCGCTACGACATTCTCCCGGACAGGGTGCAGACCGTCGCCAACCCGGATATCGTTCTGCTCGAGGGCCTGAACGTCCTGCAGACGGGCCCGGGAAGCCCGGTCTTCGTCTCGGACTTCTTCGATTTCTCCATCTATGTCGACGCGCGGGTCGAGGATCTGCGCAACTGGTATGTCGAGCGCTTCCTCAAGTTGCGAGACACGGTCTTTCAGGATCCCGGCTCGTACTTCCATCGCTACGCGGGCCTCAGCGAGAGCGAGGCGATCGAGGTCGCCCTCGAGATCTGGACGGAGATCAACGAACGGAACCTGAAGGAGAACATCGAGCTAACACGGGATCGAGCAGATCTGATCCTGGAGAAGGGGCCCGGGCATTCGGTACAGCGGGTGCACCTTCGCCGCCTGTAGGCCGGATGTAACAATCAGCAGTCGGGGGTGAACATGACCGATAAGATCCGCAAGTCGGACGCCGAGTGGCGGCAGCAGCTGACGCCGGAGCAGTATCACATCACCCGCGAGAAGGGGACTGAACGGCCATTCACCGGGAAGTACAACGCCAACAAGAAGCCCGGCGTGTACCGGTGTGTCGCCTGCGGTGCCATGCTCTTCCGCTCGGACGAGAAGTACGACTCGGGGAGTGGATGGCCGAGCTTCTACCGGCCTGCCAGCGAAGAAGCGGTCGAGGTGAAGCCCGACGACAGCTACGGGATGCACCGGACGGAGGTGCTCTGCAGCCGCTGCGAGGCTCACCTCGGCCACGTGTTCGACGATGGACCCCAGCCGACCGGTCTCCGTTACTGCATCAACTCCGCCGCGCTGGACTTCGAGCCGACAGAAGGGTCCTGAGCGCCCGAAGGTCGGCAGGTAAATGGCAATACGGCGCGGGCGACCGCCGGCCGAGCGCGTGTGTCGCCTCCAGTGTCTGCCTCCTTTGGCCGCTCGAACCTGAACCGTCGGTAAGATGGTGATCCTACTGATGCTGGTCGGCGGGTTGGCGTTGCTGGTGACGGGCGCGGAGGTGCTGATCCGAGGGGCGGCGAGGCTGGCCGCCTCGTTCGGTGTTTCCGCCCTCGTGATCGGCCTCACCGTGGTGGCATTCGGCACTAGCTCCCCCGAGATCGCAGTGAGCGTTTGGGCCGCCTATACGGGTTCGGGCGACCTCGCTGTGGGCAATATCGTTGGTAGTAACATCTTCAATGTTCTGTTCACACTGGGGCTGTGCGCGCTGATCGCACCGCTCGGCGTCTCCCGGCAGCTCGTCCGGCTCGACGTTCCCGTGATGATTGGCGTCTCGGCGCTCCTGCTCCTATTCGGGCTCGACCGAACGATATCCCGGCTGGAAGGACTCCTTCTTCTCGGCGGGCTGGTCGCTTACACTGTGTTCGTCATTGTCACGAGCCGGCGCGAGACGCTCCCGATGAGGGCCGAGTACGAGAAGGAATTCGGCGTCGTAGAGTCCCCGAGCATCCCTCGCAACGGCCTGCTGGTTCTCGTCGGCCTCGGCCTGCTCGTGCTCGGCTCGCGGTACTTCGTGACGGCGGCTACGGAGATCGCGCGCCTGCTGGGAGTCAGCGATCTGGTGATCGGGCTTACCATCGTCGCTGCGGGTACTTCGTTGCCGGAAGTGGCGACGTCGGCTGTCGCGACGGTGCGCGGCGAGCGCGACATCGCCGTCGGCAACATTGTCGGCAGCAACATCTTCAATCTGCTGCTTGTGGGGGGAGCAGCCTCCGCGCTCGCTGCGGGCGGGCTCGGGGTAGCGGACGTTGCAGTGCGGGTAGACCTTCCGCTGATGATCCTTGTCGCAGTGGCGTGCCTGCCCGTCTTCTTCACGGGCCTCCGCGTGGACCGCTGGGAAGGTGCGATGTTCCTCGGGTATTACGTGGCCTACAGCATCTACCTGGCTCTCTCATCCACCGACCACATCGCGCTGCCGGTGTATGGGCGGGTGATGGCGCAATACGTCATCCCGCTGACGATGGTCTTGCTGGCGGGGGTCTCCTATCGAGCGTGGAAGACAGACCGGGAAGTTCCTGCAGGGGCCTGACCCAGCTGCCCGCTGTCCACATCGTAGCGGACCCGTCCGACTCGTGCTTCTGACGGGCATCCTTTGTAAGTCGTCCGCTTTTTTTTCGGGCGCGGCGCTGCCCGAAGTGGTCTGCGTCGGATTCAGGCCGAGGGGCAGCGGAGGATCGGCAACCGTAGCGTAAAGCGCGACCCGCGGGGAGAGGTTTCGTCGAGCGTTAGGCTGCCCTGAAGGAGGAGGGCAAGCTGCCGGCAGACCGTGAGCCCGAGGCCGCTCCCGTGGATGAGCGGGTTGGACCGCGCCGTATCCCCGAGTTGCTCGAACATGTCGAAGATCCGCTCGCGGTCCTCGGGCGGAATTCCGGGCCCCGTGTCCGCCACCGCGATCTCCACTTGCTCTTCGCCCACTGTCAGCTCGATCCGCACCTCGCCGCGGTGTGTGAACTTCACCGCATTCGCCAGCAATGAGGTGATGACCTGGCGTAGCCGCTCCCGATCGGTCTCGATCTCCGGGACCACTTCGGGCAGTTGGCACACGAAACGAAGCCCCTTCGCCTCCGCCTGAAGGCGATACGGCTCGGTCGCCAGCTCGATGAGTGCCGCCAGGTTGACGGGCGCCACCTCCATATTCAACTGGCTGACCTCGCTGGCGGTGAGCAGGAGGAGGTCGTCGATGAGCCTGGCGAGGTGCTCGGCGCAGACAGCGGCACGGTCGGCTGCCCGGCGCGCGCCTTCCGGCAGCTCCCCGTACGTCCCGGTCTCCAGGAGATGGGTGTACCCGACGATGGCGTTCAGAGGCGTCCGCAATTCGTGGCTGATGGCGGCGAAGAAGCGGCTCTTGGCGTGATTCGCCTCGCGTGCCTCCTTCGCCAGCCGTTCCAGCTCCTCTTCCCGGGCAACCCGCTCCGAGACGTCTTCGAACAGGATGGAGATCCCACCGCCGGCGAGCGGGTACGTCCACAGGTCGTAGACACGCCCGCGGAAGATGCGGCCTTCAGGGCGTACGCCGCTCAGGTGGCGCTTCAGCCCGTCAGCCATCGTGGATCGCAGACACTCTCCGATTTCGGGCGGAGCGCCGGGTAGGAACGACCAGAGAGGTAGGTTGCGCGCCTTCTCCCGGCGGAGCCGAAGCAGTGACTCCGCCACGCTGTTCATGTAAACGATCCGCCAGTTCGCGTCGACGGCGACGAACCCGTCCTGAATCGTCTCGAGGAGCGCGGCGTACTGCTCCTCCTGCTTCACGTCGGGACTGGCGTCACGGAAGTGGACCGCCAGGCCACCACCCGCGATCGGGGCGGCGTGGATCGACAGGAAGACGGGCGAGCAGTGCGGGAGCAGGTCGATGTACCGCTGCGCGACCTGTTCCTCGCTGACTCGCCTGAGGGCGGTGGCGCTCGTCGAATCGCGGAGAGACGGCAGCGCCTCCCACAGTTCACGACCCAGCACGTCGTCACGCTGGACCCGGAAGACCCTCTCCGCAGCGGCATTCCAGTACGTCACCCGCCAATCGGCGTCGACCATGAAGAAGCCGTCGTCCAGGGCTTCGAGCCCTGGATGTAGCGGCAAGATCTCGATCGTTTGGGCGTACTTCTGTTGCATTGCCGTGTCCGCGGCTGTTGGCGGAGTGCGATCGGCCACACCGGTTACCAGAGGGTGATGCAACACTCCCGCCGCTCGTCCGCCACCGCCGGCGCATCCCGGGCCGGCGAACTCTCGACAGCCCAGGAAGCGAGATTACTTCCTGATTCCCGACAAATCAATCACTTCTGAGATATTTCCGCATGGCTGCGACCGACGCACAGGCCGCCGGTCGCAGTCGCGGGTCGAGCGCAGATCCGTAGATGCGCGCGACGAGAGCCTCGTCGGTCGCGTCGGGATTCTCGCGCAACAACCGGCGAACCGCTTCGATGCGGGCCAGGCGATGCGCGCGATGGCGCTCGATCCCTGTTCGTGGATCGAGAGGCGGACCATGCGCGGGGTAGCAGACCGCGCAGCCGAGCGACTCGATCAGGTCGAGACTGCGGAGGTAGTCCGCAACATCGCCCTCAGGTGATCCGACGAATGTCGTATCCCCTTTGCCTGACAAAAGATCCCCCACGAAGGCGGCCCCCTGCGACCCTTCAGACTCCTGCCACCGGATGCACACGTGGTCGGGGGTGTGACCGGGGGTACGAAGGAGATCGAGGCGGCCGGCGTCGGTCTGGAGGACCTCACCGCCATCGATCCACTGGCCGACCGAGTCGGGGTGGATCGCGGAGCGAAGCCCGCCCGGGGCAAGCCAGATCTCTGCCCCAGTTATACGGGCCAGCGTCACCGCACCTGCGGCGTGATCGGGATGCGAATGGGTCAGGACGATGGCGACCGGTCGATGGCCGGCGAGCGCGTCCAGCAGAGCGCTCATGTGGGAGGGGATGTCCGGGCCCGGGTCGATCACCACCGGCTCGGCCCAACCGACGATGTACGACCGAGTCCCGTCGAAAGTCATGAGCGACGGGTTCGGCGCTAGTATCGACCGCGGAACCGGAACGCTCACGGCACCTCCAACACAGCTCGCACTGGAGAGGCGTCGGCACCGCGGATCCGGAGCGGCAGCGCGATCAGCCGGTACACGCCCGCCGGAACGTGGTCGAGCAACAGGTTCTCGAGGAGGGGGACACCGGCACCGAGCAGCCTGTGATGGCACGGCAGGTCGATCGAGTCGATCGGATCGACGGATGGCGCGTCAGTCCCGAGGAGCACGATCCCGTGCGCGATCAGGAGGTCTGCGGCGGCGGGTTCCAGCCAAGGGAATCCGTCCGGGAATCGATCAGGCCTACTCCACGCTCCAGTCCGGAACAGGATGCGTTCAGCCTTGGGATGACGCTCGATCACCGATGCGAAGAAGGCCTCGTCGATCGTCGTCGATCCTTCGACGTCTACTACCCGCGCAGGACCGATGAAGCGATCCAGAGGGATCTCGTCGATGGCGGTTCCATCGGTGAGCACGTGATACGGCGCGTCGACGTGCGTACCCGTGTGGGTGCCGAAACGCACGACAGATGTATTGGCGATGTCGCTCGCCGCGATGCGAGCTGCCCACTCGAGGGCGAACCTTTCGTCGCCGGGCCAGACGGGTATGTCAGCCGATACCGGCCGGGTGATGTCGTAGAGCAATCGAGCCGAGCTGGCGTCCAGGTAGAAACAGGTGACTGAACCGAACGACGTCGCCCGTGACCGCGACCAGCCGGTCGGCGAGCCCGGGGAGGGCGGCCAGCACAGCCACGGCGGATTCGAAAACCGCCGGTCGCGAGGCGCCGAACTCGATGAGCCGCTGTAACCGGCGTGAAGGCGCGAACGAGCGCCGGTACCAGTGATCGTATCGCTGCAGGGCTGCCGGATCGGGTGCGGAACCGCACCGTTCGACCATCGTCGCGGCTTCCCGTGCACTTCGTAGCGCCTTGAACACGCCCTGGCCGGTGAACGGATCGAAGTACCCCGCCGCGTCGCCGATCAGGATGGCACCGGGGGCTGCTACTCGTCGTAGCGGTGCATCGAAGGGACCTGTCGCGAGGACGGGGGTCACGCGAATCGCCCCGGCAAGCGCCGGGACACCCGCGATGGACCGATCGAAGAATCCCGCGGCATCACCGCGTACCGCCGGGGCGGCAGCTTCCGAAAGCACGACCACGATGTTCGCTACGTCGGCGCCCATCCCGACGGCGCCGACGCACCCCCAGTGGCGCACGGTCAGAATCCCAGTCTCGGGCGGCAAGCATGCACCGCGGACGTGAGCGGTCAGCGCCAGTTTCCGCAGGCTGCCCCTGCGGTGCAACCCGAGTCGGCGCGCCACCACTGAGCGGAGCCCGTCCGCGCCGATTACCAAATCCGCTTCCAGCACGCGTCCGCGGGCCGTTCGGACACCACGCACTCCTGTCGGGCCCCGCAGCAGGTCGTCCACCCGAACGCCAGTTTCCACCTCGGCCCCGAACCGCGCGGCCCGCTCGAGAAGTAGCGCATCCAGCCTCGTCCGGTCGATCGCGAGGCCGTGGATGCCAGCGGGGTAACCGCCCTCGAAGCAGTGGCCACCAGGCGCCTCCACCTTCCATCGCGATATCCTGCCGTGCGTGAACGCTCGCAACTCCACCTCGGCGCCCAGCCGCGCCAGCTCGCGGACTGCGCCGGGGTTCAGCGACTCGCCGCACGGCTTCGGCCGCGGAAAATCGGCTCGATCGACGAGGAGGACGGGAACGCCGCGGGCGGCCATGAGGGCGGCGGCGGTCGCGCCCGCCGGACCGCCACCCACCACGATCACATCGTGCCGCCGACGGGTCATGCGGGTTCCTTTCGAGGTCGTTCATGCCGCGCGCCAATGGTCCGATCGACGACCAGCGACTGCCGGAAGAGCGGATGCCGCCGGACACGGAATGGATCGGCCAGGGCCTCGCGAGCGATGTCCGCCAACTCGGCTGGCGAGTACGAGGCTCGGATGCTGGCCGGCCCATCGTGGCGCGTGACGGGGTTGTGGCGCCACAGCGTCGCGGCGAGCGCCTGTGTGGCGAGCAGCGCCAGGCGCGACCGCCTGAGGTCCGTCAACACCACGCCCCACCGCGCCACACGCCCCAGCTCCCGGACCGCCCTCACGGCATCCGCTGGGTCCAGGTGGTGAAGCATGGTGTTGCACATCGTGATGTCGAACTCTCCATCCCCGAACTGCAGCGCTAGCGCATCCGCCTTGGCGACCTCGATTTCCGGCACATCGTCGACGGCGGCCGCGGCGACCCTCAGCGTTGTGGGGTGAAGGTCGGTTGCAAGGATCCGCACAGCCACGCCACGGCGACGGGCCCGGCGGACGATCCGCAATGGGATGTCAGCGGCTCCGGTCCCGACGTCGAGGATGCGCACCGTGCGATCGGGGACCCGCCTAGCGAGCCGGAGTACATTGTCAACTGCGGGTGCGGCGCCGAGCAGCCACTTGTTGACCCATCGCAGGTCGCGCAGGCCGCGCGCCAACTCGGCGTCATCCACGTCCGCGCGGTCCATCAGCTCGCTCACACGGACCCGCTCGATCGTCATCCCGATTCCCGCAATCGTGCTCCCACCACCTCGATCTGCTTCCGCACCGCCCGGGTGTCCACGGTCTTGAAGTCACCGTCCCGATAGAGGATCCGGCCCGCTACGACGGTCAGGACGACATCGCTTCCCCGCAGCGAGTGAAACAGCGCCGCCAGCGGGTCGTGGATCGGCGCGCCCGCCGGTGACGCGAGCGACACGGCGCACAGGTCCGCGTCCTTCCCGGGTTCGAGGGTCCCCACCCGATCCTGCAGCCCGAGGGCCCGCGCTCCGTCGATCGTGACCAGTCGGATCAGCTCGACCGGAGACAGCGCGCCCGGGTCTCGCAGTCGCACCCGCTGGAGAAGCGAGGTAACCCGCGCTTCCTCCAGCAGGTCGAGTCGATTGTTACTCGCAACGGAGTCCGTGCCGATGCCGACAACCACGCCCGCGGCGATCAGCTCCGGCACCGGAGCCACCCCGTGACCGAGGCGGGCGTTGGCGATCGGGCAGTGCGCGACTGGCGCGCCCGCGGCGGCGATCGCCGCGACATCGTCCTCGTCGACGTCCACGCAA
>CAZJEH010000087.1:12177-15826 GCA_964544905.1 uncultured Gemmatimonas sp.
GAGCACATCGAGGTTCCGTAGCAACTGGATCGGCCCGCGAGCGCGAGCGGGCGTCGCGATGTTGCGGGCGCGCAGGCCGGCCGCGAAGTCCCCGCCGCCGCGGGTGACGAGTTCCCGCTCGGCTGACGACTCGGCGATATGGACGGCCATCGGGAGATCCTCCTCCCGCGCCATCCTTGTCGCCGCTCGGTAGAGGTCGTCCGATACGGTGTAGGGAGCGTGCGGGGAGATGCCGACCCGGACGAGTGGGCCGGCTGCGGCCCCCGTCCTTTCCAGGTCCAGGTAGAGCTGCCGGATCGAGTCGTCCGCCTGGGCCGGATGGGGCCCGAAGACCTCCTGGTAGACGACGCCGCGCATCCCCGCCTCGGTGAGCGCGCGCGCCGCGGCGCCCGAGCTTTCTGTGGCGGCGATCGTAGTGATCCCGGCCGCCAGCGCCTCGACCGCGGTCCAGCGGGCCGCGGTTAGAGAGTCCTCTTCCTCGAGGATGGTCCGACGCGCCCCTACCAGTCGAAGGATCCAGTCGCGGAACGGCAGGTCCTCGAGAAACCCACGCAGCATCGCCAGCTCCGGATGCGCGTGGACATTGACGAGGCCCGGAAGGAGAATGGCATTTCCGAGGTCGTGGACCATGGCGTTCTCGCCGAGCTCTACGGCCCCCACCGGCGCGACTGCGGCGATCCGTCCCTGGGGATCGACGAGTACTTCGCCACGATGGATGGGAGGCGCCGCCACCGGCACGACCCACTCGGCCCGGAAGATCTGGGTACTGGCGGTCACGAAGCGGTCACGGCTGCAGGAAATCGGTATTGGTGAGGCCGTACCGCGTACTGCGGAGTATCTGCGGGTCCCGTCGGATCACGTGGCGCCCGATCGCCTGGCCGACGCCGACCGTGAGGACGGCGTTCCGGAGGCTGCTCCCCGACTCGACCGGGAAGCCGACGTCGAGCCGGAAGGTCTGCCTCGAGCCGGGCGGGAAGGCCGCGCGGATGCCGAACCCCGCCGCCGCCCGGACCGGCGAATCGGTCCCGAACGGAGCGTGCCCCCGCCAGATTTTGCCTACGTCGACGAACGCGACAGTTCCGAAATCGAAGAGGTCGGGGAAGGGCCACGCCGGCTTCGCGCGGTACTCGAGCGAGCCCACGAGCCGGCGCCCACCCGGATCGACGTGGCGGGGATAACCGCGCAACCCGGCGTCGCCACCGAGCGTGAGCTGGAAGGGAATCCGGCTGTGCCAGCCGCCGATGCCGGAGACCGTCGCCACCAGCAGGTGCCGCGACTCGACGCTCGGCCGGAAGTAGGCCCAGCCGCCGATCTCGGCCAGCACATCGTTCCATTCCGGGAGGTCCGGCAACGCTTCGTATGACCGGCGGGCCTCGAAGGAGAACCGCATACCGGCAATCAGTTGCGGGATCGGTTCACCGGCGGCGAAGAAACCCAGGCCGACCGCAACGTCGTGATCTGTCGATAGCTGGGGAATGGTCGGACCGAGGGAGGCTTCTGCCTCGACGCCCAGCCGCACGTCCTCAGTGCCGTCGAGCGTATCCAGCCCACGTCGCCGAACGTAGTAAACGTTGCTCTGGCCGGTGAGCATCGTGAAACGGACGCTGGATACCGGATTCCATTGCCCTGCCAGCTCCTGAACGGCCGGTCCCCTTTGGCCGTCCGGCTCCAGGAACGTCGCCTGGCCGGGGAACTCGACGCGCTCCAGCGCCATCGACGCCCCGAGCATCGTGTGCTTGAAACGCTCCCTCCCCCATCGGAACGCCGCCCCGATCTCGGCCTCCTCGCGGCGCACCGGCACACGCACGCGCGCGAGTGTGGCCGGCGCGTCGGGCATGAGGATCTCGAAGTTGCGCTCGTCCCGTGAGGCAAGTTGCCGGAACGCGAAGCGGCCCGTCTCGCCCACGAACGGGTAGGTCACGGACCCATAATAGCTGTGGCCGGCGTCGGTGCGGGCGAACTGCGCGCCCAGGTTCCACCGACTGCCGAAGATGTGCGGGCTCGCGTACGTGACGCCGTAAACACGGTCGACGTCGTCGTCGTAGAAGAAGGAGAGATGCCGGCCCGTTCCCAGGAGGTTGTCCTCCACCAGCCGGACCCCCCGCAGACCCATCGATCCGGAGCCGAGTCGCGGCTCGACCCGCGTCGACCATTCGTCCTGGGTCTCGACTACCACCTGCACGTCTCCACCCGGTTGGCGAATCCCGTAGATGGTGGCGTCGGCGAGGAACCCGAATCCGCGCAGCAGGCGCTCCGAATCACGCAGTCGATCGACGTCGTGACAATCCCCCGCCTCGAAGAGCAGCTCGCGCTCGACGACCTCCTCGCGTGTCCGCATGTGGAGGTTGTTGGCGAGCCGGTAGGCCCACGAGAAGCGTCGCCCATCCGCGGCTTCGCCTCCGTCGAACACCGACTGGTTGTTGATGGTGACGGATGCGATCCGTCCGTCGGCGCACGCCTCCTGGGCCATCAGCGGGGCGACCGACACGCACACCATGCCGAGCACCGCGGACACGCGCAGCGCAAGCAGGTCACATGGCGTCGGACAGCCCCTCCATTGCATCGTGGAGACTCCGGAGTATCGGCGCGGCGGCAGAGGTTGTATGTTTGGCGGTTTGATCGCGTTCGCGAGCGCCGGTCATCCCGCACCGGAGGTGCTCAGCGCCGGCTGCGGGCGGGCCGATGGTGGCCCATAACTCGTTGGTGTGTCCGCAGGTGCAAGGTCTGCACCGCCTGGCGAGCAGGCGAGCGCATGTCCCGACAGGGCGACGTCTCCCCTTGAGGCGATCGCTCCATCGCGGCTATTTCAGAAAACTGACTTCGTTCGATCCTATGCCACGCTTCAAGCAGGATGCCCTGGACTATCACAGCGGCGGTAGGCCAGGCAAAATCTCCGTTCATCCCACCAAGCCCGCCCTCACGCAGCGCGACCTGTCGCTTGCCTATTCGCCTGGTGTCGCGGAGCCGTGTCGGGCGATCGCGGCAAACCCGGAAGATGTGTTTCGCTACACCGCGCGGGGCAATCTTGTTGCCGTCGTCTCCAACGGAACCGCCGTTCTGGGACTGGGGAATCTGGGAGCCCTGGCCTCCAAGCCGGTCATGGAAGGCAAGGGGGTGCTCTTCAAGCGCTTCGCGGATATCGATGTCTTCGACCTCGAAGTCGACAGCACCAACCCGGACGACGTGATCCGCTTCTGCGAGCTGCTGCAACCCACGGTCGGGGGGATCAACCTCGAGGACATCAAATCCCCGGAGTGCTTCTACATCGAGGACGAGCTCAAGCGGCGGCTGGACATCCCCGTCTTCCATGACGACCAGCACGGCACGGCGGTCATCTCGGGTGCGGCGCTGCTCAACGCCCTCCAGATCGCAGGCAAGCGGATCGAGGACGTGCGCGTGGTCTTCTCCGGCGCGGGCGCGGCGGCGATCTCGGCGGCGCCGCACTACGTCCTGCTGGGTGTTCGGCCCGAGAACATCATCATGGCCGACAGCAAGGGCATCATTCACGTCGGGCGGGCGGACATCAACCCGTACGCGGCGCGTTTCGCAACCGAGCACCCCGCGCGGACTCTCAAGGACGCCCTCACCGGGTCCGACGTCTTCGTGGGGCTTTCGGTCGCCGGCGCCGTCACCCAGGAGATGGTCCAGG
>CAZJEH010000088.1:0-862 GCA_964544905.1 uncultured Gemmatimonas sp.
AGCATCCTCAGCAAAGTCAACAAAGCCAACCAGACTTTGGCGACACTACACTAGGTCCGCGGCTGAATGTTCCTGTTGCCGCGGAACAAGTTCCGCGGATCCCACCGCGTCTTCACCTCCACCAGCCGATCGTAGTTCCCACCGTACGCGGTGCGGATCCTGTCCTCCCCTTCATCGTCCGTCTGGAAGTTGATGTAGCTGCCTCCGGTAGAGAAACGGTGGAGCTCGGTCCAGGCGTCGCGGGCCCAGGTGACGTGTGTTACGTCATCCTCGGCGCTCTCCCAGGATGCCGCGACGTTCAGCACCATTGCGGCGTCGCGGTTTGCGGCCGCCGTGTGATCGGCGGGAACGCTCGAGATCGCTCCGTCGAGGGGGAACAGCAGGATCACGGAGTGCGGCGAGGCCATGCGGCTCGCGTGGCGGGTCAGGGGCTCGATCATGTCGGGCTCGAAAGCCGGAAGGAAATCGGACTTCCAGTAGTTGCGCCGGCCTTTCGGCTGGGTGGCGTCGAGAAGGCTCTGCTGCGAGAGGTACGACCTCCGCTGGAGGATGTCGCCCACGGCCGGACCGATCGACCGGAGGCGGCGCGCGATTCGCTCCCCCACCTCCAGGTCGCCCGTGTGACAGACGAACAGCGCGATGATGGAACGCCCGTGCGCCGCGGGATCGATCCAGGGGGCTGGCGGAGCGAAGCGCAGGAAGGCTACGAGAACCGTTTCCGGTCCCACCTCCGGCAGCAATGCCGCCATCTCGCTCAGGACCCGCGGCGCCAGATCCGCTCGCCAGGCGATTGCCCCGCCGAAGATGGTCGGTCCGATCGGGTCGAGGTCGTACTCGATCGATGTGACGACGCCGAAGTTGC
>CAZJEH010000088.1:872-11284 GCA_964544905.1 uncultured Gemmatimonas sp.
CACCCCCGCCGCGCAGCGCCCAGAACAGGTCGGGCTTCGCATCGTCGCTCGCCCGGACGACCTCGCCGTCCGCGGTGACCACCTCCATCGAGCGAACGTTGTCGACCGTCCAGCCGTAGCGTCGGGTGAGGTATCCGAACCCGCCGCCCAGCGTCAGCCCGGCCACCCCCGTGGTAGAGATGAAGCCCAGGACCGCCGCGAGCCCGTGTATCTGTGTCTCCCGGTCGACATCGCCCAGCAGGCAACCCGCCTGGACGATCGCGCGTCGGTTGGCGGGGTCCACGAGCACGCCTCGCATGCGGCACAGGTCGAGCATCACGGCGCCTTCCTCGACCGCCAGCCCGGCGATGTTGTGGCCACCACCGCGAACGGTTACCGGCAAGCCCCGCTCGCGGGCGAAGGCGAGGCCGGCAAGGACGTCCGAAACCCCGAGACAACGAACGATCACCGCCGGGTGCCGGTCGATCATCCCATTCCACACTCGCCGGGCCGTCTCGTACTCCGGCTGCTCCACGTCGACCACGTCCCCGCGGACCCCGGCGCGGAGATCCCTCAGATCTCCGTCGTCGAGCAGGATCGTCGAGCAGGGAACCGCAAGTTGCTCCAGTTCACTCACGATGACCTCCCGCGTTGTGCGTGGGTAGCAGCGTCCGCACGGGGTGGGACGACGCCCACCACCGGGTGTTAGGCAGGCTCCACATCGGCAATACGGGCACGTCCCGATCCGGGGCGCAAGGGCGGCGTTCGAGGACGAGCCATCGATCTCGATTACGTGGGCGTGGGTACGCGTCGGGCCACGCACTTTCTCTGGATTCCGGGAGCCCCCGTGACTCACCGACTCCAGAGTTGATCCCACTCAGGATGGGTCTTCGGCGGGCCGGGTCTGGACGAGAGCGGCCCGAGCCTGTACATCGCGACGCCGGGACGTGCACGAGGATGACCATCAGCCACAGCTCCGCGGCAACCGGATTGCGGTAGCGGAACGGCGCCTGCCTGGCGTTCCTCAGCTCATCATCAGACGTAGACGAGGAGGACGATGTCCGAGCGAACCGGTCGCCTGACCCTCATCCAGCAGAACGACGTACACGGCCAGCTCGGCGAGCACTGGGAATATTTCCGGGCTGGATCGGGTGATCGATACCGACGCACCGGAGGAATGGCCCGGGCCGCGGCGGTCGTCGACCGTATCCGCCGCGAAGGCAACCCGGTTCTCTTCGTCGATTGTGGCGACGCGATCCACGGGTCCCTCGCGGCGGTGCGGTCGAGCGGGCGGGTGATGATCAGCGTTCTCGCGGCGCAGGGAGTCGACCTGATGGTCCCGGGGAACTGGGAGTACGGGTACGGCCCCGGCGTGTTACGGCAGTTGGCCTCGGAGGCAGGATTTCCGATACTGGCGGCCAACGTCGTGGACGTGAGCACCGGCGCCCCGCTGTTCCCTGCGACCCTCGTGCGGGAGGTGGGCAGCTTCCGCGTAGGTGTGATCGGTCTGTCATCTCCGATCATCCCGAACATGTCTCCCGCGTACGCGGAGGGGCTGCGCTTCACCGACGCTCGCAGGGTCCTTCCGCCGGCCATCGACGGCCTTCGTCACGAAGAGAAGTGCGACCTGGTCATCCTCGCCTCCCATCTGGGGCTTCCCCAGGACGTGGCGCTCATGCGCGAAATCGAGGGCATCGACGTCGTGCTCAGTGCCCATACTCACAACCGCCTCCACGAGCCGATCGTTGCCGGCGGAACCATCGTCATCCAGTCCGGGTTCAGCGGGTCGTTCCTGGGGCGGCTCGACCTCGAGATCTCACATGGGCGGGTGACGACGTGGCGTCACCGTCTGATCGAGCTCAGTGAGGACATCGAACCGGACCCGGAAGTCCAGCGGCTGGTCGACGAGGCGCTCGCCCCGCACCGGGACGAAGCCGACGAGGTCGTGGGACGAACCGAGGTCGGGCTGCATCGGATGTCCCTGCTCGAGACGCCGATGGACAACCTGATCCTCCAAGCGTATGCCGATCTCACTGGCGCGGAGGTGGCGATCTCGCACGGGTGGCGCTTCGGCCCCCCCGTTCCTCCGGGCCCGATCACGCGGGGCGACCTGTGGTCGATGCTGCCCACCAACCCCGAGGTCTTCACCGGGACAATGAGCGGCCGACAGATCCGGGCGTTGATCGAGTCCAGCCTGCATCAGGTCTTCGTCGGCGACGCGATGCAACAGTCCGGCGGATACCTGGTGCGGATGAGCGGTGTCAGTGTGTTCTTCCGCCCGAACAACGGTCGCGCCACACGCATCGAGGAAATGGAGATCGCGGCGGAGCCCTATCGTCCGGACCGGCTCTACCGCATCGTGTCGGCCGGCGGCCAGACGGTGCCCACGTCAGTTCCGCGCGAGTGGACGGGCGTGCAGGCGATCGACGCCGTGCGTCGCTACCTCGCCAGGCACGAATCCGTCAGCCCGGCCATCACCGGCAGAGTATTCGCTGTCTGACCTTTCGCCCGACCCGAGGACGCCGGAGAGATGAGGATCACACGGATCACAACTGACCCCGATGGGGTGTCCCACTTCGACGAGATCGACGTACCGCTGCGGAGCGCGGGCGAGATCGGCCGGCTCTCGGATCGCTATCCCGCGGCGGGTGTCATCTTCCGCGAGACCGATCCCGACTACGACTATGACTGGCACCCCGCGCCGCGTCGGCAGCTGATCGTGCTGCTGGATGGCGAGATCGAGATAGAAGTCGGAACGGGCGAGAAGCGGCGGTTCTCCGGCGGCGAGATCCTACTCGTCGAGGACACGACAGGACGCGGACACCGCACGCGGGCCCTGGATGGTCGTGTGCGGCGATCCATCTTCATCCCTCTCGATGACTCCACCCGGTTCTGATGGAGACGCCACCTTGAGCGACACTCCGCTGGCGATTCCTGGCATCCACCACGTCACCGCGATCTGCGGCGATCCGCAGAGGAACCTCGACTTCTACTCGGGGCTCCTGGGCCTTCGCCTGGTGAAGAAAACCGTCAACTTCGACGATCCCGGGACCTACCACCTCTATTACGGGGACGGTCTGGGGACGCCTGGGACGATCCTGACGTTCTTCGCCTGGATCCTTCCGCCGGCGGTGACGGCGCGCGGACGACAGGGTACCGGCCAGGTCAGTTCGACCGGACTGCTCGTCCCTTCCGGCTCGCTGGACTTCTGGATCGATCGGCTGGCGGCGGCGGCCGTGGACTTCCACGGTCCGGAAGAGCGCTTCGACGAGAGGGCAATCTCCCTGAAAGACCCGGATGGGCTTCCGCTCGAGATCGTGGCCCGCGACAGTCCGCCCGAACGACGTCACTGGAGCGAGGGACCGATCCCCGTCGAGCACGCGATCCGCGGCTTCGCGGGAATTACGCTCGCGCTGTCCGGGTACGAGTCGACCGCCGCGCTCCTCACGGGGTCGATGGGGATGAGGGAGACGGGCAACGAAGGCCCGCGCTTCCGGTTCCGGGTGGGAGATGGGGACGACCAGGCGTCGGTCGACCTTCTGTGCCAGCCGGAGGGTGAACCGGGACGGATGGGAATCGGGGCGGTCCATCATATCGCGTGGCGGGCGCGGACCGCCCAGGAGCAGCTCGAGTGGCGACGAATCCTTTCGGAGCTCGGGTTCGATGTGACGCCCGTTCTCGATCGACGGTACTTCACCTCCGTGTACTTCCGCGAACCCGGCGGCGTGCTCTTCGAGATCGCGACGGACGAACCCGGTTTCACCGTCGATGAAACGCCCGAGGAACTGGGTTCCCGGCTGCAGCTGCCGCCTTGGCTGGAGCCCCGGCGCGCGCGGCTCGAAGCGCGACTCCCTGCGCTCCGTGCACCCATCCTCCGCGACTGATGGAAGCAGCACGAGCGGATCGGCTCGACCTACCCGTCGATCCGGAGCGGGACCACGTCCTCGGCCCGGAGGACGCGCAGATCACCCTGGTCGAGTACGGCAGCTACGTGTGCGCATACTGCCACACGGCGCACCAGGTGGTGCGACAGCTGCGCGATCATTTCGGCGATCGGATGCGGTACGTGTACAGGCACCTGCCGCTGGCGGATCGTCGCGAAGCCACCCTTGCCGCCGAGCTCGCCGAGTACGCCGCGCGGACGACCGGCGACTTCTGGACCGCTCACGACCTGCTGATGCGGCACGGGCCCACGTTCGAGGAAGGCGAACTGGACCGCCTCGCGGACGAGCTGGGTATTCCGCCCCGCGCCCAGTGGGACCCCGCGACTGCCGACGCCGCCGTGTCGAAGGTCCGCGCCGACGCGCGGAGCGGCCTGCGGAGCGGTGCCCGGGTCACCCCCACGTTCTTCATCAACGGCCGTCGCTACGAGGGTGCCTGGGACGAGGCCTCGCTATCCGAGGCGATGCTCCGCTCCCTGGGTCACCGGATCCACTCCGCGAGCCTCGACTTCGTGCGCTGGGGACCGTCCACCGGCCTGCTGCTGGTGGTGATGACCCTCCTCGCGGTGGTCCTCAGCAACACGTCCCTGGGGCCGGGATTCCTGCAGCTGTGGGAGACGCCCCTGGGAATCGAGGTTGGAAGCGGTGAGTTCGCTCTATCGATCATCGACTGGGTCAATCACGGGCTGCTGACCGTCTTCTTCCTCGTCGTCGGGCTGGAGATCAAGCGCGAGCTCACGGTCGGAAGACTCGGGAGCCCGGCCGCCGCGGCCCTGCCGATCGCCGCGGCCACCGGGGGGATGGTGGCCCCCGCCCTCCTCTTCCTCACCATGGCACCCGCGCAGTATCACCACTCGTGGGGGATGACGATCACGACGGACACGGCGTTCTCGGTCGCGCTGATCGTTCTTCTCGGGCAGCGGGTGCCGGTCGACCTGCGGGTCTTCCTGACGGCGGCCGTGATCGCCGACGACCTCGTCGCGATCGCGTTGGTAGCGCTCGTCTATTCAACCGCGCTCCAGCTGAACTGGCTCGCCGCCGCAGTGGTGGTCAGCCTCGTCCTGGCAGCGCTCGGTCGCTGGCGGGTGTACCGTCCGCTGCCATACGCCGTGCTGGGCGTCGTTCTCTGGTTCGCTCTGCACGAGGCGGGGCTGCACGCGACCCTCGCCGGCGTGATCCTCGCGATCGTCACGCCGACGCGCCCGCCGCCGAACCTGCAAGGCCTGCTCGCCCAGGCGCAGGCCGTCATCGCCGCCGAGCGCCGGGACCGAGGCGACGCGGTAATGCGAACCGGACCCTCCGAAGCGGCACTGAGAGCGATCGATGCCATCCACGACCGCATCGAGTCCCCCGCGAGCAAGCTGCTCCGGGTCGTCGAGCCGTGGTCGAGCTATGCCGTCCTTCCTCTGTTCGCGCTGGTTAACGCCGGTGTGACGGTCTCCGCGGGGATGCTCGCGGAGCGCGAGCGGCTGGTCCTATCGATCGCCATCGCGCTGGTTGGTGGCAAGCTGATCGGGATCCTGGGTGGCGCGCGTATCGCCGTCGCCCTGGGAATCGCCGCCAAGCCCGACACCTACGGCTGGCGGCAGGTGGCCGGAGCGGGCGCGCTGGCCGGCATCGGCTTCACGATGTCTCTGTTCATCGCCCGGCACTCCCTTGCGGGGCCGGACTATGACGCGGCCAAGGTCGGGATATTCCTCGCCTCCATCGTCGCGGGCCTGCTCGGTGCCGCGCTCCTCTGGAAGCCCCCGGCGACCGAGTCACGATCGGGCAGGGCGGCGAAGGCCGCTGAAGTCACGGAAACCGGTACACCGATCGGCCCGGCATATCAGGAGGTCGCGTAGGAGGGGATCGCCGCTCCAACGACGCAAGATGACGAGGAGCCACGGAGTCGCCGAGCGAACCGGTCGCCGCCCGCTCGTGCGTCGGTTCCTCGAAACGATCGAAGGGAAGGCCGCGGAGTAGCGGACCGGCTTTTCGCCGTACGCGGCTCCGCAGCCCGGGGATCAACTTCTACTCGCCCGGTACGGCCATCACCGCGTCGAACGCGGGTTTCGGGCGCCGCTGTCGATCGAAGAGTAACGGGTAGTTCGTCCTTCGGGGAACCGGGCTGCCGTTCTTCCAGCTCGCGCCGTCGTGCACGCCCCAGAACGTGACCCGGTCGATCTTGTCCCGCTTGTTGTACAGGATGCGGAACAGTTTCGCGTACCGGTCGGCCAACTCGCGCTGAACTTCGTCCGGCAGCCTTTCCTTGTACGGATCGAGGTACTCCGCCCACTCCTCGAGCTGGTACTGGGGATCGTTCATGACGCCCCTGACGAGCTGGCCATGGCTGGAAACCGGCAGCACGTCGACGTCGAGTTCCGTGATCATCACCTTCACCCCGAGCGAAGCGAACGAATCGATCGCCGCTTCGAGGTAATCGGTCCTCGGATAGTACAGTCCCCAGTGGCCCTGCATCCCCACCCCGTCGATGCGAATGCCCTCCGCCTGCAGCATCCTCACCAGGCGCATGATCCCATCGCGCTTCGACGGCCGCCAGGCATTGTACTCGTTGTAGTAGAGCTCAGTGTTCGGCGCGTACTGGCTCGCGAACCGGAACGCGGCCTTCACCAGCTCCTCTCCGCCGATGATGTCGGTCCACGGGCTTGATCGGTACTCGCCGTCCTCCGTGAGGATCTCGTTGACGACGTCCCAGGCGTGAATGCGGCCGGCATACCGCCCCGCGACCGCCTCGATGTGGCTGCGGAGACGCTCCAGCTGCGCCGCCCGGGTGTTCGGCTGCCCGTTCTCGTCGACGAAGAACCAGTCAGGCGTCTGGTTGTGCCACACCAATGTGTGGCCGACGATGAACATGCCGTTGGCCTCGCCGAACTCGACGTACCTGTCGGCCGGATCGAAATTGTAGACCCCGGGCTGCGGGTTGATGGGCTGCGGTTTGAGCACGTTCTCCGCCGTAATCGAGTTGAAGTGCTCCTTGACAAGCCGCACCCCAGCCGTATCCGTCTGGTTGATGATCCCTGTGCCGAGCGCCGCTCCAATCTTGAACGCGCCCTGATACGCGTCTTTGAGCCGCTGCTGCGCGTCGGCGGTGGCGGGCGCCACCGACCAGCTGAACAGCAGGAGCGCACTTACGCCGGTCCGAATCGCGTTCATCCGGCCCCTCACGGTTGAAAGTGTGTGAACGGGAGCGGGGAGGTCGACCCGCGGCGGGACAGGAGACGCGGCCCGAGATCCGCTCGATCTCGGGGCGTTTCCAGTCCGTTCGGACCTCGGCCGTTGGGTCCTCCGGATCGCATCCCCCATACGGGGCGGCATCACGACTCCTGTCGTCATGGCCACCCGAACGTTGAGTCAGGACGACGTCGTCGCAGCCGGCGACTTGCTCGGAAGGAGAGCGGGTAAGGTTACGGAGAGCACACCGAGGACGAGCCCGCACCCGAGCGCGATCAGCGTGGCGAGGAGGTCGGCTCCGGAGCCGAAGAACGAGGCGGCACCTCCGAATTGCGCCGCGCTGAGGGCGAAGAGCGGATGGCTGCCCATCAAGACGATGACGGTCGCGATCACGAAGACCGCGATGGGCATCCCGACGCTCCCCAGAGCGGGTGCCGCCAGGACTGCGAGCCATCCGAGCAATGCGCCGGACGCCAGCGGGATGGCGACCTTCGGCAGCGCTTTGGTCTCCGCACCGCCGACGTAGAAGAAGGCCCACGCGATGAAGGCAGGCCAGGTCAACACTCCGATCGTCGGCGAAACCCACGCCCAGAGCCCGGCGAGAACCCCGACGATCAACGCTACCGGTAACTGTGCCATCTTGGATGTCCTCCTGGCGATGTGTCGAAACGCGTGGGAGACGCCTCCGTGGTGAGGCGCCGTGGACCGGGACGGTCCGCAACCTCGGGGAGAAGATGGACCCCTCCCGCCTCGCCGGGCACGATGCATGGGGAGAGCGTCACGGCGGTCGAACCCGGCGGGAACCATGGAGTCCAGGCTTCACGATACGAATCACGGACGCAGCCTGCAACATCATCGGGGACCGGTAAGATTCCGCGAGCGCGGCCGCCGGGCCGGGTTTCAGCTCGCGTATCCGGGTCGCTGCTTCCGACGTGGATCTCCTGACGGCGGCCAGGGAATCCGCGTCCACAACGCCGCTTTCCACCCCCAACCACTCGATGGAGTCGATCGTGACCGAATCCGTTGTCGATGGGCACGTGCACTTCTGGGACACCTCCCTGCTCGAGTATCCGTGGCTCGAAGAGCTGCCCACACTGCAGCGCAGCTTCCACCCCCGCCACTACGAGGACTTCTGGACTGACGTTCCGGTCGAGGGGATGGTCTTCGTGGAGGCCAACCCGCGTGCCGACCTCGCGCTCGAGGAAGTGCGCTTCATCGAGGGGCTGGCGGCCGTGGAATCCCGCATCGAAGCAATCGTTGCCTACGTCGATCTGCTGGACGCACCCGGCAGATCGAAAACGCTCGAAGCCTTGGCCGGGCATCCGCTCGTTCGCGGGATCCGCCACAACATCCAGGGGAATCCTCCGGGCTTCGCGCTACAGCGTGAGTTCGTGGCCGGGGTCCGGGAAGCGGGGCGGCTGGGGTACACCTTCGACCTCTGCGTCAAGCATGATCAGCTGGAAGAGACGTTGGAGCTTGCGCGGCGGGCGGACGGGACCCGGCTGGTGCTCGATCACTGCGGAAAGCCGGCGATTCGCGCGGGGTCCTGGGAGCCGTGGGCAACCCGCGTCCGCGAACTTGCCGAGTTTCCCCACGTCTGGTGCAAGGTTTCGGGGCTGCTGACGGAGGCGGACCCCCAGCGATGGACGCCCGAAGAGATCCTGCGCTACGCCGAGCACGTCGTGGACTCTTTCGGGACCGATCGCGTGTTGTACGGGAGCGACTGGCCGGTCGCGACCCTCGCCGACCGCGCGTCGAGCTGGTACTCGCTGACGAGGGAGCTGACCGCAGGTTGGAGCGAAGGTGAGCGACGGGCTTTCTACGTGGACAACGCGCGCGCCTTCTATGGTGGGCGGCGGAGCTGAGAGCTGCCGGATCTCAGCCAGGCAGTGCCGGTGAGACGCCGCCGGACTCTCGAGCCGGGGCCGGAGATCCAGCGCCAATGGGGACCGTTTGCGACGATCGAGCCGAACCGCTATTCTGCTGCGATTGTGGATGTTAGATGCGGCGTCCCGTCACCCTGGCGCGGAAGCGCCCTGGCCGGAGACGGTCCCCTGAAGGTTCCACGAAGCACGATCCGCAGCCCGTCGTAGCCAAGGTCAGACGGCGAGCGCGAGCGCCGAGCGGTTGGGCGGTCGCTCGATCAGGTTCGTCGTAAGTGCGTCGTTCCGGATTTCCTCCAGTACACCGCCAACATCCTTCCCTCGGGCGTCAGTCGACTCCCGGGGGTCGGGCGCGTCCGCCTTCGAAAGTGTGACGCACGTCACGGCGCCGTGAGGCTGTGGCCTGCATCGTCGTTCGCCGGTTCGCCCATCGGCCGGCGCCACAGGGGAGAAAAGCCCATCGGTTCGAGCGCATGATGGAACCGGGATCTCGGTCCGGTCCGCGCAGGGAATCGCATTGGTGCGGGCGTAACGACGAGCCGCCCCTCGTGAACGGTAGTACATCGCCGGTCCTCGACCGCTACGCCATCCTTGACGTGGGAACGCGGGCCGCGCCAGCAACATCGGGCTCCCCATCGGGCCCGACCACCATAGAGAGCACGACCTGAAGACCATGACGAGGATCGACGAGAAGCTGGAAGGCATCTTCGCGCACGTGATCGCGCGAAACCCGGGTGAGGTGGAGTTCCACCAAGCGGTGCGTGAGGTACTGGAGTCGTTGGGCCCGGTGCTGGCCAAGCATCCGGAGTTCATGGAGCGGAAGATCCTCGAGCGTATCTGCGAGCCGGAGCGGCAGATCATCTTCCGCGTGCCGTGGCAGGACGACCGCGGCGAGGTCCACATCCACCGGGGTTTCCGGGTGGAGTTCAACAGCGCGCTCGGCCCTTACAAGGGAGGGCTGCGTTTTCACCCGTCCGTCAACCTCGGCGTCATCAAGTTCCTCGGATACGAGCAGGTATTCAAGAACTCGCTGACGGGGATGCCCATCGGGGGCGCGAAGGGTGGCTCCGATTTCGACCCGAAGGGCAAATCCGATTTCGAGATCATGCGCTTCTGTCATAGCTTCATGACGGAGCTCTACCGCCACCTGGGCGAGCATACCGACGTGCCCGCGGGTGACATCGGCGTGGGTGGTCGCGAGATCGGATATCTCTTCGGCCAGTACAAGCGGATCACGAACCGCTGGGAGGCGGGGGTTCTCACCGGAAAGGGGCTCGGCTGGGGCGGTTCACCGGTGCGCACGGAATCGACCGGGTACGGCACCGCGATCTTCGCCCAGGAGATGCTGAAGATCCGGAAGGACTCTCTCGAGGGGAAGCGATGCGTCGTGTCGGGGTCGGGCAACGTCGCCATCCACGCCATCGAGAAGGTCTAC
>CAZJEH010000088.1:11294-15686 GCA_964544905.1 uncultured Gemmatimonas sp.
GTCACGTGGTCGCGTGCTCCGACTCGAATGGAGTGCTCTACGACGAGAAGGGAATCGATCTCGACCTGGTCAAGCAGATCAAGCTCGTCGAGCGCGGCCGCATCCGGGAATACGCCGAGCGCCGCCCCTCCCGCTACGTGGAGGGCGGCAGCATCTGGGAGATTGCCTGCGACGTCGCCCTCCCCTGCGCGACCCAGAACGAGCTGAACGGGAAGGACGCCAGGACGCTGGTCAACAACGGCTGCATCGCGGTGGCGGAGGGCGCGAACATGCCGACCACTCCGGAAGGAATCCGCGTCTTCCACGAAGCGGGAGTCGCCTTCGGCCCCGGGAAGGCCGCCAACGCGGGCGGCGTCGCGACATCGGCGCTAGATATGCAGCAGAACGCCAGCAGTGACTCCTGGACGTTAGCCTACACCGAGGAGAGGCTCACCGAGATCATCAAGGGAATCCACGATCTCTGTTACGAGACCGCGGACGAGTACGGCGCGCCGGGCAACTACGTGGTGGGGGCGAATATCGCCGGATTCATCAGGGTCGCGCACGCGATGACCGCGCACGGTCTGATCTGAGGAGGCGAAGCGAAGACCGGCAGGCACGACGGCCGCCGCTGGTGGCCGTCCGCTCTCACATTCGGGTCGGAACGCGCACCTACGGCGTTGGTAGTGACCGCGCGGACTCTCTCATGTACGCTGCTGCGGGGAGTTGCACCCTGAAGGTGCTCTCCTCGCAACGCATGAACAACTTCCCCTTTCACCAGGACACTTCTATTCGTTAGAGACGGGGGACTTCTATCCGCTCTTGACACAGTCAGAACCGTAGGTCTTGACGGATCGAGCGCGAGCCGGTATCTTCAAGCTTCAGCCAGCGAAGGTCGGGCCGAGACGCCCGGCACCAGTGTACGATGAGGACCTGGGATGCGAACTGTCCCGGGTCTTTTTTTGTGCCCGTTGGTCGACACCCGACGCGGGGGGTGTGATGCCCGCGAACGTGGACGGTCGGTGAGTACGGAAATACCGCACCTCGGCAGTCAACAAAATCCAGGAGTATGGTATGCGTACCATCGGAACCGTTAAGTGGTTCAACGACAGCAAGGGCTTCGGCTTCATCACGCCGGAGGACGGAACGAAGGACTGCTTCGTTCATCACAGCGCCATCCAGGGCAGCGGCTTCAAGTCGCTCGCCGAGGGTGACCGGGTCGAGTTCGACACCGTGCAGGGTCAGAAGGGCCCGGCGGCGGAGAACGTCGTCCGCGTAGGCTGAACGCCCGAAGGCTGAACGCGGATACCGCGTTCAGCCGGAGCGGTCATTGAAGACGAGAGCCCCGTCCGCTTGGACGGGGCTCTCGTCGTTGTGGCGGCTCCGAAGAGCGACACGGAGATCCGCCCGTCCTCCGGCCGCGGCCGGGGGTTCCAGGACGGCGGCCACGGGGACCCTGAGCCGGGAATACTACCCGACTGCCGGCCGGCCTCAGTTGCTCCGCGACCGTCCCCGCAGCTCTCCGTTCCTGGAAAGCAGGAAGGATGTCTCCGGACCTCTCTGCATCCGATCCAGCCAGCCGGCGGCATTCAACTGCGACAGCAGGGTCGTCGCCGGATTCGCACCTCGCAACATCGATTCGTGCGAGAGGTGCAGGAACCGATCGGGCTGACCTTCGCCCGAGCGGAACCGCCAGACGTGGCGGTCGCCGAGATTGCGCTTCGCCGTCCGGACCGCGCCCCATCGCCCGCTGGCCTGCTGGCGCATCGCCGCTCCCAGCTCGCGAGCAACGCGAGCCAGCTTCTGCTCGGTGGATTCGTTCTTCATATGACCTTTCGGCTGTGGTGGACTTCTACGAGTCCACTCGTTGGCTCACCCGATTGGTGAGCGTGATGGGCGCCGCTCGAGATCTGGGCGGCCCTCGGCCCGCACGTCGGATCGGAACCGATCCCGCAGATCTGCCTTCCGTCGGTGCCACCCCGCGGCGCGGACTGCGCCGCCGCGGCGAAACCCGTCAGCGAACGCTCCCGCGCCAGGGGCAGCCGCGCTTGCTGCATACCAGGCGATGTCCGTTGAGTGCACCACCCGCACCGAACGTTTCCTGCTTGAGCACCGCGCCGCCACAGACAGGGCAGACCGTCCCCGTCCGCTCTCCCTGCTTCGGCTGAATCGCACCACTCTGTTTCTTCATCGAGTTTTCCGGTGTGGGTTGATAGGTACGCCCCGCGTGCCGCCTGGTCGATCCGATCCACCTCGCGTCAAACCGCCATCGGCGGAGCGCGTCAGCGCCGAAGGGAAGAACTGCCGCCAATCACCGCCGCTCATGCTCCGTCGACCGATTCCTCTTCATCGCTCTCCTCGCCACCGTTGCGGCGACGTCGCCGGAGCGTCTCCAACGCCCAATCCTAGTTCGGTCTCCGGCTCTTCGAAGATGGGCATTCGCCCGTCGGTCACCGCCGAAAGCAGGTCCTCGATCCGATGCCGAAGAGCGGGATGATCGACATGAGGAACAGCGGCGTTGAGAAGTCTGACCAGGCGCGCGATCTCGCCGCCGTCGAGCCGGCTTAGAGAGCACGGAGGGATCGACGCCCAGGTCGACAGCAGCCGTGCGGAGCGCGTGGGTCGAGTGGCGGGCGAGGGCGCTGTCCGACTCTGTCATGCCGTGCCCTTTCGGATGGGGGAACCGATTTCTCCGACACGGCTGCGACAATGCTTCCGCGGCGACCCGGTCTCGCGTCCGGAACCCGGGCGAGCGATGGCTTCCGATCCGCTCGCCTGCCGGTCGTGGCGACAGGGGTTCGATCACCACCGTAGCGCGTCAACCGGCGCCGAAAAAGCGAGCCCGCGGAACTCGTCTGCGGTAGACGAGCGCCGCGGGCGCGTACCAGCCGGAAACCGCTCCGGCCCGAAAGCATTGTTATGTCTCCATACCACCCGGCCGGCCCGATGTTCCGCGGAGCCTCTTGCGAGCGCCACCCGCCGCCGACGATCTGGACCGCCGAGAGATGCCGGCGCAGCCCGGAGGACAGCCGGTTGATGCGGGAAACGGCGGTCCTCGCCCTCGATCCGGCGAGGCTCAGCCCGCGAGCTGGGGTACGTCCGCTCCTATGGGATCGCGCCGCTCGAGCTGGGAGAGGTCCCGTACAGCGCCGCGGTCCGCACTGGTAGTGAGCGCGGCGTAGGCCCTCAGCGCCGCCGAAACGTGGCGCTGCCTCGTGAGCGGCTTCCACGCGTCCGCACCGCGGGCAATCATCCGCTCGCGCCGCTCCGCCAGCTCCTCGTCGGAGATCGCGATGTTGATGGCGCGGCGCGGGATGTCGATTTCGATCGTGTCGCCTTCCTCGATCAGGGCGATGTTTCCGCCCTCGGCTGCCTCCGGGCTCACGTGCCCGATGCTGAGACCGCTCGATCCCCCGGAGAACCGCCCATCGGTGACGAGGGCGCACGACTTCCCGAGTCCCATCGACTTGATGTAGCTGGTCGGATAGAGCATCTCCTGCATCCCGGGCCCGCCTTTGGGTCCCTCATAGCGCACGATCACCACGTCACCCGGCTGGATCCGCCCTGACAGAATCGCGTCGATCGCCTCTTCCTGGCTCTCGGTGATCCGGGCGGCGCCCCGGAAGACGAGGCTCTCCTCGGGAACGCCGGCCGTCTTCACGATGCAGCCGTTGGGGGCCAGGTTCCCGTAGAGGACGGCCAGCCCACCGTCGAGTGAATAGGCGTGCTCGAGGTTCCGGATGCATCCGTTGGCGCGATCGAGGTCCAGCCCCGGCCAGTAGGCTTCCTGACTGAACGCCTCCTGGGTCGGGACCCCCGCGGGGCCCGCGAGATACCGCTGCAGCGCGTCGCCCAGCGCCGTCGGTCGGGCCACGTCCCAATCGTCCAGCGCGGCCCCCAGCGTCGGGCTGTGGACCGTTCCCACATCGCGGTGGATCAGACCGGCGCGATCCAGCTCCCCGATGATCGCCATAACGCCGCCGGCGCGGTGCACGTCCTCCATGTGGAAGCGGTTGGTCGACGGGGCCACCTTGCAGAGGTGCGGCACACGCCGGGACAGGCGGTCGATGTCCGCCATCGTGAAGTCGACTTCGCCCTCCTGCGCAGCGGCGAGAAGGTGGAGCACCGTGTTGGTGGAGCCACCCATCGCGATATCGAGCGACATCGCGTTCTCGAACGCCTCGCGGGTGGCGATCGAGCGCGGGAGGACCGACGCGTCGTCCTGCTCGTAGTACCTGCGGGCGAGGTCGACGATGCGCCGGCCGGCCTCGAGGAACAGCTCCTTCCGGGCGACGTGGGTCGCGAGCAGGGAGCCGTTGCCGGGTAGCGAGAGGCCGAGCGCTTCGGTCAGGCAGTTCATCGAGTTGGCGGTGAACATGCCCGAGCAGGAGCCGCACGTGGGACAGGCGGATC
>CAZJEH010000089.1:0-12658 GCA_964544905.1 uncultured Gemmatimonas sp.
GTCGAAGGTGCCCAACCTGCTGATCAACGGGAGCAGCGGGATCGCGGTGGGGATGAGCACGAACATCCCGCCCCACAACCTCCGGGAGGTCATCCAGGCGACGCTCCACCTGCTCGACAATCCGGACTGCACCGTCGAGGACCTGATGGCCTTCATACCCGGGCCTGATTTTCCGACGGGCGGGCTGATCGTCGGTCGCGACGGCATCAGGCAGGCGTATGAGACCGGCCGCGGCCGGATCGTCATGCAGGGCCGGATCGGGCGAGAGGTTCGGCGCGGAGGGCGCGAGCAGCTCGTGGTGACCGAGATCCCCTACGCCACGAGCAAGACGCGCATCATCGAGCAGATCGCGGACCTGGCCAAGAAGGGCAAGGCTCCGGACATCGCCGACCTGCGGGACGAATCGGACCGGGACGGCATCCGGCTGGTCATCGAGCTGAAACGCGGAGCGGATGCCCGCAAGGTCGTACGCTCGCTGCTGAAGTGGACCAGCCTCCAGGCGACGTTCGGCGTCATCGCCCTCGCCCTCGACAACGGCGTTCCGCGCGAGTTCACGCTGAAGGAGCTACTGGAGCGTTTCAGGGATCATCGCATCGAAGTCATCGTGCGGCGATCCCGATGGGAACAAGCGAAAGCGCTCGAGGAAGCGCACAAGCTGGAAGGGCTTTTGGTCGCGCTGGACAACATCGAGCGCGTGGTGGAGATCATCAGGTCGTCGCGGCAGCGGGAAGCCGCCGCCGCCGCGTTGCGCGAAGAGTTCGAGCTCACCGAGGTCCAGGCGCACGAAATCCTGTTGATGCGCCTCCACCGGCTGACCCAGCTCGAGACCCGGGAAGTGAGGGAGGAGCTGGCCGCACTCCGGGCCCGCATCGATGAGCTGGAAAGGCTCCTCGCCGACCCGGCGCTCCAGATCGCGGAGGTCCGACGCGAATTGATGGAGGTTGCCGAGCAGTACGGCGACCCGCGGCGCACCAGGATCGTCGATGCGAAGGCGGAATCGTTGATCGAGTCGATGGTCGCCCAGGAGGACGTGGTGGTGATCGTGAGCCAGGAAGGATTCGCCAAGCAGGTCCCGATGTACCTGTACCAGCGGAGGGTCGCTGCCGGTAAATCACTCCTCGACGCCGAGCGGAACGACTACGCGGAGTATGTCCTCGCCGCGAGCTCCAACGACCCGCTCCTGATCTTCACCGAAAGTGGCCAGGCGTACTCGATCACGGTGTCCGACATCCCGGAAGGCGAATGGAACTCGCGAGGCAGGCCGCTGGCTCAGCTCCTGGGGATGCCGCCGTCCGAGCGGGTCCGGTCCATCCTGCCGCGTCGACAATTGAAGGAATCGGTCCTCGTCTTCGTGACCGAGCAGGGCATGGTGAAGAGGACCCGGGCGGATCAGTTCGCCGGACAGCGAAGCGGAGGCGTCAACGCCATGAACGTGCGGGCCGACGACGCGGTGTTCGCCGTCCATGTCTCCAACGGCACCGCGGACATCGTTCTCTTCAGTCGCCAGGGCCGGGTGCTTCGCTTCCCTGAAGGGGAGGTGCCCGAGATGGGCCGGGCGGCGCAGGGCGTTCGGGGAATGAAGCTGGATCCCTCCGACCACATCATCGGCTCGGTCGTCCTGCGGCGCGGTTCCACGGTGTGCGCCGTTACCGAACGCGGGTCGGCGCTGAGGATCGACATCGGCGACCTGCCCGTGCGTCGCCGGGACGGTCGCGGCGTCCAGGCCGTCGCGCTCGACGAGAAGACGGGCCTCCTCGCGGGGTGTCTGGAGGTTCTGCCAGGGGAAGACCTGATGCTCCTGAGCGCTGGCGGGGTGGGGATTCGCCTGGCGGCCGACGACGTACCCCTCGGTCGGGTCGGCGGCAAACCCGTGCGGATCCCCGCAATTCCGGGCTCGACCCGCGTCGTGAAGGTCACCCGGACGTCAGGACACACCCGGGAAGATGACGCTCCGGAGCCGGTCGCCGCACATGTGGCGGCGGCCTCAACCGACGATGAGCCCGCCTACGGTGCGGAGGACGGTGGACCAGCGGGAGACAACGAAATCAGCGGCGGGGACCTGCGAGGCGGCGAGCAGTTCGATCTGCTGGGGTGAATGGCGAGCGTCGGAGCTAGGCCACCCGATCCCCGAGACGCGCCACATCGGCCGACCTGAGGGTTCCACCGGTCGCGAGCAGTTCGACCACCCGGCGCGGCCCGGGCTGATAGCGCAGCGCGGTGGCGCGTAAGCCGAGAAGGAGGTTCACCGTGACGAGTGTTCCGGGGATCCCGGTGCGGTTCAGGAGGGAGGAGAGCTGAAGCGGCGCCGTGGGCTCGAAGTTCCGGGCTACGATGACGACGACGTCGGGCATCTCCTCTACAGCCGCGAGAACCGCATCGCGCGTGCGGCCTCCGATCGTGAACGCCACCTCCGGCTGTGCCAGAACGATACCCTCGTACTGCCCGCACGAGAACCGCACGCACGGCTCAGGGCCGACGCGATCCAGCATGCCGTCCCCGGTGATCTCTTCAATCACGCAACGAACGCCCGAGCGGAATTCTTCCGCCGCGGACCGTCCGCGGAAGGAGAGCCGACGCATGTACTCGCCGAAGTGACGATCCGGGTCGAAGTGCCGGAACGTCGGGAGCAGGCGCTCCGCTGTCGCACGATCGACGAAGCCGGTGCTCGCCAGCGCATCGACGAGCGGCCGACCGTAAAGGCTGGGGGCGGATTCGGCCACGCGTTCCAACGCCATCTGCATCCTCGCCGTCTCGGAGGCGATCGCGAGACTTTCCGGAAGCGGTGACGCAACGAACCGTTCGAGATTGCCGAACCAGATCATCTACTCGGATCCTTCTTTGCTTCAAGGAGAAGACGCGGACTGCCTGACTGCGTCCCCGGCGGTGCGACGTTACGATGCGGATGGCTTCGATCGCCGTCAAGTCGGCCTTCTCAACACAGTTTCGGGTTCGGCGGGTGGGGGATGAAACGCGCTGCGCAGATCGCCACGACTCACTCCTTGACACCCGCGGCCGGCGGAGCAACTTGATGCATCCTTTCGCCCCGAATACCCCGGAGTGAATTGAGTCGTTCTCGGATCTCGATCATCGGATTCGCCCTCCTCTGTGCCTGCACGATCGAGGAGACGCCGCAGCAGTACATCGATCGAAGGGACAACCTGGCGGATCAGATCGCCGTCTCGGAGGAGGAGCTGGCGAGGCGACTCGGGGCGCTCCCGGCTGCGCTTCGCGCGGGGGCCGATTCCACCGTTCTCGCACTCCTGCGTCCCGATTCCGTTACGATCTTCCTAACTCCGACGAGTGCGGACACGGTGACCAGCGGGCCGGACCTCGTCCGAAGCCTGCGCGATGTGGAGGCGCTGGCCTCGGCGGACCTGAGGGTGCTCTGGCTTCGGGTCGACTCGAACAACGAGGTGGCCTGGTTCGCCGCCGTGTACGCCGTCGCGGCGGACCCGACCCAGGAGGTCCGATTCAGTGGGGCGTTCAATCGATCGGCCGGGGAGTGGTTCCTCGTCAACGGCCACCTTTCCACCGCCTCACTGGACCCTACTCGGTCCGCTCCGTAGGCTGATCTCCAGCGAGAGGGACACGGATCGGCATCGTGTCGGCCGGAGACGGAAGCCGGCGGGTTACCGGGAGCTCCTTCGGCCAGGGCTGGAACCCGAGCGGCTCCGCGATGGCCTGCGCAAACTGCTCCTCACTGATCCGCCCCTCCGCGAGCAGACTCCGTAACACCTCATTTCTCCGCGCACCCGCGGCCCCCGGCTGATCTTCGGGCCTTGTCAGCGGCGGAGTCAGCAGTAGCCCCGCGAGTGTAGCGCCCTCGCTGAGCGTGAGCTCCGAATAGGGCTTGCCGAAGTACTCGTTCGCCGCGTGGTAGATGCCGAACACGTCGTAGTCGTCGCTGGTGCCGAGATAGACCCGGTTCATGTACAGCTCGACCAGCTCCCGGGCTTCGAGGCGCTGCTCGGCGAGCGGCGTCAGGACGAGTTGCCGCGCCAGGTCGGACAGGCCGCCGTCCAGCAGATGCACCTGCCGAACGAGGTCTCGAGGAAGATTGGTCTGACGCGCGGTGAACGGCGGGCGCTCGCCCGAGGCCGCCCATGGGTCGACGACGATAAGGAAGGCTTCCAACACGTGCGGCGGAATGCTTTCCAGCGAAGCCCAGTCCGGGCGTTGCTGCGCCTCGAGTCGCTGCGCCAGCAACCCTCCCCGGAGCTGCCGGTCCAATCCCCAGACGAACCCCCCGACGATGCCCAGAATCAGGAACACGACGGCACCGAGCAGAAGGAGTTGGGTCCCGCCCACCGGCAGCATCGGCCTCTCGCGGTAGGGGCTCGTGAGCTTCCCGCCTCGCTTCGGTGGCCTGCCCCCCAGCAACTTGCCCGTTTTCAACACCATCCGGTCCCCGGGTGATTGCCGGCACAGGTCCGGCGGACACGTTCAGACTGCTCGCTCACGACGCCTACACCGCTCCGGCTTGCAAGAGGATTGCCCGGTGCCCGATGAGACGCATCTGACCCCGGGCGGTTCTTCGGCGGCCCACCACCCACACTCCTTACCCCCACCCCCCGGTTGCCTTCCCTCGGGCCCGCCGTTACCGTTCAGCTTCGTAAATTCGATCCGTATCTAGGTTTCGGACGTAGCCGGGGATGGAATCAACGTACTTCCGCCGAGGGTTCGGGCTGACGCGCGAGGTCGAGCCGATCGTCCAGGCGGAGTATCATAGCGCGCTGGTCGAACGCGTTCGATCCTCCGGCAACGTCCTCACGGCGGGCGACGGCCCGACGAGGGTCGAGATCCGGCTCGCCGACTCGTTCGGCTTCTGCTACGGCGTCGACCGCGCGATCGACTACGCCTACCAGACGCGAACCCACTTCCCCGACCGGCGCCTCTTCCTCGTCGGCGAGATCATCCACAACCCGCACGTCAATGCGCGGATGGAGGACCTCGGGATCACCTTCCTCCGACCGGGGAAGGACGGTGCCTTCGACTTCTCCGGCATCACGGCCGAGGACGTCGTCATCCTCCCCGCCTTCGGCGTCACGGTCAACGACTTTGCCGCCCTCCGCGCCATCGGCTGCACGATCGTCGACACCACCTGCGGCAGCGTGCTCAACGTCTGGAAGCGCGTCGAACAGTACAGCCGCGACGGGTACACGGCGCTCATTCATGGCAAGTACTACCATGAAGAGACCCGCGCAACTGCCAGCCAGGTGTTCCGCCATCCCGGCGGCCAGTACATCGTCGTCCTGGACATGGCCGAGGCGCGCCTGGTGATGGACTACATCGAGCGCGCACCCGGCGCGATGTCCCGCTCCGAGTTCCTCGAGTACTTCGGCGTCCGCTCGTCACCGGGATTCGACCCGGACCGCCACCTCGACCGAATCGGCTGCGCCAACCAGACGACGATGCTGGCCGGCGAGTCGCTGGCCATCGCGGCCGAGGTCGGCAGGGCCCTCGAGCGCCGCTTCGGCGGGACCCCGGGGTTCGACCTCTCCTACCACTTCCGCTCCTTCGACACGATCTGCTCCGCCACACAGGAGCGGCAGGACGCCGTCATCGCGATGATGGAGGGCCCCGGCGGGCCCCCGGACGTCATGATCGTGATCGGCGGCTACAACTCGTCCAACACCAACCACCTCGCCGTCATCTGCTCGCGGTACACGACGACGTACCACATCGCCGACGCCGACAGGATCGACCCCACCCGCGGAACGATCCGCTTCAAGCCGGCCGGCACGCCCCTGACGACGCCGGAAGTCGAGGCGGAGGATTGGCTCCCTCCGGGACCTCTCACTGTCGGTATCACCGCCGGAGCATCCACTCCCAACAACAAGATCGGCGCGGCGATCGAAGCGGTTCTCGAGAGCCGCGGGCTGCGAGAGGCCCTCTAGCTCGCCTGTGCTCCTTTCCTCGCGGCGAGGACCTCCGAACGAACCCATCGCTCGAGCAGCCACTCCCATCCCAGCGTCTCCCGTACGGCGGCCGGCGTCGTCCCGAACATCCGTTTCATCTGATGACAGAGTGCGGAGTGGTCCGCGTAGCCCATCGCGCAGGCATGGGCGAGGATCGACTTCTCCGGCTCCATCTGGATGCGGAGGGCGGCGTGCAGTCCGCGTGCAGCTTGCAACCAGCGGCTCGGAGCAGGCAGTCCCTTCTTCCTGAACCGGAACCGCGTACTGGATTCGGCGGCGCCGATCGAATGCAGAAGCTCGCCGACCTCGGTGTATCTGGGCGCATCCGTGAAGATTCTGGAGATCAGATGGTTCAGCGTGGGCGAAAGCCTGAGGCCGAAGAGCGTCAACCACTCCACGACATCCGGGCCCAGTGTCTGGGTGTCGGTCAATGGCCTCCGCAAGGCTTCCCCGAGCGGTACGTTGCCCGCCACCACAGCACGCACCGATGAACGGGCCGCCTGGGTCGCCAGGAACAGGCCGTCAGAGATATCGGGGCCAAGCGAGAGTACGATCGGTACCGAAGGAAGCCGTGCCCTGAGCCCGCGGACAGCTTCCGAACAGCTGGGCCAATCCAGGTTCCGCGCGGTGATGTGCAGCGCCAGAACGGAGCCCGGAACGATCTTGGAGGTGTCCACCTCCCGAACCATGATCGCCGTCGAATTGGGTGTGTACGGCGGCTTCAGATGAAGGATCGGATAGACCGGCCTGGGACGGTCGTCCGGCGGGCTGGATCCGTTTCCGGATCGCGACGGGTATCGGCTCCTCGAGTCGGGGGGAGATGTCGGCGTCGGATTCATCGCTCGTCACGCTGGAGAGTGAGGGTGATGATGTGAAGTCAGCTTGCCCATCCCGCCGGGCCGATGTGCGACCCGGCGGGGTCGATCGATATCTCGGGGAGGGATTCGTGAGTAGGCACCGCGGGGCGTTTCTGGAAGTTCATACTGAAGAAGTCGTGGTCCTCTGGGTGACCGGTGGGGATACCAGGTCCGAGAAGTCGATCGCCGTGAGCGCGACTTGATACGGGCATTCGACGCGGGCCGGCCACGTGCAACCGATGGTCCAGTTTCGAAGCGGAAGGGAGGACAGCGGGCAACTACTATCTCCGCAGTGTCTTAGCAGACTCGTGGATTTTGCGGCGTCTTGGTTTCGGATGTATCCATTGGTAACACTCGGTCCCGCCGGGAGAGCGCGCCCTCCCTGGATATGTCTGCTTCAGCACAGACCTGCCGAGCTGTCCAGATCGGCAAGTTGATGGCGGCCGCGCAAGCTCGGTCGTCGGATGTGGCAGGACCCCTCACCACGGTAGCTCCGAACCTTTCGTGCAGCCATCGGCCTTGCGTGCGTCCGGGGACCGACTGCCGACCTACCCCTGGTCCACCACCGCTGCATGCAACCGGGTCGAGTATGGGTTGGGGACGTTGGAATCGCGTAAGCATGGATCCCGTATCCCCCGGTCGGACCGCGGAGGTGTTACGAAGCCTCATGTGACTGGAGCGACAAACCAGTGTCACCACCGACTACAGTTGCTCCTACGGAGCCCATCATCTTGTGACGGTTTTTTGTCGGTTCTATCATGCGGTCCGTCTTCCCCGGCTCGTCTCCTCACACACTCACTTGGGACATCCGATGACGTCGGCTCGAGTCGTGGTCATTTCCCTCAGTGACTCCTTCTCGGAATTCTGGCCGCAGCTCACTGCGGTCATGGATGCGGAACTGGAGGTAGGAACCAAGGTCACCGACATCCGCGCCCTCCAATCCGCGTGCGCGGTCATCGTGTCGGCAGGAGGGGTCGAGACGGACGCGTTGGAAACGCTCCAGGAGCTTCGCGCCGCGGAGGCGCCCGATACGGCCGTCGCCGGTGTGGAGACGGACTACCGGGTAGCCGTGACGATGACGCAGCACGGAGCCACGAACTACTTCGCTCTGCCCAATGACCTGGGCTTGTGCCGAACGTGGCTGTCTGAGCGCATAGAGCAGGTGGTCGACCGCCGAAACGCGGCGATCTTCGCGGCCGAAGAGCGAAAGCGATACGACTTCTCCAGGATCATCGGGGATAGCCCGCTCCTGCAGGCGGCGCTGAAACGGACGGCGAAGGTTATCCCCCGGACCACCACGACGGTGCTCATCACCGGTGAGACGGGCACCGGGAAGGAACTGATTGCCCGGGCGATACACTACAACGGAGCGCGGGCCGCCGGCCCGTTCGTGGAGATCAACTGCACCACCCTCCCTGACAACCTCCTCGAAGCAGAACTCTTCGGATACGAATCAGGTGCCTTCACCGACGCCCGGTCCAGCAAGCCCGGCCTCTACGAAGTGGCAGATGGTGGGACTCTCTTCCTCGATGAGGTAGGCGACTTGCCGAGCATGCTGCAAGCCAAGCTACTGAGGGCGCTGGAAGAGAACCGGATCCGAAGGCTGGGCAGCGTACGCGAGATGAAGATCGATGTTCGCCTCGTTGCCGCGACCAACGTCAACCTTCCCGCCGCGGTGCAGTCGGGTGCCTTCAGGAGCGACCTCTACTACCGCCTGAACGTTGTACCCATCACACTGCCACCGCTCCGCGAACGTGGAGACGATGTGATCCTCCTCGCGGAGCACTTTCTCGAGAAGTTCTGCCGCCATTACGAGATGCAGAAGCCCCGCCTGACCCCGGATGTCAAGCGCGCACTGCGGAGCCATTCCTGGCCCGGCAACGTCCGCGAGCTGCGGAATGCGATCGAGCGCGCTCTTGTCCTCGGAGACGGCGAGATCGCCGTCGAAGATCTTCTGCTCGATGGGCCTCAGCCACCGCAGACCGGGATGTTGCCGTTCCCGGCGTCGATGCGTGCGATCGAGAAGGCTGCCGCACATGCGATGGTCGAGCGCTGCAAAGGAAACAAGAGTGAGGCAGCGAAGATGCTGGAGATCAGCCGGAAGCACCTATACACGCTGCTCGAGGAGGACGGCTGATGGAGGCGGTTGAGGCCTACAACGTTCTCCGGACCATTCGAAAGGCGATGGCGAGTCGTGACTACCATCGTGTGGAAAGGGTTCTCGAAGAGCTCCCTACAGAGGAACTGCTATCAGATCCTGAGCTGCCTCTAATCTTGGCCTCTGCAAAAACTCGCCTTTTCAAACATCAGGAGGCGAAGCGCTGGCTTGCTGCCGCTGAAGAACCAATCCGGACGTCGGGGAGTGCATGGTTGATGAGAAGATGGCAGACGGGCTTTGCAGTGCAACTCGTCTATGAGGGAGCGTTGGAAGAAGCCGAGGCACTCCTCAACGCGTGCATAGAAGGTGCAGAGGATGCGGCTCACGTTAGAATTGTCGCGTACGCAAACAATGCGCTCGGCATACTGTCGGCGCACCGTGGCGATACTGATACTGCATCTCTCCACTTTCAGCGTTCCATCGCGATTTGGCAGCGGCTGGGTAATCGGCGTCAGGTCGGATTCGGCTATTTCAACATAGCCGTGCTGCTACGCGAATGGGGTTGGCCTGATAGAGCAGCTGCCAATCTCCTATTGGCGGAAGAGCACCTAGGTTCCACGCTAACAACTGAGGAGCGCGTTTTACACTTCTCGGAGAAGGGACTGCTGATGCTGGCCACCGGAGATATACAAATGGCTCTCCGATTGGCTGAGCGCGCCGTCGATGGGGCGCAGAAGGCCGGCAACACGTTCCTCAAAGGGTGGTCGATGCGAGTCCTGGGGGCGACTCTTCATGTCAAAGGGGATCTAGATGCTGCCAGTTACAATCTCGCCGAGGCGCTCGCAGCGGTCGAAGCCACATCGAACGTACTAGTGCAGGCCGAAGTCCACGAAGAGTTGAGTCTGCTCGCTTTGAGTTTGGCCGATGCGGAGGCTGCCTCATTGCACAAGAAGCGAGCAATAGAGTTGTTTCTCTCTATCAAGTGCAATCGCCATGCCCAACGGTTCTCGGAGCGGTATCGATCGTACGAGATGGCGCTGCATCGCGGGTGAGCAATTAGGGTGGGGGCTGCCGACCTAGCAGCTTGGATTGGGCGTCCCATTGTTGCAGCCTGTCCTTCAAGATCCGCTCGAGTGTCAAGATGGAGCCACTGGCCTCTCCGAAGCGTAAAGTCGAACCTTACGAGACGACCTAGACGGATTTGGCGGCCGCAGCTGCTGAAAGAGCCAGAGTGGGAAGCAGTTCTCGGAACAACTCGAAGAGGTTGGGATCAAAGGAGCCAATATCTGACGCCATCACTTCGAAGGCATTTTCAGGCGTTAGTGGATCCCGGTAGCTGCGCGTCGTTGTAAGCGCATCAAAAACGTCTGCAATGTGTAGGATGCGGGCAGTGTAAGGGATCGCTTCGCCGCACAGCTTGTCAGGGTAACCGTTCCCGTCCCAACGCTCGTGATGAGATCGCACCATGGGGCGGATGTCCCACGGGAATTCAATCGTCGCGAGAAGTTCGTCACCAGCTATTGTATGTCGCTCGATAATTGCACGCTCTTCTTCCGTCAACCGACCTGGCTTGTTGAGAATTTCCTCAGGTACCTCAGTCTTTCCCACATCGTGCAGGAATGCGCCCATCCTGAACCAAGTCAAATCAAACTCGGACATGCCCGCGGCTCGCGCTATAGAGCAGGCGTAGTCCGCCACACGTTGGCAATGGCCGCTGGTGTATCGATCCTTCGCTTCGATTGAATCGCCCCAACGTGCCACGAGAGAAAGGAAATCCGCCTCCAGTCGGCTGAGGCGTTCTTGAATATCGGCTTGTTCGTGGCGAGCTTGGAGGGCTGTAAAAAGTATCCGGGCACGATTCAAGGCCTGCAGGGCTTCGCGGTTGCGATCCTGCGAACGAAACACGAGGGCGAGTTCCCGCGTCGCTTCAGCCTCTCCTAGGGGGTTGTTGTATTCGAGTGACAAGGCGATCGCCTGCCGAAGGTGAGATTCAGCAAGGTGAGGCTTGTTATCCTCTCTATATATTATCCCGTAGCTCTTGAGCACATCGGACTTCAGGACTGCGTCGCCCAGTTGGCTGGCAATCTCATAGGCGGCGTCGCAAGATCTACGGGCCGCCTCAAGATCATGAATAGAAAGGTATAGCTCTGTCTGATTGGTTAAAAGGATGCCCTCGGTCGCGGGGTCGCTTATTGATCGACAGATTTCCAGCCCCCGCTGGAGAGTGGCAGAAGCCTCGGAGTATTGCCGCATGTCAATTTGCAGCATACCCATGTTGTTGAGAACCTTGGCGAGACGGCTTTGGTCGCCGGCCAGGTTGTACTGAACGGTCGCATGCTGGTAGTGAGACAGAGCGACCGTTAGGTCCCCACGAATGTTCGCCAGAATTCCTAGATTGACGGCGATGTCGCCGTCAGTGAGCTGGTCATGGGCGGAAAGCGCCTTCTCCCTCGCCAGAGTGAAGTAGGCTTCAGCTTCGTCGAGGGCACCCATCGCTTGGTAGAGGACACCCAAACCATTAAGTGCCCGACCTGCGCGTCGGGTGTCTGAGCGTTGTTCAGCTATTGCTAGCACCAACTCGAAGTGCTCGATGGCCGCCGTGCGATCCCCCTTGGCACTTTGAAGAAATGCCATACGTAGGACAGCTTCAACGAGGTCGTCAACTCTACCAGCGAGCCAACTCTCGCGAAAAGCGCGTTCGCAGGTCTCAATCGCACGGTCCCACTGCCCCGTTTGCTGGAGCGACGAGGCCTGAGCAAGGAGGAGTTGTGTCCGATGTGGCATACTCCAAAGTGCAAATCAGGTACCAAAATGGAAAGGACTCCTCGAGGGAGCCCTTTCCATTTGGCCGTCAGAATGGCTCAGCCTCCCGCCGGAGCGTAGACCCCGTTGCTCACGCCGCCAGGGGTGGGCGCGGTCGGGCTCTGCGAGCACCCCGCGGCAAGGATGAGGATGGCCGCGGCGGACGCGACCGTCTTCAGGACGGTGGATCGACGCTTCATGACTGGCTCCTTGAGTACCGACAGTGAACGATATCATGCCCACCGATAGTGGTGAGCACAGTGATCCGCCCCGTGCGGATCGAGTGATCCCGGACCGAAGCGTCCGCGGATCAAAGAAAAGCATCAATGTTCTTGGTGAATCCAAGCCCCCGCAGGCGCGGGGGTCCAGATGGGTTTCCGCGCTCGGAGCATCAATGACTTGGGGGTGCGTGGTCTAAAGTACTAGCCCAAAGGGGGCGGTGTCAAGATTTATCTTACTCCTTGACCCTTTCGGAGCGTAGACGCTTTCGGCGGGAACTGCTAACTTGCTGTGGCTGTTGAGCTTGGGGTAGAGATAGGCGGGGCCCGGCCGGGCCCCGCCGAAGCTGCCTAATGAATGAGGTTGGATCGCGCGAGCACCCGGAAGTTGTGGTTCCAGGTCGCGGCGATCCCGCCCAGGCCGGCGATGACGAGGAAGATTCCCACGATCGTGTACCCGACCGTGGCGCTGTCCCGGGCGAGCTCGGCCCAGCGTGCTGCGGTAGCGAAAGCGACCCCGGCCAGCAGGAGGAGGACGACCCCGATGCCGATGCCGATGATCGCGGCGATGTTCCTGGACATTTCAGAATCTCCGGGCGGAGTGAAGTTCACCGGGTCCTTGCGGCGGAGGCGGAGCCGATGAAAGTGCAAATGCTCCGAACACGGGTGCAAATGAAAGCGCGAACACTGAAAATAAAAACAATCAAGGAAGCAATCAGCAAAAATCTGACAACAATTCCAATCAATCATCTCAAGCGCCGTCAC
>CAZJEH010000089.1:12668-15606 GCA_964544905.1 uncultured Gemmatimonas sp.
CACCGGGTCCTTGCGGCGGAGGCGGAGCCGTGGGGGGCGGGCGGCCTCCTCCTGCACCCACTGGTCGTACTGCTGCCTGACGCGCTGGTAGGTGTCCGCGTCGCGCCTCATGCTCCGGCCTGGCTGAGGGCGAAGATGTATGCGGCGATGGCGCGCACCTGTTCCGGCGTGAAGTTGCCTCCACCGAGAGGGGGCATGGGGGCAGGGAACTGAACCGGCGAGGGGACGCCGGTCTGGATGAGCTGGACGATCTCGTCATACCCGCCTCCGATGTGCAGCCACTCCTGGTCGGCGAGGGCCGGCCCGGCGGCCGTACCCGCGCCGGCGGGGCCGTGACAGGCCGTGCAGATGGTCGAGTAGAGTTGCTGGCCCTCCTCGACCATCTCCTGCGTAACGTCGCTAGGGGCTCCGGCGGGGAGTTGCGGGACGTCGCTTCCACCTGCTCCGCCGATGCCGGCTACCACCGGGGGAGGATTGGGGGCAGCCGCCATGGCCAGCGGCGTCCGCTCGCGGTAGGGGACCTTCTCGTACCCCCCAGAGTATTCGCCCGGGCAGCCCGCGAGCGCGAGCGGGAACGCCAGCGTCAGGAGCGGCAGCAGGGGGCGCGTAACCTTGAACATCGATCGATCGACGTGCGAGTAGGTGCGAGCGGGGCGGCCTTCGGAGCTACGACGAGGCCTTGCAGGCGGCTCCGCCCAGGGACGTAACAGCCGGTAAGAGAACCTTCCCTGCGGGGGTTCGCAAGGTCCTGCGGCGGCGTCGCATCGGCCGCGTCACCCACCCTGTTCCGCGAGAGCCTTCCTCGCCGCCCGCCTGAGTCGCTCAACCATCGCGTTGAGCCCGACCTCCCGCGTCCCGAGCCCCAGCTTGTCCATGATCAACCGGACGAAGTCCTGGGGTATCGCGAGGACGGTTTCCGGGGGTTGCCCGTTGATGGCCTCGAAGATCATCGCGAGGAGGGCGCGTATGGTGGGGGCACTCGGGGGGACATCCGCGTAGTAGTGCATCCGCCCGTCGACCACCTCGGGATAGATCGCGACGGGAGTCATGCACTCGTGGACCGCGTACTGGTCGCGGTCGAGCGTACGAAAGCGCTCGGGTAGCGGCTCCAGCCGGTTCGCATACTGGACGAGCGCTTGCCGTGTCATGTCGGCGTTGAGGGTCGCGAACCGCCGCAGGATCTTCTGGATGCCCTCCGGGACGGCGGGCGTGGTTTCTTCAGTCATCCCTCTGGTCTCTGCCTCGATCGAACGCTTTCCTTCCTGATATCGTCTCATAGCCCCGCCGACGGCGGTGCCCAACGCCCCGGCTGGTCCGGCGAGCGTACCGCGACCATGGAACCGAGTCGGGAGCGGTTGGTCGTGGGTACACCCTGTCACCCCGCGCACGCCGTAGGGGTCCCTGTTGCCTCGCCCCGGCGCTACGGGACCCTTGCTTCGAAACAGGCCGCTAGCTCGAGAGCCGGACGAGGGTTTCCACATCCTCGTCCAGCGTCTCGAGCAATTCCTCAGGGTGCAGGACAGCCCTCAGGCGGCCGGCCGCATCGATAGCGAAGACGATCCCCGTGTGGGCGATGGTCTCCGCGCCGTCGTGGGAATGTCTCCGTTCCGCGTATGCGCCGTACGCGGCCAGCATCGTCTCGACGTCCCGGGTCGGACCCGTCAGGCCGACGAACGAGGGACCGTGGGGTGCCAGGTATTCCGCCAGGCGCTCGGGAGAATCGTAATCGGGATCCACGGTCACCAGCAGCACGCGAACCTGGTCCGGAGAGTAGTTCCTCTCGCGGACCACGCGTGCCAAGCGTGCGAGGGTGAGCGGGCATACGTCCGGGCACCTCGTGAAGCCGAAGAAGAGCAGGACCGCGCTGCCCTCGAAAGTGGACAGCGTAGCCGACTCACCCCGATGGTCGACGAGCGCGAAGTCCGGTGCCCGAGGCGAGTCGGGATACACGGTTCCATGAAACCCGACTGCTGAAGCGGACCCGATCCGGATCCACGCGTAGCCGGCGAGTATCAGGCCGGCCAGTCCGCAGATCAGCAGTCCGCGGATCAACCAGTGGGTAGAGCTCGAACGTTGCATACCTGGTCCTTCGTTCCTGCCGCCGGTCGGTTCGGATATCGTCAACGCAAGCGTAACCCCACGGGCGTGGAATGTGAAGGCCGTGCGCCGGGCCTGCGAGTTGCGCGCTACAGGCGGACCGATCACCCCGGAGGTGCCGTCGACCTCTGAACTCGAATGGGCGCTGTCGCCCGCCGGCGCCAACGCTCGCGCCCGAGCTGCCGGCGCGTTCCACCTCGTCGATCGCGACCACGGCTCCGAGGGGTAGCCCCGTCAATCGCCGCAGGTCAAATTGCATCCCCTGCGGCGACGCGGAGGCGATACATCCCGGACGGCCGAACGGTCGGGACGAGATCCGCCGGCAGCTCGAAGCAGGGCTGGACACGCGCCGGTCGCCACGTGATACGAGCGAGACGCCAGGACGTTCACCAACGCACACGAGAGTCGGGAGGCAGAGGATGGGACCGGAGCAGTTGCGGGCGGTCGTAAGCGAGGCATTCGCCAACCGGGAACTGCTGAAGGAGCCCGTGACGCGCCGGGCTGTTCACGACACGATCGATCTCCTCGACCTGGGGCGCCTGCGGGTGGCGGAAAAGGTGGGCGGGGAGTGGCGAGTGAACACGTGGGTGAAGGAGGCGATTCTCCTCTACTTCGCCCTGCGTCCGCTCGAGCCGATCGAGGCGGGTGGCCTCGCGTTCTACGACAAGGTGCCGGTGAAGACGCGGCTCGCGGAGCAGGGCATCCGCGTCGTTCCTCCCGGGGTCGCGCGGTACGGCTCGTTCCTCGAGCCCGGGTGCGTGCTGATGCCGGGATACGTCAACATCGGGGCGCACGTGGGCGCGGGTACCATGGTCGACACGTGGGCCACCGTGGGATCGTG
>CAZJEH010000090.1:0-15542 GCA_964544905.1 uncultured Gemmatimonas sp.
GTCTCGCAGCTCGGCTTCATGTTCGCTGCCGTCGGGATGGGCGCCTACGTCGCCGGCATGTTCCACCTGATGACGCACGCCTTTTTCAAGGCGTGTCTGTTCCTGGGCTCCGGTGCGGTCATCCACGCCATGCACGAGGCGCTGCATGCGACGCACTCGGAGGCCGACGCGCAGGACATGCGCAACATGGGCGGGCTCCGGAAGTACATGCCCGTCACGTTCGCCACGATGGGCATCGCCACCCTGGCGATCGCGGGGGTTCCACCGTTCGCCGGCTTCTTCTCGAAGGACGAGATCGTCGGAGCGGCGTGGATCGGGGCGGCGGGCGAATCTCCGCTTTCCAGCGCTACCCTCCTGGGTATCTCGGGAGCGAGCTGGATGGGGCTGATCGCCATCGTCCTGTCGATTGCCGCTCTGCTCACCGCCTTCTACATGGGGCGGCTGATGATCTACACGTTCTTCGGCCGGAATCGGACCGGCGCCGAGGAGGAGCGGCACCTGCACGAGGTTGGCTGGACGATGACAGTCCCGCTGATCGTGCTGGGCGCGCTGTCGGTGCTGGGCGGCCTCCTGAACGTGGACGATCACGTGCCGATCGTGAACATCTTCGCGCCCGTCGCCATCGGTGGGAGCGCGGCGCTCCATGAGTGGTTGCACCCGGTCATCGCCGGCGCGGAGGGGGTGTGGAGCACGAACGTGGGTGAGGTCCCTGAGCCGCATCACGCCGCTTGGCCGATCCTGCTCGCGATTGCCATCGGGGTTGCCGGCCTGGCCCTCGCCTGGGCGCTGCTCAAGCCGGATCGGCTGGGCACCGCCGAGGAGACGCCGGCCTATAGGGGGACACTCGAGCGGTTGCTCTACAACAAGTGGTACATCGACGAGATCTACCAGGCCTTGGTGGTGCGGCCCGTGTTGGGACTCTCACGGGCGTTCTACGCGATCGTGGATCGGGGCACGATCGACGGGATCATCGATGGCATCCTCGGGCGGGGCTCGATGTTGCTGGGCCTCGCCGCCGGCAAGATCCAGACGGGGCAGATCAATACGTACGCCTTCGTGATCATCGTCGGCGTGATCGCTGTCCTCGTTTCCTTCGTGGGATGATGGACAGGCGGCATCCGGCATCGACAGGGGCGCGCACGGGCAACGCCGGCCGCCGCAAAGCCGACAAGCTCATCTGACAGCTTCGAAATGTCGTTCTATTCGAGCCACTGGGTTCTGACGTTCCTCGTCTTCGCGCCGCTTGTCGGCGCGGTGGCGGCGATGCTCGTCCCGCGCGAGAACGCCAAATGGGTAGCCCTCGGGTTCGGCGTGCTCGAGCTGGTCGTGGCCGCGCCGCTGTACTGGGCGTTCACCCCGACCGCGGAGATGCAGAACACGGCTGCGATTCCCTGGATCGCCGGCTGGGGGATCTACTACCGGGTGGGGGTCGACGGCATCTCGCTCTTCATGGTCCTGCTGACGGCCCTGCTGCTTCCGCTGATTGTCCTCGGAAGCTGGACCTACATCCTGGAGCGGGAGAACCTCTTCTACTCGATGTTGCTGGCCCTGACCACCGGCGTGGTCGGGGTCTTCGTCGCGCTCGATCTCTTCCTGTTCTACGTCTTCTGGGAGATCATGCTGATCCCGATGTATTTCCTCATCGGGATCTGGGGAGGCAAGGAGAGGATCTACGCCGCCGTGAAGTTCTTCATCTTCACCGCGGCCGGTTCGCTCCTGATGCTGGTCGGCATCCTCTACCTGTTCTTCCGCAACCAGAACCTGACGGGAACCGAGAGCTTCTCGTACTTCGACTTCCTGGCCCTGCCGCTGTCGCCCGCCGAGCAGGCGTGGCTCTTCGCGGCATTCGCGATCGCCTTCGCGATCAAGGTGCCGGTATTCCCGCTCCACACCTGGCTTCCGGCGGCACACGTGCAGGCGCCGACCGCCGGGTCCGTGATCCTGGCCGGGATCCTCCTGAAGATGGGGACCTACGGCTTCCTTCGGTTCGCGCTCCCGTTCTTCCCGACTGCCGCGACGGCGGATCGGACCATCACCCTGTTCATGGTGCTCGGGGTCATCGGCATCATCTACACGGCGATGGTGGCCGCGGTGCAGCCGAACGCGAAGCGACTGGTGGCCTACACCTCCGTCGCGCACCTGGGCTTCGCCATCCTCGGGATCTTCGCCCTGAACCTGCAGGGAATCCAGGGAGCGCTGATCCTCATGATCGCCCACGGTGTCTCCACACCGATGCTGTTCTTCCTGCTGGGCATGCTCTACGAGCGGACGCACAGCTACGAGATCGAGGACTTCGGTGGGCTCGCCGCATCGATCCCGATCTTCGGGCTGATGCTCGTCGTGGCGGCGATGGCGTCCATCGGGCTGCCGGGGACCAGCGGGTTCGTTTCCGAGTTCCTGGTCCTGATCGGGACGTTCCGGGCGTACCCGTGGGTTGCCGTGGTCGCGGCGACGGGCGTGATCTTCGCCGCCTTCTACATGCTGCCAATGGTGCAGCGGATAATATTCAACGCGCTGACGAAGCGATCGAACCGCTCGTTGCCGGACCTCAACGGTCGGGAGGTGGGGCTGCTGATTCCTCTGATCGTGGTCATCCTCTGGGTGGGTGTATACCCGCGGCCGATCCTGGAGCGGATGGAGCCCTCTGTGGTGCGGCTCATCGAGCAGGTGGAGGGGCGCGCCCTGGCTACCGCCGACGCTGATGCCGCTTTGACCGCAGCGGGTTTGACCGGGCAGGTGGCCCGATGATGCTCGAATTCGCCTCGCAGGCGGACTACCTGTGGGCTCTCCTCCCGGAGATCGTGCTGTCCCTCTGGGCAATGCTCGTTCTCCTGGTCGACGTGTTCCAGAAGGGCAACCGCTCGGAGCCGTCGAGACCGGTCATCGCGTGGCTGTCGCTCTTCGGCCTCCTGCCGACGGCGATCGCCAATGCCTGGCTGATCGGTGTCACCGAGAGCGGCACGGCCAGCATGATCGCCCTGGACAACTTCCGGGTGTTCGCGAACTTCATCCTGATACTGGCGGCCGCGCTGACGATCCTGTTCTCGATGGGGTACCTGGATCAGCGCGGCATCAATCGCGGGGAGTTCTACGTCCTCGTGCTCTTCGCCACGGTTGGGATGATGCTGCTGGCGTCGTCGCGCGACCTCATCATGCTGTTCCTGGCGCTGGAGCTCATGTCGGTCGCGGTTTACGTTCTGGTCGGGTTCGACCGGGTCGAGCCGCGATCATCGGAAGCGAGCCTCAAGTACTTCCTGCTGGGCGCATTCTCGAGCGGCTTCCTGCTGTATGGCATCGCGCTCGTCTTTGGAGCGACCGGTTCCACGAACCTGAGTGTGGTGGCGCAGCAGCTACCCGACGTCCAGGGCAGCCCGATGTTGCTGATCGGTGCGGCTCTGCTCCTGGTCGGCCTGGGCTTCAAGGTCGCGGCGATGCCGTTCCACGTCTGGACTCCCGACGCGTACGAAGGCGCGCCGACCCCCGTGTCCGCGTTGATGGCCACCGGCGTGAAGGCCGCCGCCTTCGCGGCCTTCATTCGGGTCTTCGCGGTCGCCTTCATCGGGATCTACGAAAGCTGGAACATCGTCCTCCAGTGGCTGGCGCTGCTGACGATGTTCGGCGCGAACCTGATCGCGTTGACGCAGGGCAGCGTCAAGCGGATGCTGGCGTACTCGTCGATCGCGCACGCGGGGTATCTGCTCGTGGCGCTGCTCGCGGCCAACGCGTCGGGGGCGGCCGCGTTCCTGTTCTATCTCGTCGTGTACACGCTGATGACGGCCGGGGCGTTCGGGATGGTGATTGCCAACGGCCGGGACGGGGAGGAGAGGGCGACGCTCTCCGACTACGCCGGATTCGGGTGGCAGAAGCCCTTGCTCGGCGCGATCTTCGCCATCCTGCTGCTGTCGCTGGCGGGGTTCCCGCTTACCGGCGGGTTCATCGGGAAGCTGTACATCCTGCGATCGGCGCTCGAGGCGGGGCACACGCGTCTCGCGGTGGCGCTGGTGCTCGCGTCGGCGATCTCGTACTTCTACTATCTGCGGGTGGTGCTGGTGATGTACATGCGCCCGGCGCCTTCGGAGGATGCGCACGCGCACGTGCGGGTCAGCGCCCCGGCGGGATTCGCGCTCGCCGTTTCGGCCGCCGCCGTGCTGCTGCTCTTCTTCGCACCCGGATTGCTCCTCGGCGTTGCCGACGCGAGCGTGGCGGCGTTGTTCAGTCCGCCAGCCGCGCTCTTCGGCCTGACCCCCTGAGCCTCTTCGCCGGGTCGACGCCGAGTCCAAGCCGAAGGGCCCGATGTGCATCGGGCCCTTCCGTGCATAAGGTTTGCATGAACGGGGAGTGGGGGTGCGGATGGGTGCCGATCGACCAATGAAGAAAAAAGACGAGAAGACGCCGCTGGGGAAGGCGGGGAAGGCAGCGCTCGGCCTCGCCGCAGCGGCGGTCGCCGCGTACGGTGTCTACCTCTGGGGCAGCCCCAGCGCGCGGCGACGACCGGTGACGGAGTTGAGGCTGGCCCTCAACATGCGCCTGCAGTACGTGCCGTGGCGGTCGGTCCACTACGCCTACTACTCCCGCCCCGGGCCGGGCCGACCCATCGTCCTCCTCCACTCGGTCAACGCGGTCGCGTCGGCGCACGAGATGCGACCCGTGGCGCAGAGGCTTCAGCGCGAACTGAACCGGCCGCTCTACGTGCTGGAGTGGCTCGGCTTCGGCCACAGCGACCGGCCCGAGACGTCCTACACTCCGGACCTCCTCGAGGAGCAGCTCGAGCACTTCCTCTCGAAGGTGCTCAAGTACCGGGATGGAGTCGACGTTATCGGGTTCTCGCTCGGCGCGACGTACGCGGCCGAGGTGGCCCGCCGCCGCCCGGAGCTGATCCGCTCTCTCGTGGCGATCGAGCCGTTCGGGCTCGGCGAGGAGCCGCACGAGATCGGCAGGATCTGGTCGAAGCTCCTCTTCACGCTCCCGGGCGTCCAGCGCGCGTTCTACGATCGCCTGACGACCCCGGAGGCGCTGTACGAGTTCTCGCGAGACAACCTCTTCAGCCCCGACTACGGCGTCCCGGACGAGTACGTGGAGTACGGCGCCGAAACGGCTCGGGTCGACGGTGCGTCGCGCCCCCTGGACGATTTTCTGGGCGGCAGGCTCTTCCCCGACGGCGCTCGCGACACATTCCTCCACCTGCCTCAGCCGACGCTGATCATCCACGGCACCGTCGAGGACCGCCGGATGGAGAACTACACCGATCTCTCGGACCTGAGTGCCCGGTCCAACGTTTCGGTCCTCGCGCTGCCGACGGGAGCGCTGCCGCACTGGGAGCGCCCGGGCGTGGTTATGGAACGGATCGTCAAGTTCTTCGCCGACGTCGACGGCGCCGTGCCGCAGGAGGCGTGAGGTGAGAATACCGGGGGGCCTCAGTTCGCTGTTCAACCGGCTCGGCTCGAGGCCTTCGGTACCCGTCGTGGCCATCCTGTTGTCTCTCGTCCTGTCGGCCGGCTGTGGCCAACCTGAGCAGGATGCGCCACCCCCACCCCTCCAGGATCCAGAGTACGACGGGCTTTCCCGCGAGGAGATCGAGGAACGGGCTTCGCCCATGACGCCCGAGGAGGCCGAGCGACTCGGAATCGTGGACACGACGATTCACATCGAGCCACCGGTCAACCCCGACAGCTTGCTCCTCCAGGAGGCTCCGAATGAGTGACGGCGGGCCGGTCCGGCACCGCGACGCGCCCGCGCTGGGGCGCCAACCGCGGATGATCCCATGAACATCGTCGTCTGTGTGAAGCGAGTACCGGATACGGAGGCGCGCATCCGTATCTCGCCCGACGGTACCGGCATCGACACGACCGGTCTGAAATACGTCACCAACCCGTACGACGAGTTCGCTCTCGAAGCCGCGCTGGTTCATCGAGATGCGGCGGGCGAGGGCACGGTGACGGCGGTGAGTATCGGAGGCGCCGAAGCCGCCGAGACACTCAGGAGCGCCCTGGCCATGGGAGCGGACGATGCCGTGCTCCTCCGCTCGGAGGAAGCTCTGGAGGGTCTGACTGCCGCCCGTGCGCTCGCGTCAGAGCTGCGAGGGCGTTCGTTCGACCTGGTTCTGTTCGGCATGAAGGCGATCGACGACGACCTTCAGGCGGTCGGTACGATGGTCGGTGAGCTACTGGACCTGCCCTCGATCAGCGCAGTCACGCGCTTCGAGATCGGCGGTCCGGGCATTATGGCCGAGCGTGCGATCGAGGGCGGCGTCGAGGTCGTCGAAGCCCCACTTCCGTGCGTGGTCACGATCACGAAGGGCGCATACGAGCCGCGCTACGCGTCGCTGAAGGGGATCATGGCCGCCAAGAAGAAACCCCTCGAGGAGCGGCCGGTCGGTAGTGGTGGATCGGGCGGCGTGCGGGAGGTAAAGCTGAGCTATCCACCCGAGCGGAACCCCGGGCGCATTGTCGGCGAAGGCCCCGATGCGGTGCCCGAGCTGGTGCGTCTGCTACGGGAAGAGGCCAAGGTGCTCTGATGGCGACGGTTCTGGCGTTCGTCGAGGTCCGGGACGGGAGCATCCGCCGCGTATCCCACGAGGTATTGACGGCCGCGCGGCAGGTGGCGGACGGGATCGGGGCGGAGCTGCACGCTATCGTCATAGGCGCCGACGGGGCGCAGGTGGGTGATCTCGGGAAACACGGTGCCGACGTGATCCACGTAGCCGAACTGGGCTCACCTGCTCGCTACGACGGCGCTCGGTTCCGCGCTATCGTAACCAGCGTGGTGGACCAGGTCGACTCGCGTGTGGTCGTACTCCCGGCCACGGCGCTGGGAAAGGATCTCGGTCCGAGGATCGCGGCACGTCTGGAGGCCGGGTTCGCCGCCGACTGTACGGGGATCTCCGTCGACAGAGGACGCCTGAGCGTGACCCGTCCCCGGTACGCCGGTAAGGTATTCGCCACGGTAGAGTTCGAAAGCGAGCGGGTCGTCTTCTCGATCCGGCCGAACGTCTTCACTCCGCGGGAAGCGCCCGGCAAGGGCGAGATCGTGCGCCTGGCAATCGACGATATTCCCGCCGGTCCCGCCGTTGTGCGGGAGGTCCGCGCGGGGGAAAGCCGCAAGCTGGACGTTTCCGAGGCGTCGATCGTCGTTTCCGGTGGCAGAGGTCTGCGTGATCCCGCGAACTTCGCGATGCTGGAGGAGCTGGCCGAGGCGCTGGGAGGGGCAGTCGGCGCATCCCGCGCGGTGGTCGACGCCGGCTGGCGACCTCATGCGGAGCAGGTGGGGCAGACCGGGAAGACCGTGGCGCCGCAACTCTACTTCGCCATCGGTATCTCGGGGGCGATTCAGCACCTCGCGGGCATGCGGACCGCTCGCTACATCGTCGCCATCAACAAGAACCCCGACGCGCCCATCTTCAAGATCGCCGACTACGGGATCGTGGGAGATCTGTTCGAGATCGTCCCGCGATTGACCGAGGAGGTTAAGCGGGTAAAGGGGATGTAGGCTGCGGCGGGCCTGCTCCGACTGGCAAGTGCGTCGACTACGATCGACGAGTGCGGCAAGATGGCGTGAGAGTCGGCGCCGGTTCGACCGCGGCTTCTTGTCGCCAGGGAGACGGCCTGAATTTCGGCATTGCCCTTACGTCCTCCGCCAGGGATATCGCCTCCACAGGAGCTCCAACTCTCTCCGTCGCGTTCTGATTTCCTCGCTCCTTCCTCCGCTACTCGCGATCGGGCTCGCGCTCTGGACGCGCCAGGTCTACACCTCCCTCGCCGCCGGGGTGTGGCTGGGATGGACCATCCTCAACGACTGGAATCCGTTTGCCGGCCTTGCGGCCACGGTCGACGGCCTGGTCGCCGTCTTCGCCGATGCCGGGAACACCCGTGTGCTCCTGTTCACCCTCGTCATCGGCGCCCTGATCGCCACGATCGAGGGGTCCGGCGGTGTCGGAGGCTTTGTCGAGTGGGTCGAGCGCAGGCAGTGGGCGAACTCACCGAAAGGCGCACGGCTGCTCGCGTGGATCGTCGGGACGATCATCTTCATCGAATCGAACATCACCGTGCTGGTGAGCGCGTCGCTCGCGCGGCCGCTGTTCGATCGCTATCGCGTATCGCGCGAGAAGCTGGCATACCTCGTCGACTCGACGTCGGCTCCGGTCTGCGTCCTCATCCCACTGAACGCATGGGGCGCCTATGTGCTGGGAATCCTGGGGACTCTCGGAGTGTCCGATCCGCTCGGCGTGTTCGTCGGCTCCATCCCGCTGAACTTCTACGCGGTGTTCGCATGGCTTCTTGCCGGCTATGTGGCCGTTAGCGGCACCGCCTGGGGCTCGATGCGGGTGGCAGAAGCGAGAGTGCAGGGGGGCCAGCTGCTGAGACCGGGGTCAGTGCCCGCGATGGATGTCGAGACCTTCGGCGTGGACCCCCAACTGGGCGGCAGCGGCAGGGCCCGGCTGATGATCGTGCCGATCGTCGCGATGATCCTCGCCATGCCGGTCGGCCTGTACATCACCGGCGATGGCGATCCGCGTGCCGGCTCCGGGTCGACATCGGTCCTGTGGGCAGTGCTGATCGCCCTCGGCGTCATCTGGTTGATGCTCCTTCGCGAAGGGTCCACCGTCGAGCGCCTGACGCGAACCGGTTTGCGCGGTGCCGGTGGCCTGGTCGGCCTGGCCGCGATCCTCCTGCTCGCCCTCGCGCTGGGCGAGGTGACGAGGCGGCTCGGAACGGGCGAGTACGTGGCCGGGATCGCCGAAGCTGTGTTCCCTCCCTACGCGCTGCTCCCGCTCGTCTTCGTCGTATCCGCGGTGATCGCGTTCGCTACCGGCACCAGCTGGGGCACGTTCGCCATCATGCTGCCGATCGCCGTTCCCACGGCCGCGGCGCTCGGGCTCCCACTCGCCCCCTTTGTGGCAGCCTCGCTCAGCGGCGGGATCTTCGGCGACCATGCGTCGCCGATCAGCGATACGACCATCATCTCCTCGATGGCGGCGGCTGTCGACCACATCGATCACGTCCGAACCCAGATGCCCTACGCGCTGAGTGCCGGCGCAGCCTCGATGGTCGCGTTCGCGATCGTGGGCGTCCTCATCACCTGACGTGGGTCAGGAGGGAGGCCCCGGATGTTGACCGGGTAGATCAGCGCAAGTAACATATCCGAACAGCAGATCCGCGCATTCACCGGGGCGTTTTCGCCCCGTTTTTGTGATTACGAGGCCGATGTCCGAGACGCTGCCGCCACAGTACAGCCCATCCGAAACCGAGGGACCCCTCTACCGCTGGTGGGAGGAGCAGGGGTTCTTCCGCGCGGTAGCCCCGACGAATCGGGAGCCCTACACGATCGTCATTCCGCCGCCGAACGTGACGGCCGTGCTCCACATGGGCCATGGCCTGAACAACACCCTGCAGGACGTCCTGATTCGCTGGCGCCGTATGCAGGGTCGGGAAACGCTCTGGCAGCCCGGAACCGATCACGCGGGCATCGCCACGCAGAACGTCGTCGAGAGGCGGTTGGCGCAGCAGGGGAAGACCCGTTTCGACCTCGGACGCGAGGCTTTCGTCGAGGAGGTGTGGAAGTACGTTCGCGAAACGGGCTCCACGATCCTGGAGCAGCTTCGCTCGATCGGGTGCTCCTGCGACTGGGAACGTACGCGCTTCACCCTGGACGAAGGCCTGTCCCGCGCTGTCCGGGAGGTGTTCGTTCGCCTCTACGAGAAGGGGCTGATCTATCGCGGCAACTACATCATAAACTGGTGCCCGCGCTGCCTGACGGCGCTGTCGGACGATGAGGCCGAGCCGGTCGAGACGGCGGCAAAGCTCTACCACCTCCGCTACCCGATCGAAGGGCCGGCGGTGGCGGGCCTTCCGCGGCTCACGGACGGTCGGTCGTATCTCGTCGTCGCGACGACTCGTCCCGAGACGATGCTCGGGGACGTGGCAGTAGCGGTGCACCCGGAGGACGAGCGCTTCGCCGCGATCCGCGACCGGACCATCGAGTTGCCGCTCACCAGCCGCCACATCCCCCTGGTCGCGGATGAATACGTGGATCCGGAGTTCGGTTCGGGCGCGGTGAAGATCACGCCGGCTCACGACCCGAACGACTTCGAACTGGCAAAGCGGCACGACCTGCCCGCGCTGGACGTCATGACGCCCGAAGCGCGGATGAACGACGAGGTGCCGGAGGCCTTCCGCGGTCTGGACCGATTCGAGGCAAGGGACAGGGTTGTCGCGGCACTGAGCGCGGCCGGACTGCTGGAGCGAATCGAGGACTACACCACCGCCATCCCGCACTGCTACCGCTGTGACACGGTGGTCGAGCCGCGCCTGTCCGACCAGTGGTTCGTGAAGATGAAACCGCTCGCGGAGCCCGCGCTCGCCGCCTCGCGGGACGGCCGCCTTCGCTTCACCCCGGACCGGTACGCGAAGGTTTACGAAAACTGGCTGGAGAACATCCGCGACTGGTGTATCTCACGCCAGCTCTGGTGGGGCCACCGGATTCCGGCCTGGTACTGTCAGACGCCGGGGTGCGGCGAGGTGATCGTGGCGCGAAACGATCCGAGCCGCTGCCCCAAGTGCAACGGATTCGATCTCACGCAGGACCCCGACGTTCTCGACACCTGGTTCTCGTCCTGGCTGTGGCCATTCTCGACGCTCGGGTGGCCGGACGACACGCCCTCGCTTCGCACGTTCTACCCGGGGAACACGCTCGTCACCGGGCCGGACATCATCTTCTTCTGGGTCGCCAGAATGGTGATGGCCGGGCTGGAGTTCATGGGTGAGGTGCCGTTCTCCGACGTACTCCTGAACGGGATCGTCCGGGACCACCTCGGCCGCAAACAGTCGAAGTCGCTCGGCAACGGGATAGACCCGATGGAGGTGGTCCGTCTGTACGGCGCCGACGCTCTCCGGTACACCGTCGTGGCGGGTGCCGGTGCCGGGACCGACCAGTATCTGAACTACGAGAACCTCGAGGAATCGTTCGGGCCGGGCCGCAACTTCGCCAACAAGCTGTGGAATGCCGGCCGCTTCGCGCTGCTCAACCTCGGCGACGCGGACGTGCCACGGCTCGAGGACGTCTCGGGTTACCTCGAGATCGCCGATCGGTGGATTCTCTCGCGTCTCTCACGCACCACGCGCGAGGTCACGGAATCGCTGGAGCGGTTCAGGCTCAATGAGGCGGCCATCGGTTGTCACGCGTTCTTCTGGGGCGAGGTCGCGGACTGGTACCTGGAGATGATCAAGCCGCGTCTGCGGGGCGATTCGGGCGAGGCGAGTCGAGCGGCGGCCCAGGCGACGCTGGTCACCGTTCTGGACGGCGCGATGCGGTTGCTCCATCCGATCATGCCGTTCATTACCGAGACGGTCTGGCAGCGGCTGCCCTGGCGCCGCGGGGACGCACCATCGGTGATGGTCGCCGAGTGGCCCACGCCGGATCCGGCACTCGAGGACGACGACGCGGAACGGCTGATCGATGAACTGCGCGAGATCGTCAGTTCGACGCGCAACCTGCGGGCCGAGTACGGGGTCCCGCCCGCCAGGAAGGTCATGCTTCGTGTAAGCGGGGTGACTCCAGAGGTTCAGGCGATGATCGCGACGTCGAGCCGGACTCTGTCGGACCTCGCGCGTGTGTCGGAGGTTTCGTTCGAGCGCCCCGTCGGCGAGATTGGAGCGAGCGCGGTCCTACCCTCGGGGACCGAGATCTTCGTCCCTCTGGCCGACGTGATCGACCTCGAGCGCGAACGCGAGCGGCTGCGCGGCGAGTTGAACCGCGTGAGTGGACAGATCGAAGCGACCGAGCGGAGGCTCGCGAACGAGAGCTTCGTCAGCCGTGCGCCGGCCGAAGTCGTAGAGCGGGAGCGGGAGAAGCTCGCGGCCTTCGCCGAGCAGCGCGCGAAGCTCGCGCACAACCTTGCGACCCTGGAAGGGGTGTCTTGAGGGTCACGAGGCCAGAGAGGATCGTGTCTCTGGCCGCGGCGGCCATGATCGTCGCGGGGTGCGCTCACGTCGAGGCGCCCCGCGGCGGCCCGCCCGACGAGACACCTCCTTCCGTCATCGCCACCATACCCGCCCCGGATACGATCGTCCCCTCGTTCTCCGGCCCCGTCGTCTTCCGGTTCGATGAGCGGATTTCCGAGCGCGGCCTGGAGGAGACCGTCATCGTTTCGCCGCGTACGAGCCCTGTGCAGATCAGCCACGGCAGGGATGCCCTGCGCGTGTCGCTCCGCGGCGGATGGCTCCCGGGCCAGATCTACCACGTCATCCTGAGGCCGGAGGTTGCCGACCTCTTCGGGAATCGGCTTCGCAATCCCGTGAGCCTCGTGTTCTCGACAGGTCCCGAAATTCCCGATACCGAGGCATCGGGGACGGTGATCGATCGAGTGACCGGCCAGCGCGCGGTGAACGTGCGGGTGGAAGCCATCCGCACGGCCGACTCGCTCGTATACGCGATTCCGACCGACACGGCGGGTCGCTTCACCCTCGATCGCATCCCTGAAGGCGAGTATCTGTTCCGGGCCTTCGAGGATGTCAACGCCAATCGTTCGCTCGAGATCTTCGAGCCGCGCGACAGTGCGCCGGCGACGGTAGCAGTCGGAGCACCGACGGTAGTCACCCTCCGGCTGCTCATGCCCGACTCCACACCGCCGGTAGCCACGTCCGCCTCTGTGAGGGAAGATCTGGTGGAGGTCCAGTTCGACGACTACCTGGACCCTGAGCAGGAGTTCGATCCGTCCCAGGCAACGGTGGTCGGTCCCGCTGGGGATCTTCAGGTCAGCGCGATCGAACTTGCTTCGAGGTCCGCAACTCCCGACACCACCGCGGGGGGCCTGGGACAGACGGCCCCGGCCGACGCAGCGGCCGGAACGACGGAGATCCTTCCCTCGCGATCGCTGATCCTCACATTCGGGTCGGCATCCGACCTTGCGACGCCGGGCGAGTATCGCATTTCGCTGACGGGAATCCGCAACGTCAACGGAGTGGTCGGTGATTCCGAGGTGACCCTGACCGTCGCGGCCCCCCCGCCGAATGCCGCGCGTCGCGTTTCCGGACCGATCATCGCGCGCTACATTGTCGGGCCGCCGACCGGCGGGGAGGACGTGTCGAGTGTGCACCGGTGATCGGGGCCTCCCGATAAACGGACATGAGCCGCGACGCATCGGGCGTGAACGACGGCTAGCGTGGTCGAACCCTGAACTCTCGGAGGATGATGGCGGAACGTAGTGCCATTGCCGGCCTGCTCGAAGGAAAGCGTGGCCTCATCGTGGGCGTCGCCAACCAGAATTCGATCGCGTGGGCCTGCGCGACCGCCCTTGCCGCGGCGGGAATGGAGCTCGCATTCACGTACCAGGGCGAGGCGATGAAGGAGCGCGTCTTCAAGACCACGGCCCCGATGGGCGACGTGCTGCGCCTCGATATGGACGTGCAACGCGACGACCAGATCGAGGAAGTCTTCGGGAGAATCGCCGACCACTGGGGGCAGCTCGACTTCCTCCTGCATTCCGTCGGATTCGCGCCGAAGGCCGCCATGTCCAACCCCTATCTCCAGACGACGCGAGACGACTTCGCTACGGCGCTGGACGTCAGTACCTATTCGCTGGTCGGCCTGAGCCGCGCCGCCGCTCCGCTCATGCCGCCGGGCGGAAGCATCCTCACGATGACGTACTATGGGTCGGAGAAGGCCGTCCCCGGCTACAACGTGATGGGTGTAGCGAAGGCGGCCCTGGAGGCGAGCGTGCGGTACCTGGCGGTCGACCTGGGGGCTGTGGGCATCCGCATCAACGCGGTTTCTGCGGGAGCGGTTAACACCCTTGCGGCGCGAGGGGTGGCCCACTTCCGGGAGTTGCTGAAGGTCACTGCCGAACGCTCACCGCTCGGACGCGCCATCGATGTCGAGGAAGTCGCGAAGGCGTCCCTGTTTCTGGCTTCCGACCTGGCGTCGGGAATCACCGGAGAGGTCCTGTACGTCGACGCGGGGTTCCACATCACGGCTGGTTGAGCGGTGCCCGGCGTGCTCCGTCCGGCGATCTTTCTGGATCGAGACGGCACGATCATCGAGGATCGCGACTACCTGGGAGATCCCGAAGGCGTCGCACTTCGCCCGGGCGCGGCGGAGGCGATCGCGCGTTTCAACCGCGCGGGGTGGCCCGTCATCGTCATCAGCAACCAATCCGGGATCGGTCGCGGGCTGATCACGGAGAAGGACTACGAAGCGGTCCGAGCCAGGTTGGACCAGCTCCTTGCGCGGGCGGGCGCGGTTCTCACTGCGACCTACCATTGTCCGCATCGGCCCGATGAGGACCCTCCCTGCGATTGCCGGAAGCCCCGGCCCGGCCTCTTTCTCAGAGCCGCGGCGGAGCACCGAATCGACCTCGCCCGGTCTCACTACGCCGGCGACCGCTTCCGGGACATCGAGGAGGGCATCCGGCGTGGAGGGACCGGGTATCTGCTCGCTCCCGGCGACGTTCCTTCCGAGCAGCTTCCTCCGGGCACGGTCCTCATTCGGGATCTGCGAGAGATGGCGGACCGGGTGCTCGGGTCCGGGTCAGGTGTGGCGACGCGAGATAGCGACTGATCGCGGTTTCTCCCGAAGCTGTCCGAGGCGTCGAGGGGCCCCAGGACAGGTGTGCCGAGTGGCCCTGCATCGCGGGCCGTACCGCTCCCGCGCGCTGCCGATCCGCCCGACGATGGAACGCAGCCCCGGTCGAAGGGTCAAACAGGCATACGAACGTATCTTGGCCTTGTTGGATTGCCGAGCGGGTCGATTGACCCTCCGTTGGGCCATCTGTATATTTCAGGGCCAGAAATGGTAGGAACCGCGCAGCCGACCGCGGCGCGGATTACGATGGTCCGGCGCGCGGAGGTGTTAGCCATTCGCTTCACGCGCTGACACGCCACCCCGGGGGGGTCAATGGAGACGCAGAACACGATCGCCGGCATCACGATGACACCGACGGCTGTCGCCGAGGTGCGGAAATACATGGAGGAGAACGGGACCCCTGAGAACGCCGGGCTGCGCGTCGGGGTTCTGCCCGGCGGTTGCTCCGGCTTCCAGTACGGGTTGAACATCGAGGACGAGCCGGCTGAGGACGACCTGGTGATGGAGGTCAACGGACTTACGATCTTCGTCGACCCGTTCAGCATGCAGTATTTGAACGGGGTGGAGATCGACTACGTGACCACTTTCCAGGGTTCCGGGTTCACGTTCAACAACCCGAACGCGACCGGCGGCTGCGGGTGCGGTAGCTCGTTCACCGTCTGACCGTTCGGCGCTCGGAAGGGAACACATCGGCCCGCGAGGGTGTCGTCCTTCGCGGGCCGCCTTTCTTCCACGGGCCACGGAAGGTTCCAACGCGCTTGGTGCTCCCCCGAACGGGAGGGATCATTGATAAAGGTCGTCGAGAAGCTCGGGTCGGTACTCGAGTACAGCCGCCTTTCGCAGGACGAGTTGACGGAGCGGATCGCCTCCCGTAAGGCGGATCTGAACGCCGTGATCCTCGGCCACAACTACCAGCGGGTCGAGATCCAGGCAGTCAGCGACTACCTGGGGGACTCCCTCGGCCTGTC
>CAZJEH010000091.1:0-2435 GCA_964544905.1 uncultured Gemmatimonas sp.
GCCGTAGCTGTAGTTCAGGGAGACTCCCAATCGGCTGTCCGCCTGTAGTCCGCGCATGCCCGCACCGACAAACGCGTACGGCGTGATCGAGCCCCGCGCGGGGTTCCCGAGGAAGAGAAGTCCGTCGGCGTCGGTACTCCAGATGCCCGACGGCGGTCTCGGGGATCCGTCTTCCGGGACTGCCGGAGGCGCCGAGATGTCGAACCCCACGCCGATCCGCGCCCCGACGATGCCCTTCTCCTTCGCCAGGCTTGCTCCGACAAGCAGTGGGTGCCCCTCGATGCCTCCATCGGACGCGAGGTATCCCGCCAACGTCGTGCGGGACTGGGCGTTTAGGGAAGCCGGCACCAGTACGAGCAGCGCGATGATTCTCTTCATGCAGACCTCTGTTGCGCCGCGGGAATCGGGCGTTTTTCCCCAAGAACAGCGAGATTTTTCCTGTAATCTCGAAGGACGAAACCGGAAAATTCAGATCCGCGGGGGGAGTGTCAAGACTGTGGAGACGATATCGGTGCCTCCTCGTCCGCTCCAGCGGCGGGCTCGAACCGGCCATCCTCAGCCCGCCAGAAGTCGACCGACACCCCGGTCGATGCTGCGTGCTCGTACCCGCTCAGCGCGCCGTCTTGTTCCATCGAGCAAGTCCGCAGTTACCCGGAGAAATCGTGGAACCTTGTCGCACAAGGCGGCCCTGTCATCCCGAGGAACCCGAGGGATCTGCACTTCCTCTGCTTCGGCACGACCACCGAGTTAACTCGGTGGTAAGGACTCGCTCACTCCCGGTTAAATGCAAACGCGCCCGCCGGTGCGAGGCCGGCGGGCGCGTAGGTCCGCTCAGGACGTGGGCGAGAACTGCTCGTCGATGTCGTAGCCGCAGATGAAGCCCTGCGCCGTTCCGACCATCGTCGCCCAGTTGAGTAGGAAGGTGAGGTTCAGTGTGCAGGAGCCGGTCGCGCCGCCGTTCGTGGCATCGAAGGCGAACCCGCCGACGAAGGACAGCTCGGAGACACCCGTCGGCTCTCCACCGCTCATCGCGAACGTCCCCAACATCTGGATGTTCGGTTTACCGTTGACCTTGTAGCTGGGCCCGTCCTCCGTCACTACCACGCAGTTGTGGGGCGTCTGGGTGAAGCTGTAGACCCAGGTCCCGTTCTCTTCGTCGTCCACGTTGATCTCGAGGGTGCCGTCGACCTCGATCGCACCACCGTTCTTGCAGGGGACCGACTCGTCGATGTCGAGATCGAGGTTGATGGCCGAGGCGGGAGCCGGGGCAAATGAAGCGCGGAATCCCGCCCCCTCCGTGTGGCTCAGCGAAGTCGCTGGTCCTTCCCCGACAGCCAGGGCCGCCGAGGTAATCTCAGCCAGAACGGCGAGCGCCTCCTCCTGCGTAAGCGTGCCGGTGTTCGGTTCGGTCGGATTGTCACCGCAGGCAGCCAACAGGAAAGCAGCCGCGGCCAGAACCGCCAGCCGGGTTTCTTTGCCCCTCATCATAGACACCCTCTCATTCTGATTCACAGACAGGATCGTCGGCCGGGCGGGAGGGCGATGTCCTCCGTGCGGCGGCCCTTTGCAGCCGGGAGGGATTCTACCCGTTCCCCGGTCCATAGCTCCACCCGATGCGTAAGCGCTTGGGGCGCACGATCTCGTCGGGAGTATCGGCGGGTTCTGAGGTTCGCTGGACCGGAACCATTTGCCGGACGGGCGACAGAATCGCCCATCGGATCGTCGGATTACCTGATGAACCGACTCGGCGGGTGTGAATCCGTTGAGGCCGTCGTCTCCCCCTTTTCAGCTTCGGGAGGCGAGCCTGCCACGCGGATCGAGAAGTTCGTCAGCGATGAAGAGCGAGCGTGGAGGGACGTGTCACGCTCGACAAGGAAGCCGACGAACGATGATCCTGGATGAATCGATCAGCCTTGGTGGGCATTTTTCCGCGAGTCGGGAAGTGGAACACATTCTTTTGTCGCCCTGAACTCACTCCTTTGTTGCCCCGAGCGAAGTCGAGCGTCCTGCACTTCCTCGAACGCCGCGGTGTTCAGAAATCATCGAACCAGCCCACTAGTCGGCTTTCCGCTTCACCTCGAGCCCGTGACCGAAACTGGCTGGGCGGGGACGGTTGGCAACAGGACCACTTGATCCAGGCCGCCCGATGCAGATGCGGCCCACCCATCGAGGTCGCAGGTCAAGACGCACGCGCGGTCTACGGCGCGATATCGTAGAACCTGACGTCGGTCTCCTTCTCCACCGCCGTCTTCAGGCTCCATTCGCTTTCGAAGAGGACGAGCGGGCGATCCTTGGAGTCGTACACGAGACTTCGGCCGATCCCGCTTCCGAGGCGGTCGATCGCCTCGGCGTTCCCCTCCACCCACCGGGCGAGCCTGTACGGCAGGAACTCGAGCTTCGCCTGAACGCCGTACTCGTGCTCGAGCCGATGGAGG
>CAZJEH010000091.1:2445-15478 GCA_964544905.1 uncultured Gemmatimonas sp.
GCACCGACGATGGGCGCTGGACCGGCGCCGGAATCGCTGTAGAACACCTGCGCGGCCCCCTCTTCCGATAGCTGCCTCAGCCCGGTATCGAGTTGCTTCCGGCGGAGCGGATCGGCGATGCGGATTCGCGCGAAATGCTCCGGGGAGAAGCGCGGAATCCCGGTGAACTCGATGTCTCCGTTCGCGGAAAGGGTATCGCCCACGCGCAGCGTGCCCCGATCGTGGATGCCGACCACGTCCCCCGGCCATGCCTCCTCCACGTGCGTCCGCTCGCGCGCGAGGAACTGTGTCGGTCCCGAAAGCCGGATCGGGCGCCCCGTGCGGACGTGCTTCACCTGCATTCCCGCCTCGAACCGTCCGGAGCAGACCCGCACGAAGGCGATCCTGTCACGGTGCTTCGGGTCCATGTTCGCCTGGATCTTGAAGACGAACCCGGTAAAGTGCTCGTCCTCGGGAAGCACCTCTCCCGCCGAAGACTCCCTGGCGGTCGGTGGCGGAGCCAGCTCCAGGAACGACGTCAGGAAGGGCTCGACCCCGAAGTTCGTCAGCGCGCTCCCGAAGTATGTCGGCGAGACTTCTCCCGCGAGAAACGATTCGGGGGTGAACTCGGTGCCAGCCATCTCCAGCAGCTCGATCTCCTCGAGCAGCCGAGCCTGAGCCGACTCGCCGATCAGCCGCCCGACCGCCGGGTCCTCGAGCGAATGCACCTCCATGTCGGCGCGGCTCTGCCCGTGGTCCTCACCCTTCTCAAAGAACAGCAATCGCTTCGTCTGGCGATGGTAGACGCCGACGAAATGCGGGCCGTCCAGGATCGGCCAGGTGATGGGATAGCAGCGCAGCCCGAGATCGCGCTCGACGTCGTCGAGGAGCTGAAGCGGCTCCATTCCCGGCCGGTCGCACTTGTTGACGAACGTGAAGATGGGAGTCCTGCGGCGGTGGCAGACCTCGAACAGCTGCCGGGTACGCTCCTCGACACCACGCCGGTTATCGAGAAGCATCACCGCGCTATCGGCGGCGATCAGCGTCCGGTAGGTGTCCTCGGAGAAGTCGGCGTGGCCCGGGGTATCGAGGAGATTGACCTGCTTGCCCGCGTACTCGAACTGCAGCACGCTCGAGGTGACCGAGATGCCGCGCTCCTGCTCCATCTGCATCCAGTCGCTGGTGGCGTGACGGGCGCTCCGGCGCGCCTTCACGCTACCGGCGAGGTGGATCGCCCCGCCGTACAGCAGCAGCTTCTCCGTCAGCGTCGTCTTGCCCGCGTCCGGATGGCTGATAATGGCGAAGGTCCGCCGCCGGCGGACCTCCTCTGCGATTCTCGACATCAAGATCCCGCGATTGGGAGTTGTCTCCGTCACCCACGGAGGCGGCCAGAATGATAAACCAATCGCGGTGCCCGTTCAACGGCGGAGCGCGGTCGTGTGGACGAGCAGGAGGAAGACGACGAGCGCTGCGACGTGAGCCTCTGGCCCAGGCCATCGTCACGACAACTTCCGAGCTCTGATGGGCAAGCCGCCGCTCTGTCCGGCCCCCGTCAGGCTGGCCGGCTCAGCCGTTCCCTGAACCCCACCTCCTCGAGAAGCCTGGTGTTGTCACGGTCCAGCGTCTCGACCTGCTTCTCCAGGACCTGGATACGGCGCTCGAGCATGGCCATCTGGTTGCTGTTGACCGTGACCTCCTTCGTCTGCTTCCACGCTTCGATCAATGGCTTGACGGCGAAACGAAGGGTGAGGCCGGCGACCGGGATCAGGACGATGGTACAGCCCAGGACGACCGCGGTCATGGCGATCAGGATTTCGCCGAAATCATTCATCTGAGTGCTCCAGGTGGTCGTGTCGGAGGACGGGGCCCTTCGCCTTCCGGGAAATATAGGGCACTACGGGAAGAGGATGGGAATGTTTCAGACGAAGGCGTCGGACCGTATCCGTCCTCGGCGGGGTACGAAGTGCCGCTGACACCCGCTGCAGAGAGGTTTGGATGGAACGTATCCGGATTCCGAACGAGGCGACGTACACGCCGGTTCCGCTGTTGGACCTCGCGATGATCGCCCCGCTCGCGTCGCGGCTGCTGCTGCGTGCCACGCTTCCGGGCCGTGCCCTCCAGGCCGCGGCGCTCGGTGTCTACCTCGGCAGCGTCGTTCAGGACTGGGTCCAGCGCCGTGGTATTCGCAAGATCGACTTCCTCAGTGAGTTCGGCGCCGACATCGACCATCTGGACGAGATGCCAGTCGAAGCCCGCAAGGAAGAGGTCCGTGCCCTCGTCGAGGCCGCGAACGACAACTACACCGATCGGGTGATACCGCGGGCCGAGCTCGCGGTGATCGTCGATCAGGTGCTGACGGACTACATTGCCGGCATCACCGGCCAGCGCATCGAGACCAGCACAGAGGTGCGAAGCTTCACCATCGCGGCCCTCTTGTTCCCGTTCGCGCTGGGCGCCTGTGATTTCCTTTCGGGCGAAGTGGCGATATTTCATGATACGGGGGTGTTCGAGCCCCACGTGATCGCGCACGAGTTCACCCACCGCAAAGGGTACTGGAAGGAGCTCGAAGCGCAGGTGATCGCCTACATGGCGCTTGCCGGATCGGGCGATCCGGTCCTCGAGCAGTCGGCTCGTTGCGAGAGATTGCATCGCCAGTTCCGCGCTCTGGCCGGAGACGACCTGGATGCCTTTCCGCGTCTGGTGTCGGCGGCGGGTCTTCGTCCGGAGCTCGAGGCGAACTTCCTTCGGCTGCGCCGGCCGCCGAGCGGTCCCATCGCCCAGAAGGTAGAGGCGGTCCTGAAGACGATCTACGAGGAGCGGATGAAGCTGACTGGCCAGAACGGAATCCGCGACTACGACATCGGTTTCACCAACTTCCTGTACACGCACGAGCGCAGCCCGATGGCGCGGAGGCGTGCCTTTCTTCCCGCTGGGGACGCCTGAGAAGCGGGCGGCACCCGCAATGAACTCCCGGTCCAACGTAAAAAGGGGTAAGCGTCTGCCAGCATGATTCGAACGTTGACGGCGCCACTTCGCTCGGATCGCTCACTCCTCTGCGTCGCCATCCTCCTGCTCACAGCGGCTTCGGCTTCCGCACAGCCCGCCGCGCGGGAGCCCGCTCCTCTCGAGGAAGGGCTGATCCGGTTCCCGCTCGAGACGAGTCGAGTCGAGACCACACTGCCAGCGCAGCCGGAGACGTTCACCGCAAGCGATCTCGACCTGCCCGCGCTGCCCGATGCCTCCGCCCGGGCGGCGGGGATCGACGCGCTGAAAGCGGGGCTGGAGCTGAGCGGAAGAGGCGAGCCGGGAGCGGCGGGGGCAGCATTCTCCCGTGCGGGAGCGATGCTCCCCCTGATGGAGGACTGGGCGCGCGTCCTTGCCGCGCGAGCCTACGTGGCCTCGGGAGATACGGCCGGAATTCGCCGTCTGATCGAGCCGCTCGATCGGGCGCGGGCGGCGGAATGGGCCTGGCGTGCGCGCTACGACGCGCTGCTGGTGGCGGGTGATACGGCGGCGGCGATCGCGCTGGCGGAAGAGCAGGCTACCCGGCTGCACACGATCGCCGAGCGCGCGGTGGCATACGCGCGCGCTGGAAGCCTCCGCGCCGCCCGGGGTGACGCACGCGGCCTCGAAAACCTGCGCACCGCCATGCGCCTCGCTCCCGGGTCGGCCGGGGGGCTCGCCGCCGCGCGTGCCGCCCACGATGTCCGCGATCTCACCCCCGACGACCGCCTGCTGATCGGCCGCACACTCCTCGCGCACGGGGGGACGGATCGCGGAGTGCCGATGCTCGAGGCGTACGCGGCGGCTACGACCGATGCAGCCGGCCGCGGCCTCGCCCTCCTGGAGGCGGGCAGAGCGCTCTTCAATGCCCGGCGGTACGAGGACGCGACCCGACTTCTGCGCAACGCAGCCGATCGCGAGCCGGAGGCCGCCTTCCTCCTGGCACGCTCGCTCTACCGCCAGGGACGGCAGGAGCAGGGGACCGCTGCCTTCCAGGATGTCGCGCGTCGGTACTCCGCCTCCACGGCCGCGGCGGACGCACTCTTCCTGCTCGGAGATCTCGCCCACGACGACGGGCGCACCGAGGCCGCCGCGGAATACTACCGACAGGCGATCGCGACCGGTGCGCACGGCGCTTCGGCGACGGACGCGGCGGTCCGGCTGGCAGGGATGTCGCTTCTGCGCGGCGACGCCACGCGCGCGCTCGAGGATCTGGAAGCATTCTTCCGTAGCCGTCCCCGGGATCGGGTCTCCGCGCCGGCCATCTACTGGCTCGGGCGCGCCCGTCTAGCTGCCGGGGACGAACTCCCCGCCGCCGACGCCTTCCGCGAGGTCCTGGAGCTCGATCCGTTCTCCTATTATGGGATGCTGGCCGCCCGGCGTCTGGGGACGTCTCTCGGGGAGCTGACGCTCCCCGAACCGCCTGAAATCTCGCCGAACCTGGCCCGAAGGGTCGAGTATGGCCTCGCGCGGGTGGATATCCTGCGCGAGATCGGACTCACCGAAGAAGCGGACCTCGAGTTGGCCTGGCTGCGCCACGACTTCGCCGACCAGCCCGAGGCGCTCTATCCCATCGCGGAGTACCTTCTGGGCAGCTCCACGCCGATGGCAGGTGCGCTCCTCGCGCGCGAGATCGAAGCCATCCGAGGGACCTGGGATGATCGGCTACTGCGCATCGTCTATCCGTTTCCCCATCGCGAAACCATCATGAGAGAGGCGGAGCGGCAGGGGTTGAAGCCGTTCGAGGTTGCGGGCCTCATCAGGCAGGAGTCGTTCTTCAATCCGAACGCGGTGAGCGCGGCCGGGGCCGTCGGCCTGATGCAGGTGATGCCCGAGACGGCGACCGGGCTCGCACGACGCCTCGGCATCTCCGGGTTCCGATCCTCCATGCTGCGCGATCCGACCATCAACATGCGGCTGGGCGCGCTCTATCTGGCGGACCAGATGAAGCGCTGGGACGGTCGCCTCTCGGACGTGCTCGGCGCCTACAACGCCGGGCCGAACCGCGTGGTTCGCTGGCGCACGTTCCCCGAGCACGGCGACGACGAGATCTACATCGAACGCATTCCCATCGCGGAGACACGGGACTACGTGAAACGAGTGAAGCTCAACGCCGCCATCTACGAGCGGCTGTACGGGAACGCGGCACGATGATCGGGCGCAGGGACGGAGCCGCCAGGACGCTGGGCCTCCTGCTCGTGGGGGCGATCGCCGGGGTGTTGCTGGTCGGTGCGGCCAGGTTCGTCGGCCAGCCGCACGAGCATCCGGTCCACTACCACGCCAACTGGGCCATCTTCATTGACGGTCAGCGCCTCGATCTCTCGGACGACCGCTACATGGAAGATGTGATGCGCTGCACGGTCGACCCCTCGCTGGTCGAACCGGAGGACCGGGTTCACATGCACGAGAACGACCACGACGTTGTTCACGTGCATGCCGCCGGCGCCACCTGGGGCCATCTGATGGGCAACCTTGGATTCGTTCTCGGCGACGACCTCCTCATCACCGACGCCGGGCGCTACCTCAACGATGGGACGAAGACGCTGAAGTTCATCCTCAACGGGAACGAGGTGAGATCAATCCGCAACCGGCTGGTCGGGGACATGGACCGCCTGCTCATCAGCTACGGTTCCGAGAGCGTGGAAGACGTGATTCGGACGCAGTTCCCGGAAGTCAAATCGACGGCCGAGAGCTTCAACATGTTGCCCGATCCGGCCAGCTGCTCGGGGCAGGAAGAGATGAGCCTGGGGGAACGACTGAGGAGAGCTTTCTGGTATTGAGGATTTTGCGGGTCCGGCTTCGGCGCGCGATAGTCCGCGGCCACCCGCGGCCGTCCTACTTGTCAGCCCGATAGGCGCTGCGCTCGGCCATGTCGTACCGGTCCCCGGGCGACAGGAAATAGTACCCGCGCCTGCCTGCCCGCGGTGTGCCGTCGTACACCGCCACCCGACTCCGACCCACTACTTCGAACATGTTCCCACGAACGACGATCGCCGTCGACTCGTCGATCCCGATTCCGAGCAGCTCCGGATGGATCTCGAGGATCTCCAGCAGATCCCGCTCCCGCTGACGCACCAGCAGGTGCTGGTCAATCGCCGCGTTTCGCAGGAAGCCGAACCCCTCCGTGTACTCCGGCGACATCACGATGTGGTTCCCCTCGGGCGCACCTCGGACCAGGAACGACGCCTGGATCGACGCCCCCGCCGAGCTTCCCCCGATCACGCCACCGCGCTCCAGCAGCCGGTGCAGCTCCCTCTCGGTTTCGGTCCCGAGATACACATCGGCGAGACGCCACTGCCTGCCCCCCGTGATCCAGACACCCTTCGCTTCCTTCAACGGCCCCGCGAAGGCATCGGTGTCGGCGACGTCGCGATCGTAGGTGTGGAGGATGGTGACGTTCGTGGCGCCCGCGGCGCGCAAAGGAGCCAGGCCATGCCAGTCCTCCGTGAACAGCGTATCCCCATCGGCCGTGGGAATGACCACGATCGGGGCGTCGGGTCCGCCCGCCAGCTCCAGGAACCTCTCCATGATTCCTGTGCCGATCAAAGCCCCTCCGCCGGCGATCACCAGGGTTCCTGTCTCCGGTCCGCTCGCGGACACGCCCTCCCGCAGCGGGATCGTCGCTGCGGGGGCGCAGGCGTGCAGCGACACCGCCAGTAACGGCGCCGCGATGCGAAATCTCGCGCGGAGGGCCATCACTTCAGGAAGGTTCGATCAGGAGCTGTAGTAGGCCGCGTTCTCGTCGATGTATCCGTGGGTGAGGTCGCACCCGTAGGCAGTTGCTCGCCCGTCCCCCATCCCCAGATCAACCTTGATGTCGACCGGGTCGCCCGACAGGAGTTGCCGAAGCATCCTTTCGTCGTAGTCCCGGCGCTGACCGTCGCCGAACACCGCCACGTCGTTGATCCACACCTCGATCCGCGCGGGGTCCTGCTCCACGTCGAAGCACTTCCCGACCGCCATCAGAACGCGACCGACGTTCGGGTCGGCGCCGAAGGCCATCGTCTTCACCAGCGGCGAGTTGATGATCGACTTCGCGACGATTCGGGCGTCCCGGACGTCACGCGCTCCGGTGACGTGAGCTCGGAGGAGCTTCGTCGCTCCTTCCCCATCCCTGGCCATGATTTCGGTCATCCGGATGCAGCCCGCCCGCAGCGCCTCCTGGAACACGGGCTCCGGGACGTCTCCCGCCAGGCCGTTCGCGAGGATAGCGCACGTGTCCGAAGTGCTCGTATCCGTGTCGACGGACAGCATGTTGAACGAATCCGCCACGGCGGCCCGCAGCATCCGGTCGAGTACGGGGGCCTCGAACCGGGCGTCCGTGAATATGTAGACGAGCATGGTCGCCATGTTCGGCTCGATCATGCCCGCCCCCTTGCCGATCCAGGTGATGACCGCGTTCTGGACGCGCATCGAGATCGCCTTCGGATAGGTGTCCGTGGTCATGATCCCCTCGGCACCCACCATCGGGTCGGTCGTCAACTCCGAAGCGATGCCCCGCAGCCCCGCTTCGATCAGCTCGATCGGGAGCTGCTTTCCGATCACGCCGGTGGAGCTCACCAGCACTTCGTCCGCGCGCGCGCCCAGCTCGGCCGAAGCGGCGATGGCCATCCGACGGGCGTTCACCAGGCCCTGCTCCCCCGTCCCCACGTTGCTCACCTTGCTGTTGACGACGATCGCCTTCAGTTGGCCGCGTCGTATGGTCTCCCGACCCAGGATGATCGGAGCCCCGGGGAACCGGTTGCGCGTGAAAACCGCCGCGGCGCTCGCGATGGTGTCCGAAACGAAAACCGACAGGTCCTTTGCCTGAGGCTTCAACCCGCAGTTCCGGCTCGCGCACCTGAACCCGCGAGGAAAGATCGCTCTGTCGTGAAAATCCATTAACCGTGATCGGTGCAAGGAGGCTCCCGTCGAACTGCCCGCTCGAGGAGCCTGGACTCTCGTACTCGGCCACCGACCGCTCGACCGGTGGCGTTCTTCAGGCCCAGCTCTCGTCGGCGGTGGGACCGTATATCGACGGCACCTTCCCGCCCGCCATCCTCAAATAGACGCTGAACTGCCCCCGGTGATGGATCGAGTCGTGGAGCAGAAACCACATCCAGTCCAGCCGAGTCGTCTGCCCTAGCGTCTTCGGAGCGGTGAAGAACCTTACCGGCTTCAGAAGGTCGGCATCCCGCGTTTCCCGCACGAGCCGCAGGAAATCGCTGTGACTCGACTCCACCATTGCGAGTATGTCCGCCCACTCCGTCGGTGCTTCCGGCATCGGCTCGCCCAACCGGTCGGCGAACTCATCACGGAAGACCATCGCGGCAAGCATTCCCTCGAGGGCGAAGGTCCAGCCCAGCTCCCGGGCCGATCGCGAAGTCGGATGCGGTCGCAGGTCGAGCTGGTCCTCCGGATACGCACGAAGGACTCGCATCGTCGTCGCGTGCTCCTCCTCATACATCTTCAGAACGTAGTCCTTCATCGACGGCTGCGGCGTTCCCACGCCGAACAGAATCGGTGTCGGCGGACACATCTCGACCCCCTGTGCTGGAAATGTTCTGACGCGCGGACCGGCTACGAGCGGGCCCGTTTGCCGGTGTCGGCAGCGCCACCTGGCGGGACCTCGGCACCCCCCAACGGTCAGCGCCTGATAGCTGAAAGACGAGTATGGACCCGCGGGGTAAGCCCGTTGACGCGGAAAGCCCGCCCGTCTACAGTGCGAGAAAATGTGCATCCAGGCCGGCCGCTGGTCCCTCGCAAGCCCACCCGACTCGACGATCTCACCTGAAGGCGCAGAGGCCCCATGATTATAAGCAGCAATCGTAGGAGCGCGACCTTTCCCCGACGAGCCCGAAGGATGGTTCGAGGTTGCGCGGTGGGGGCCGTTTCGCTCTCTCTTTGTTCGTTGGCCGCGCCGGCGTTCGGTCAGGCCCGTGCCATCGAGCTGACGCTCGAGAACGCTGTCGCTATGGCGATGGATGACAGCTACCAGGTCCGCCGTGTCCGTCTGGACATCGAGCGGACCCGACGTGTACTCGAAGCGGAGCGCGCCGGGCTCAAGTCGCGCGTCTTCATGAACTTTTCGCTTCCGGAGTTCGAGCGGGTCGCCCGGGAGCGATGGAATTCGGTACTGCAGCGCAACGAGATCGTCCGCGAGAACTCCCGCCGGTGGCAGATGGAGTTCTCGATCGAGCAGCCCGTCATCCTCTTCGGCTATCCCACGAACGGCTATCTCTCCGCCAACAACCGGGTGTACCGCTACACCCAGATCGACGGGGACGACAGGGACCTCTCGTACTACAACCGGTACTTCCTGCGTTACCGCCAGCCCCTGTTCCAGCCGAACGAGCTGAAGAACAACCTGGAGCAGGCGGAGCTGAACCTCCAGGACGCCGAGTTGGACTTCCAGAACGACGCCATTCAGATCATCCAGAACATCGCCGACGACTACTACGAGCTGTTCGAGAATGCGTACGAAGGGCAGATCTATCAGAAGACCGTAGAAAACCTCCAGGCGGCGCTGGATGTCGCGCTCGAGCAGGCCGCGGCGAACCCGGAGCGGGAGATCGATGCCAGTCGGGTCCGGGTGGCGCTGTCCAATGCCGAGGCCACACTTCAGCAGTCGCACAGCGACTTCCGGCTCGCGGCGTCGCAGATCAAACCGCGGCTGGGGCTGAGCCCGGAAGACTCGATCTTTCTCTCGCCCGTCATCGACATGGTTCCCGTCCAGGTCGACGAAGCGCTCGCGACGCAGCTCGGCCTGACGCTGCGGCCCCAGCTGCGCCTTCTGGAAATCCAGCGTCGCCAGAACGAGATCCAGATCGAGAACGTCCGGGGCCGCAACTCCTTCCGGCTCGACATCGAGCTCACCTACGGGCGGGAGATGGAGGATTCGGAGTTCGGCAACCTCCTGCAGGATCCGACGAACAGCTACACGCTCGGGGTGAGGGGATCGATCCCGATCTGGGATTGGGGTGCGCGACGGGCGCGGGTCGAGGCGCAGAGACTCGTGCTTGACCGCACGATGCTCTCGATCGAGGAGACACGGGAGAACATCCAGATCGGGATCCGCAACACCGTCCAGAACCTCGCCGAGTATCAGCAACGCGTCGTCAGCATGGAGCAGAACCTGGCCCTGGCACAGCAGGTCACCGCGGCCAGCCTGGAACAGTACCGGTCGGGCGTCATCACGGTCCTCGACCTTCTGCAGTCGATCGACCGCGAGGAGGACACGGGCAGGAACTTCCTTCGGGCCTACATGGGCTATCGCGACGCACTCCTGCAGCTTCAGCGGATGACGTTCTATGACTTCGAGAATGACATGCCCTTGCTCGAGCGATTCGGGATCGTAGCATCGAAGGATGACAGCTGAGCGGCACCGCCACGGCGGAACCTGTCTTCGCCACCTGAGCCGCCGTGATAGTCAGGTCATGACGGCTGTCCACCAGGTGGAGGAGGCGGCGGTGGCGGAGGTGGTCGAGCGACCGGGCGAGCGGCGTCGCCACAGCGTGCGAAGTACGAGGTCCATCCTCGGGCGAAGGGCTGCGTCACGCACCTCCGTCGAGGCCAGTAGCACGATACGATCCGGTCGGGTCGCGAGCGAGCGATGTCGTCCGCCGTTTCGCACCTGCTCGATCGCCACACATCCCTCGCGTCCTTCGCGCGGCCTCGCTGAATTCCCGTCGGTAGCTTCATCCGGTCGGATCCCTTCCAGCGGCGGCGAGGCGTCACGTGTTAGTCGCTGACGAGGTCCGTCGTCTTCGGCCGCAACAATCCCCTTGGCTCCGCTCCTTTCACGGCGAAAGTTGCGATTCGGGCGTCGGTCGCGCGCCCACCGCGCGGCCGTCGCCCATCCCCCGCCGTTGCCCGGTACCCGTCCGAAGGCGACCCATGGCCATCATCCGCACCGCGACGGCTCGAACAGACCGGCCGGTATCGATCCCGCGTCCGAACGAGTACACGATCCTCTTCGTTGGCGCGGTGGTCGCCATCTACACCGCGCTGTCGCTTCCCGCCTATCCGATTCTCGCGCAGTTCCGGGGCGAAGCCCTCCGCGCCCTGCCCGACGTTCTCGCACCGCTGATCGTGCTCGCGCTCTTCATCGAGAGGGCGGTGGAGGTTCTGCTCACCGCTTGGCGGCAGGGTGTCGCGCGGGAGATGCGTACACACTTCGAACGAGCGAGAGTGGAGGGCTCCGTCGACGCCCAGTGGGCGGCCCTGGCCCGCATGGAGGAGTTCGCCACACGCACCCAGCGGATCGCCGTGGGCGCTGCCTTCCTCGTGTCCCTTCTGATCAGCATGATGGGTGTTCGGGCGATCGAGATGCTGGTCGACCCTCAGCTGGTCGCCTCGATCCCAGCCGCCCAGCGCAACCTCTTCGTCCGTGTGGATATCGTGATCACGGCGCTCCTGCTGACCGGCGGCGCCGAAGGGATTCACAAGGTGGTTTCGGCGTTCACCACCTTCATGGAAGCCACCAAGAGCCGGCTGGAGGAGCGCCCTGTCGTCGTCACCGATGACGGGAGGCCATCCGATTCGGTGACCACCGTGTCGGTCGACACCCGCGTCGAGGCGTCGAACACGGCGCCCGTGGGAGGTTGAAGCAGCGGAGGAAGTCACCCGCCGGGTGACGAGAGGTGCTCCTGGATGATCTTCCACTCGCCGTTGATGCGTCGGAAGACCGCCGTCCAGGCTCCTTCGATCACGTGGGGCTGGTCGTCCAGCGCGATGTGCGGGATGGACCACGTGCCAGTAAGCACGGCCGCGTCATCTCCGAGTCGCTCGACGTGGACCTCGTGCCATGTCCATCTCGGGTTCCGCATGTTCTGACCTGCCAGGGTCCAGAACCGCTCGATCCCGCTCCTGACCGAATCGGCCGATACCGTCAATCTCCCCCCGCTCGCGGACACGACGTGCTCGCCGGGTGCATAGAGCCCGGCCATTCGTTCGATGGCATCCGGCGAGTCGAAGGAATAGGCCTCCGCGATCAAGCCGCTGAGCGTATCGGCCAGCGCCGCGTTGTCGGCGGGCGCTTCCCGCGTGCCGGCGCATCCGGGCAGCACGCCGGCAAGCGCCACGAGATATACCAACGCGGCCCTGCGACCACTCATCTGTCCACCGCCTGTGACATGTCGATGTCTCACATTAGGGACGGTACCAAAACCCGCCTTCGCCGAAGCCAAGGTAATACCTAACGATTCGGGATGGCGTGAGAAATGCCTTCGCTGCGAGGTGAGACTTACCTTCCGCTGTCGCCGCTCTCATTCTGGAGGCCCCATGCGCGTGCGGATTCCTATCGCGGCCCTGTCGATCACCGCAGCGGTAGCTGCATGTTCCAATCCATCCGCGGATACCGTACTCGCGAGCGATCCGACGTTCGCGTCCGAGCTCGAGCTGGCGATCTCCGCGGCGAGTGCGCGTGACGCGACTCCCGTCGTATCGGAACTCGAGGTCAAGCAGCCGCTGGCGGCTCGGCCGGACGAACGGGTCACCGAGGCTCCTCGAGCAACCGCCGGTCCGGCGCCCGTCCTGGCGCTGGCGGTGCCGGAGCCAAAGGTGAGCGCCCCGATCGATCCGGATCCGGTTATCCGCGGACCGGTAACGCCCGTCTCCGACTCCGGTCACGATCACGACGACCACATGGACGATGGGCGGCGGCCGACCGTTGGTGCGCGCCCGGGCATCATCATCCGCGGCGGCGTGGATCCGCGGGACCCCTGCGTCATCCACGTGCCCGGCGGTCGGGGAGGTGGAGCGGGTAGCATCGGCATCCTGATCAACAACCCGCTTCCGCGAGTCGGCGGCGGTGGCCGCTACCCCGGCGACGGTCGGGGGACGTCACCGGGGATCGGCGTCGTCTTCCACGGCGGCATCCGCTAGCCCTTCTCCTCGCGATGCGCCGGTGAACTCCCGACCGGGTCGCCGGCGCTTTCGTTTGCCCGATCGCATAGAAAGCCAGGTCCCAGCTGCCGACCGATCAGTCGCGAGGCCGCAGCCTTCTTCGAAACAAAATTGTCACAGTGAAATAGAAAAGTCCTCCCCTTCGACGAAGTAGAAATGTCCTCTT
>CAZJEH010000092.1:0-15369 GCA_964544905.1 uncultured Gemmatimonas sp.
GAAGGAGGACATTCCTACTTCGTCGTGAGAGGACATTTCTATTTCAATGCTACACTCTTCGAAACAAAATCCTTGACCTCTGGAGATGGGGGGATTATGATGCTCCCTCAGGCGCTCGAGATGACGGTCCAAGGTTTCGAGTGTCAGCTTGGGCGGCGGGACGCCGTCGTCCGAGTGCTCGGCGGAGTTCGGTCCGGCCGGGCCGGTCGAGAGGTCGCTGGTCTCGACTGTAGCCTCCGAAGAAAAACGGAAGCGTCCTGAACCCCAGACCGTGGGGGAAGGGAAAGAAGAAAGCGGATCTGGCTGCCGCACGGGCAGTACCGAACGGACGGGATCGAAACATGTCTAACGATGTGTGACGATCCGGAAGAGATCCCCACACTTCGCCAGCGAAACAGGAGCCCTCGGATGCAACGTGTGAGCATCCGGGGGCTTCGTTTATTCAGCTGGTGACGCCAGCCGACCACCCCGATATCCCCCGCAACCGTACTTCGGACGTATCCAGGTCCTGCATTCGAGGGCAATCCAAGCCGCGGGTACGCCTTCCGGTCCCCTTCGAGATATTTCAGAGAGGCGCGGACAGTATCCCGCGCACCCAAGAGCGGTGATCGATGGACCTCGCTATTCCAGCCTCCGCGAAAACACCGTGCGGATGGAGTCGAGACCCTCGACGACGCAGGGGTTGGGTATCACCTCGGCGGGCTCGCAATGCAGGTAAGAACGGGGGGCGGCTTCGACGTACAGGCCGACATCACCGTCCTTCTCCATCACCAGCTTCATGTAGCCCGGGGCGGAGAGGCCGAAGAGCATGCTGGCAGCGGGGCCGATCTGCGACAGCTTGCTCCCCGCGCCTGAAACGAGGCTGTATTGCGGATCCGTGGGCTCGGCCGAGCCGAGCACCTGCAGCGAATGCTCATGCCCGCCGATGAAGACGAGCGGGGGCCCATAGCGTCCGAAAATGTTGCGAAGCCCGGTTTCCAGCTCTCGGTAAGGGACCGACGTAACGTCCTGGAGTACGGCACCGCTGCGGTGAAGGATGTAGCGGAGTCCCAGCGCTTCGGCAATTGAAAAGCCTCCACCGTGCGGGCCGCCGGAGCGAAACGGGTGGTGGGCCACCAGCGCGATCTCGCGGTCGCCGGCGGTCGCGAACGCCTGGTCGATGCCGCGGAGCACCTCCTGCTTGGCCGGGAGGTCCGCGTTTACCAACCACCAGGCGGTGTCGAGCAGCAGCAGCCGGAATCGGGTCCCCCAGTCGAGTACGTAAGGGCCTCCGGTGCCGGCATCCGGGACGAGGTACGCCGGAATTCCGCTGGCATCCCGGACGCCCTCGAGAAACGTCGCCAGGTTGGCGAGGCGAACGTAGCCCTCCCGGTCTTCCCGGAGTCCCCAATCGTGGTTCCCCGCGACGAAGTAGATCCGGGCCCCTCGCTGGCGCGCCGACGGTCCGCCCACCAACCGCACCTGGCTCATCACCACGGCCGTGTCACGGTCGTACTCCGAATCGCCGGGATCCCGCATCCCTTCCGGATAGATGATGTCGCCCAGAATGAGGACGGCCACCGACGAGTCAGCCTCGAGCCGCTCGGCCCACCAGTCGACGTCCTCCCCGAGCTTCGTCAGGATCGGGCTTCGCTCGGCGACGGCATCGCCGGCGTCTCCCAACAGGAAGAGGACGGACTCGACCTCTTCCGGCTGCGGCAGCGGTAGCGGGTCTGAGACGGGGGAGGGAGGAAGCGGCCTCGGTCCGCAGCTGACAAGCAGGACCGCAAGGATGGCGGCCGGGGTCGCGCGGATCACGGATGACAGGCTGCGGTTCACAGAGGGATCCGAACGTCTACACGAACGGGAGCGGCGGACTCCCCGTCATCCCTGTCCCTCAGCATCGCACGGATCCCCAGAAGCAGCCCTCCGACCGTCATTCCCACGCCCGCCCCGATCACACCGCCGGCCCACGGCGCCTCCGGAGACTCGGATACCGCCCAGCCGATTCCCGCCCCGAGCGCCGTGCCGAGGACCATGCCTGACGTGGATCCGATGACGCTCTGCTTGAGCGGTCGCGAACCCGAAGCCCCGAACATCACTCCGACCGCCGGCGTCAGCAGCATCGGCACGCTCTGCCAGTGGATGAGGTCCTCGGCTCCTTCGATGTATTCCCCCTGGAAGCGCGCGCGGGCGACGACGATCGACAGCGTGATCACCGCGCCCCCTGCGACGCCAACCGCGCCGCCGATCGCCGCCCGTCCTGTCTGAGCCGCGACCTCCCTCGCGCTCCCCGGGAGCAGCGCGAATACCACCAGCGCAAATAGCAGAGCCGTTCGCATCCTCCCTCCTCGTCCCGGTGCCTCGATCGGGCCGGCATCGATCGCACACGCCGTACCGGAGATCGACTGCCGATGTCTCATCGGGTCCGCGCACGCCGGCCTTCGGGTCCCCCCTGGATGTGCTCGACTCGTTGAAGTCGGGTTGCTCAGCTAGCCGCGTTCTCGACTCCGCTGGTTCCGCCGGCGACATGAGCGGAGGGCGGTGCGATTCGCGGACCGAACGGCATCAAGGTGGATCCCGGACTGCCAAACCGGGCCAGAAACCGGCTTTGGGCCGCATTTTAGTATGCGAACGAAACGCTCGAATTAGTTTTCTTAGGCAAATATGTCGATCGGCCTTGCGTTCTTCGGCGAAGGGCATTATTCTGTTTGCCATCCAACGCGGGAAGGCGGGCGATCTGCATCCGCGCGCGTCGAGAGGCGCGTTTCTGTTCGACCTCAGACCCATAGGTCAAATGGCACTTACTGGAAGCTTTCCGTTAGCGCTGGCTGCTGTTCAGGAGCCGGTCGAGCTGATCGGGGCGGACACGGCGTGGCTGCTGGTGTCGACTGCCCTGGTCCTGTTGATGACACCTGGACTGGGCTTCTTCTACGGCGGCCTGGTGCGTTCGAAGAACATCCTGAACACGCTGATGATGAGCTATGCGGCCATCGGCGTGGTCGGGATTCTGTGGGCGTTGTTCGGCTACAGCCTGGCGTTCGCGCCGGGGTCCGCGCTGGTGGGCGGGCTCGACTACATGTTCCTGCGGAACGTGGGCCTGGACGGCGCCTATCCGCACCTGTTGTTCATGGCGTTCCAGGGAACGTTCGCGATCATCACCGCCGCGCTGATCTCAGGCGCGGTCGTCGAGCGGATGCGGTTCGGGCCGTACCTCGCGTTCATCGCGATCTGGTCGTTGGTGGTCTATGCTCCGGTCGCGCACTGGGTGTGGGGTGGTGGCTGGATCGCCGAACTGGGCGCGCTCGACTTCGCGGGCGGCACGGTCGTACACATCAATGCGGGTATTGCCGCGGTGGTCGGAGCGCTGGTGGTGGGGGCCCGGAAAGATTTCGGCAGGCAGGCATTGCTGCCGCACAACGTAACGTACGTGCTGCTGGGTGCAGCGCTCCTGTGGTTCGGTTGGTTCGGCTTCAATGGCGGCAGCGCCCTGGCGGCGGATGGGACGGCCGCGCTCGCGTTCGTGAACACGCTGCTGGCGCCCGCGGCGACTCTGGTCGTATGGATGCTGCTGGACAGCACCCGCACGCGGAAGATCACGGCGGTCGGCGCCGCCACGGCCATCGTCGTCGGGCTGGTGGCGATCACCCCCGCGGCCGGCTTCATCGGGCCGATGAGCTCGATCGCGCTCGGCGCCATCGCGGCGTTCCCGAGCTACTTCATGATCCTGTGGCGGTCGCGGAGCAGGCTGGATGACTCGCTCGACGTCTTCGCCGCGCACGGCACGGGCGGCATCGTCGGCGCGTTGCTGACCGGCGTCTTCGCACAGGCTGTCTGGGGTGGTACGGATGGAGCGCTCTTCGGCAATGCTGGGCTGATGGTCACACAGGCCATCGGGATTATCGCCGCGGCGGGCTACAGCGCGGTCGGTACGTTCGCAATCCTGAAGGTGATCAGCCTGTTCGCGGAGCTTCGGCGGCCCGCTCAGGAAGAAGGTATGGGCCTCGACGTCGTGCTCCACGGCGAGGAAGGCTATGCGCGCGGTGAGGGTGCGGTCCTCGTGCTCGCCGACAGTGCATCGGTCCGCAAGCCGGTCACACCGGCGTCACCCCCGAAGATCAAGGAGGCGGTATGAAGTTGATCGTGGCTATCGTCCGCCCGGAAAAGCTGGGTGACGTTCTGGAGGCCCTCTTCCGAGCGGACATCCGAGGCCTGACGGTGAGTGGAGTGCAGGGACACGGTGGGGAGATGGAGCAGGTCGAAACCTATCGCGGCGTGACCGTGAAGATGGAACTGCACGACAAGGTGCGGTTGGAGATCGGGGTTTCGGAGCCATTCGTGGAGCCTGCGGTCGAGGCGATCCTGCGCAGTGCGCGCACCGGAGAGGTTGGTGACGGAAAGGTCTTCGTCCTGCCGGTGGAGAAGGTCTACCGGATCCGCACTGGGGAGCAGGACGAGGAAGCGGTGACCCCCCAGGACAAGTCGCTGCAGTCCATCCTGGCGGAGATTTCGGCCAAGCGCTGATCTTCGCGTTACCCCAACCTTCGGGAGGCCCCGTCGACGGTGACGGGCCTCCCGCTTTTCTTCGTGCGGGAAGCGCAAGCGCTGGATCCTCGCCAGCGCGCGCTCGGCTCAGGGTAAAGGGTCGGTAGGACGCCCCCTGTCACATCCGCCGGCACGAGAACGTCGTTCAAGAGCCGGCCGCCCGGCCCGAGGCCGAACTGGTGCTGCCTCCTTCCAGACCGTGTTATCTTGCAGACACCGGGTCGTTCGGACCGCCAGCCCTCGAGTAAGGAAGGACCGGATGCGAAGAGTGCTCGCTTCGTCGATGATCGTGCTGGTGGGGATTGCGCTGATGGCCACGTCCGTTTCTGCCCAGTCACCGCAGCAGGAGGTCCGCGCGGTCGTAGACTCGCTGTTCGACGCGATGCGCGCAGGAAACGGCGCCGCTGCGGCGGAACTCTTTCACCCCGACGCCCTGCTCTACAGCATCGCTGAACAGGATGGCCAGCCCATCCTGCGGGTCGATCCGGCCGCGGGCTTCGTCCAGGCGGTGGGCGCCCCGCGCACCCAGGTCTGGGACGAGCGGATTTCCGATGTCGAGATTCGCGTCGATGGCCGACTCGCGACAGCCTGATGAACTACCGCTTCTACATCGACGACAACTTCAGCCACTGCGGAGTGAACGCCATCCAGCTGTTCAAGGCGACCCGCGGTTGGCAGATCATCCAGTTGACGGATACCCGACGCCAGGAAGAGTGCGAGGGTACCTGATCATCCTTCCTTCGCGCTGTCTGGATCCCGTGTAGCGCCGGATCGCATTGTGCGGTTCCGCCGTCGGTAGTCTGCCTCATTCCTTCTCCGATTCTTCCCCGATTCCTTAATCCGCGGATCGTCGATATGCGACCACTCCGGTACTCCATCAACGTCACGCTGGACGGGTGCTGCGATCACCGCGCGATCGTCCCGGACCAGGAGATGCACAATCATCATGCGGAGAACCTGGCCAGGGCCGATGCGATGCTTCTGGGGCGGATCACCTACCGGATGATGGAGGACGCCTGGCGGCCTGTCGCGCAGACCGGCGTGAGGCCCGACTGGATGGAACCGTGGATGGAGCACTTCGCCCACACGATCCACGTCGTGAAGAAGTACGTCGTGTCGAGTACTCTCCAGGATGTCGACTGGAACGCGGAACTCGTGCGCGGCGACCTCGAGGAAACGGTCAGGAAACTCAAGCAGGAGCCGGGCAACGGAATCGCGGTGGGAGGCCTGACGCTTCCGCTCGCGCTCGCCGAGATGGACCTGATCGACGAGTATGAATTCGTGGTGCATCCCCGGCTCGCCGGCCACGGGCGGACCCTGTTCGCTGGGCTGTCGAAATACGTCGACCTGAAGCTCGTAGGCCGCACGGAGTTTGCTTCGGGTGCGGAGGCCATGAGGTACGAGCCCAGGAGATGAGCCTTTCGAGTCGTCGGGCTTCTCCGCTGGCTTCCACGCGCTGCGTCGCGAGGGGAGGCGGAGGGCTCCGGCCGACCTCAGCCGGGCCCGCCCCTCAAGGTCAGGCGGGGTATAGATCGGCGTTATCGGCCGACCGGAGCGGATCTCCGACCACCGATCAGCGATCGTCCGCCATCCCCCTCAGCAGCCGTTGCTCGCCTGGAATCTGCTCTCGACTTGGAGTTCGGGCTTGACGCCCGCGTCGAAGATTGGCGCGTTGGTCACGACGTCCGTGGGTCCAGGTCACCGAGGGTGCACGGTTGCCGCGCTCCCCCGGCGCCCAACAACGGCCAACTTCACCTCGACGGCGGACCGGTGGCGCGGAACTCGAACGGGAAACCTCGCCCGTCACCGATGTGGGGCATGGCAGACCTGGCACGCTGCCGGCGAGGCAGGCAGGGAAGACCGAATTCGCTGGGAATGACCCTCACTACCGCCAACGCCGCCGAACGGCGATCCGAGCACGGTCCCCTTCCGCCAGATGAACCTGCCGAACAAGCCTGTGTTCCCGCGAATGCCTGCGTATCGCCAGCATATTCTGCGGGTTCGGCCGACTGGCACGGCGGGTGAATGGGGATGGAGTGGGGAAGTCAGCCGAAGTGGAATCGGCGCGGGCTGGACACGGTCCGCGGGGCCGGAGGACGTCCGTCCCGAACCTCAAGTTAAGGCTTCGTTAAATCTGTACTGAACAGTGGTAAGAAAGTGTTTCAGGTATTAACTTTCGTCCATGAAAACCACAACCGCACGTCGATATACGGCTGCATCGCGGCTGCCCGATCTGCGTCAGGGTTCCATACATCCGGACGTCGCGCAGGATCCCGTTGTGGACGTTCGCGCGATCGGCGAGCTGAGCGATGAAGAGCTGTTCGAGCGTTATCAGGACGGAGACGATCAGGCGTTTCGCATCATCGTCGAGCGATACGAGCCGTCGATCCGGGGCTTCCTGCACAAGCGGCTCAAGGACGAGGAGCGCGTTCAGGATCTGACACAGGACACGTTCCTGCGGGTCCATCGCGCCCGGGAGCGCTACGACGCGAGCCGGAAGTTCTCGACCTGGATCTACACGATCGCGAGCAACCTCCTGAAGAACGAGTACCGCAACCGGTCGCGGCGCAGGGAGACGAACTTCTCCGACCTTCGCCGGGACGACAGTCCGAGCGTGGGCGGGTCGAGACCGATCGAATTCGAGGCGGACCAGCCCGATCCGGAACGGGACGCGTATCGCGGAGAGTTGCGCGAGGCCATCCGGGACGCCATCGAGATGATGGAGGAGCACCACCGCGTTCCTTTCGTGATGCGTGAGGTGGAGGACCGCACGTACGAAGAGATCTCGGAGGCGATCGGTGTTCCCGTGGGGACAGTCAAGAGCCGGCTGTTCCGGGCACGCAACGCGTTCCATCAGCTGTTCCCGGTTCCGGTCTGAAACGAGGAGGACGGCAAGGACTCGGAACGGGGGCGCACGACACGCAGCTGAGGGAGCGGCCCCATTGCGGCGCAGGTAGGAGTGACGACAGAGGGAGGTGAGATCGTTGTCGCACGACCGACCTCCTGCGGCGGCGCGCGTGCAGAGCCTCGTGACTCACGAACATTGACGGCGACCGAGCCAGCTTGTCGGTCGCCGTCAGTCTTTGTATGGCCCGGTCGGGTGGGCTGGGCCCTCAAGGTATAGTCGTCAGGGGCGATACGAATCTTGCCGTCCCGGCGAGATATCTGGAGAGCCTCGGACTTCACAGCTGGCAACGCGCTAACCTCGACCTTCGGAGCGCCGGACGTGACGCCCGGAGGTGGTGGAGGAAGCAGTTGGACAATCGCACCGCCTACCGATCAGCAAGCGCGCCTGGACGAGGTATCCAAGCGCAGGGAAGGTTCTCCGAAAAAGCAGATCCCTGCCGCCCGGATAGGGACGGCAGGGTCTGTCGCGCCTGGACCGGCTTTCCTCAGATGGCGAGGAAATGGGCGATTGCGCCGACGATAAAAAGCCAGACGAGGCCCAGTCCAAGGGCTGCGAGGCCGACCTTGAAGTCCGAGCCGGTTTCCTGGTGGTGCGCCATGATTCGCGAGTTAGGGGTACTCGTTCGGTCTTAGCGAGCGGAAAACATAGCACTTTCGGGGGACAGGCGCGAGCGCTGTGTGCCGGAGCCTATGCCTCTCGGCTTTCACCGATCTTTGAGGCGATGGCCTGATCACCCCTTCGCAAGCCCAGTCCTGCCGCCGCCGAACCCCCGTTGATCGAAATCTCGATGAAGCCCGCGCTCCCCGGCACGAGGAGCGGTTCACCCGGAGTCCCAGCGGCGTAGTGCGTGACCAGTCGATCGATCACGCGGCCTTCAACGCGAACCTCACGGAACCCGCCGCTCCCGACGAACAGGTCGGACGGGAAACTCGTGACGCAGTTGCCGAAGTGGTCCACATGCAGGATGCGTCCTTCGAGCCGACCCTCGGTCGAAGGGGGAGGGGACGACTCGGCCAGCCTGATCGGAGATTCGACCCTCGGTCCGACCTCCTCCAGTTCCACGCCGGCGGCGAGTGCTGCCGCCACAGGCGCGAACAGGTCGCGCCCGTCGAAGGTAGCTGTACCGGACCGGCGCCGGAATCGGTGGTCGATCGCCCGCAGATCGTGCCGGTCTTCGCGATCCAGGACCAGAGAAAGCACTCCGTTGTCGGGGGCGACGAAAACGTGCCCTCCTATCCGCCCCGCGAGCGGGAGCCGGGCGGAACCCACGCCCGGGTCGACCACCACGACATGCACAGTCCCCCGGGGAAAATCACGGTAGCAGGCCGCCAGCAGGAAAGCGGCGGTTTCGATGTCGTGAGGTGGCACCTCATGGGTGATGTCAACGATCGATATCCGGGGATCGTGGTCGAGAATGACCCCCTTCATCGCCCCGACGAAGTAGTCGCTGGTCCCGAAGTCGGTGAGCAGTGTGACGATCACGTCAGTACTCCCTCCCCGCCGCCTCCAGCGCGATGCGGCAGCACAGCGAGCCCATCCGCGCGGCTGGAACCAGCACGTCCAGGTCCTCCGTCCATCGCTGGTCGACGTATCGAGTCCCCGTGGTGTCGGCCTTCGCGACGTCGGGCGCGGCTCCGGCGTAGCGTGCCTCGATGTCCATCAGCACGAGAACATGATCGCCTCGATCGGCGCTCATGGTTCCGATCAGCCTGATGGGCTCCAGCTCGGTTCCGAGCTTCTCCCGCCCGATGCGGCGGAGCCCCGCTTCAGGGAGCTCCCCGGACCCGAGGGTGACGGCGGGCAGCCCCCAGACGTCGGGAAGCCGATCGTCGTCGGGAGGCCGCAGCACCGCGAGAAAGCGGTCGTCCTCCGCGTGCCTCACGAAGGCGGCGATCGAAACTCGGACCTTCTTCATCGGACCTCTGACAGCGACGGTTCTCGTGCACGGCTTGCCCCGCGCTCGCCGCGCGGCGTAGCTTGCTGGCGTCCCTATCCGTGATCGCCCGTGAGACGACGATCCACCCCCTCCGCGCCGATCGGCCGTCTGCTGCTCGCAGCGGGGGCCGCGAGCACCATCCTCACCGCCGGCGGCGTCGGCTATTCACTCCGGCGAATCAATCGGATCCGGGAGTTCTCTCCGGAGCAGCTGCGCGCGTTGCGCGGAGAGCAGACCAATCCGCTGCTCGCCTCCTTCCCCGCTCTGGCCAACAGGCTCCCCTGGCGTTCGCTGGGCTCGTTTCCGACGGCGGTCGAAGAGTTTCCCGATCTCGAGACCGGCGACGGAGTCCGCCTGTTCGTGAAGCGGGATGACCTCTCGTCCGACCTGTACGGCGGCAACAAGGTTCGGAAGCTCGAGTTCATCCTCGCAGAGGCCGAGCTGGCCTCGCGACGGACGCTGATCACCCTCGGCGGGATCGGCTCGAATCACGCCCTCGCCGTCGCGATGCATGGAGCCGCTCGGGGCTTCGACGTGGACCTCGTTCTGTACGATCAGCCCGTCCTTCCGATCGTTCGGCGCAACCTCGGCGGTTTCCTCGCCGCCGGGGCTCGTCTGCACTACGCCGGGTCGAAGGGCCGAGCCTTCGCCGAGGCGGGACGCCTCTTCGCCCGCCGCTCGCGCCAGGGTGCCGACCCGTACTTCATCATGGTCGGCGGTAGCTCCCGACTCGGCTGCATGGGCTACGTCGACGCCGGGCTCGAGCTATACGGGCAGATCGCGGCCGGGAAGCTGCCGGAACCCGACCGAATTTTCGTCCCGCTGGGCACCTGCGGGACCGCCGCCGGCCTGATTGTTGGACTGCGTCTCGCCGGCCTGAACAGCCGCGTCGTCGCGGTCCGGGTAGCCGAAGCATTCCCCGCGAACGCCGCCGTCCTGCGCCGCATGGCCCAGGATACCGCCGATTTCCTCCACGGCGCCGATCCCTCGATCCCCAGGCTCCGCCTCACCACCGAGGACTTCGACGTGGTCCCGGACTACCTCGGAAAAGGGTACGGTTATCCGACGCGCGAGGCCAGACGCGCCGTCGCCGAAGCAGCACCCCGGCTGACCCTTGAGACCACCTACACGGGAAAGACGATGGCTGCCTGCATGGCGTTCTGCCGGGAGGCCGCCAAACCGACCAACGTCCTGTTCTGGAATACCTTCAGCTCGGCTCCCGTACCCGAGCCGGAGGACTGGGAGCGACTACCGGAAGCTCTGAGGCCACTCATCCACTGACTCCACCGGAACCCGTCATGCCGACAACGCTCACCCTCCAGCTAGACGACGCCGACTCCAACACCTTCCGCGGGTCGGCCTACATCCGGCTCCTCGCGTCAGCGGCGGAGCGGGAATTCGTCAAGATCTACTACGTTCGCTTCGAGCCTGGTGCGCGAACGAACTGGCACTCGCACTCCGGCGACCAGATCCTCATCACGACCGCAGGACGTTGCGCTTACCAGATCGCCGGCGGGCCGGTCCAGCAGCTCCCGGAGGGGCAGAGCGTACGGATTCCCGCGGGAGCGCGCCACTGGCACGGCGCCTCACCAACCGAAGCCGGCGAGCACGCGGCGATCAACCTCGATATCCGCGAGACGATCTGGTCGGAGCCGGTGAGCGACGACACCTATCGGCTTCTCGCGTCCGAACCCGGGGGATGATCCGCGAGTGAAGGTGGGGAACTCCAGAGGCCCGGGGCATAACGCAGAGTCGCGGATCCGCAGAGAGTCATCGCCAGCCGGTGTGGCCTCGCATTGATCGGATGGTGAGTTCGACTTCGCGATCCGGTCTGTAGCTGTTCCAAAGCCTGCCATCAGGTCTATCACTTACCTATCTGACTTCGCGGTGCTCCGCCGGGTCGCGGGCCAGGGGCATCCCTTTCGCCCGTCGCGCTCGTTTCTCAACCGGGAGTGCTTGCGAGGTATCGTCTTCCGTCATAATTTTGGTGAACCTAAAATCTTCATTCGTGTCGCCTAATGAGAACACAGGCTGTCGAAGATTACCTGAAGGTCATCTATGACCTGAGCCGCGGCGGAGATGTCGTGACCACCTCGGCGATCGCGGCCCGGCTGGATGTCGCCCCGGGCACCGTTACGGGGATGGTCAAGAAGCTGGCGTCGCTGAACCTGCTGACGCACGAGAGCTACCGCGGTGTGACGCTGACGCCGGCAGGGCGGAAGATCGCGCTCGAGGTGATCCGGCATCATCGGCTAGTCGAGCAGTACCTCTACGAAGCCATGGGCGTGCCGTGGGATCAGGTCCACGCGGAGGCGGAAAAGTGGGAGCACGTGCTTTCGGAAGAGATGGAAGACCGGATGGACGAGATCCTGGGCAATCCCACGACGGATCCACACGGGTCGCCCATACCGAGTCGCGAGCTGGAGGTGACGGAGCTGGAGCAGCTGAAGCTCTCGGAGCTGAAGCCGGGCCAGAAGGGGACGGTAGCGGAAGTGGGGGACGAAGACGCGTCGATGCTCCGCTATTTCGCGGATCTGGGACTCTTCCCGACAACGCCGGTGGAGGTCGTGGCCGTGGCGCCGTACGATGGTCCGCTGACCCTGCTGGTCGATGGGAATCGGAGGTCGATCGGCCGGACGGCTGCCGACCACATCTACATCACGGACGTGGAGCCGGTCGAGGCGTGAACGCGAGGCTTGCGAGCTGGATCGCCGCGCTGTGCCTCGTCGGAACAACGATCGCCGCCTGCGGCAAGCAGGCCGGTGAAGCCGCGAACGATTCAGGGCGGCTGAACGTGGTCGCGACGACCAGCATCGTGGCTGACCTCGTCCGCGAGATCGGTGGCGATCGAGTCGTCGTGACCTCGCTGATGGGCCCCGGCGTCGACCCGCACCTCTACCGCGCGAGCGAGGGTGATGTACGGCGGATGGGCGGCGCCGACATCGTGTTCTACAACGGACTGCATCTCGAAGGGCGGATGGTGGAGGTCTTCGAGGAGATGGCGGCCCGGGGGATGGAAGCTGTCGCCGTAGCGGCCGCGGTGGACACCGCGCTGCTGTTGCGCCCGCCCGAGTTCGAGGGTGCGTTCGACCCGCACGTCTGGATGGACGTGAGTCTCTGGCGGCAGGCCGCGGCACGGGTCGCGGAGACGCTGTCGGAGCGTGATCCCGCGAACGCGGCCGAGTACCGCGAGAGGCTCGAACAGTACGACCAGCGCTTGCAGGCGCTGGACGACTACGTGCACGAGCGCGCCAGGGAGCTGCCGGCAGAGCGGCGCGTGCTGGTCACCGCCCACGATGCGTTCAACTACTTCGGGCGCGCGTACGGGTTCGAGGTGAGAGGGCTGCAGGGCATCTCGACCGTCGCGGAGGCGGGAACGGCGGACGTGCAGAACCTGGCGGCGTTCGTCGCGAACCGCCGCATCCCGGCGATGTTCGTGGAGACATCCGTGTCGCCACGGAACATCCAGGCCGTGCAGGCGGCGGTGCGCGCACGGAACTTCTCCGTTCAGATCGGCGGCAACCTCTACTCCGACGCTCTGGGTGGCGAGGGCAGCGGGGCGGACACATACGAAGGAATGATCCGCCACAACATCGATACCATCGTGGAAGCGCTCGCGGGGGACGAATGACGACGCCCGATGTCGCCATCGAGGTCAGGGACCTGACGGTTGCCTACCGCGACCGCCCGGTCCTCTGGGACGTCGATCTCGACGTACCGGTGGGCGTGCTCATGGCGATCGTCGGACCTAACGGGGCCGGTAAGACCACCCTGATCAAAGCGATCCTTGGGCTCGTCGAGCCTGCCGCCGGCCAGATCCTTGTCAACGGCAGACCGTACGAGGAGCAGCGTCGTGCCGTAGCCTACGTTCCGCAGCGGGGAAGCGTCGACTGGGACTTCCCGACGAGCGTGCTGGATGTGGTGATGATGGGCCTTTACGGCCAGCTCGGGTGGTTCCGGCGTCCGGGCCCTCGGGAACGGGAGATCGCGATGGAGGCGCTGGGCAAAGTCGGGATGGCCGAGTTCGCGGACCGCCAGATCTCGCAGCTTTCCGGCGGTCAGCAGCAGCGGGTGTTCCCCGCGCGAGCGCTGGTACAGAACGCCACGAACTCCCCCATGGACGAGCCGTTCCAGGGTGTGGACGCGACCACCGAGAGGGCGATCGTGCGGCTGCTGCAGGAGCTGCGGGAGAAGGGCAGCACCGTGGCGGTGGTGCACCACGACCTGCAGACCGTCCCCGAGTATTTCGATTCGGTGCTGCTGCTGAACGTGCGCCGAATCGCCGCCGGGCCGGTCGCGGAGGTCTTCACGGAGGAGAACCTCAGGCTTACGTACGGCGGCCGCGTGCCCTATCTCCAGCAGCCTCGGGCCGAGCCTGCACCGGACCCATTCCGGCTGGAGCAGACAGGGAGCGACTGAGGTGCCCTTCGAGCTGGATTTCACGCTGCGCACGGTCGCGTTGGGGGCGGCCGTGCTGGGTATCGTGAGCGGAACACTGGGGACGTACGCCGTCCTGCGGGGGCAGAGCCTGCTCGGCGATGCGATCTCCCACGCCGCCCTCCCCGGGATCGCGATCGCCTTTCTGCTGACGGGTGCCCGCGCCATGCCGGTGCTCGTGCTCGGGGCCGCCGCTGCGGGGTGGCTGGGCGCCGTGCTGGTGATGACCATCACCAACCATTCACGGATCCCCTACGACGCCTCGCTCGGGCTGGTTCTCTCCGTGTTCTTCGGCGTGGGCATGGTACTGCTCACCTTTATCCAGCGTCTGCCCAGCGGTACGCAGGCAGGGTTGGACAACTTCCTCTTCGGTCAGGCAGCCGCGATTCTGCCGCGGGATGTCGTGGCGATGAGCGTGCTCGGCGTCGCCGCCGTGACGGCGATCACCCTCCAGTGGAAGGAGTTCAAGCTCCTGGCGTTCGACCGCGAGTTCGGGGCGACACTCGGCCTGCCGATGCAGCGTCTCGACCTCGCACTGACCAGCCTCCTCGTACTGGCCATCGTGATCGGGTTGCAGACCGTTGGGGTGGTCCTGATGAGCGCGATCCTGATCGCCCCGGCCGCGGCCGCCCGTCAGTGGACCGACAGGCTGGGGGCGATGGTCGTGCTCGCTGCAGGATTCGGCGCCACCGCCGGTGTGACTGGAACGATGATCAGCGCGTCGACCGAGCGATTGCCGACCGGGCCGACCATCGTGCTCTGCGCGGGAGCGATCGTCCTGGTCAGTCTTCTGTTCGCACCGCGACGCGGTCTGCTCGCCGAGGTCGTGAGCGTTCGACGGAGTCGCAGCAACCTGCGTGAGCTCGGACTCCTCGAGGACCTCTTTGCGCTCGCCCGTCAGCACGACGACCCGATGCATCCGCACGCGTCGGTCGTGCTACGCACCATGACGACGCGACCGGACACCGTGGAGCCCGGGCTGCGACAGCTCGAGCGGCGAGGCTGGGTCCGACGGGTGGGGTCCGATGAGTGGGCGCTCACGCCGGAAGGATGGCAGGCCGCGGTGGCGCGCTTCGAGAGGCCAACTTCCATGCGGGCAGAGGAGTGAGCATGTCCGCCCAGCTCGAGATCCAGCTGATCGCGGTGGTCACGGCTATCGCTTGCGCGCTGCCCGGAGTGTTCCTCGTCCTGCGCCGGGTTTCGATGCTCAGCGACGCCATCAGCCACGCCATCCTGCCGGGGATCGTCGTCGCGTTCTTCCTGACCGAGGATCTCAACTCGCCGCTGCTCATCGTCGCCGCCGCGGCGACGGGGGTGCTCACTGCAGCTTCCATCGAGACCCTCAGCCGTACCCGGCGCGTCCGTGAGGATGCGGCGATCGGGCTCGTCTTCCCCGTGTTGTTCTCGATCGGAGTGATCCTCATCTCCCGTTACGCGGGAGGCGTTCACCTCGACGTCGACGCAGTGCTCCTCGGGGAACTGGCCTTCGCTCCGTTCGACCGGGTGACAATCGGCGGTGCGGATGTCGGTCCCAAGGCGCTCTGGGTCATGGGAGTGATCCTGC
>CAZJEH010000093.1:0-15319 GCA_964544905.1 uncultured Gemmatimonas sp.
ACACCCGTCGCGAGGCGGGGTCGCAAAGCCAGGGGTCTCCCGGAGATAGCCCAGCTGCCGAAACCGAGTGAATCCGCGTACGAAGCCGGTGGATCGGCGGCCATGCTCTTCCTGGAGGCTCCAGAACCCGAGACCAGGAAGGAGCAAAATGAACGCAGCCGACCGCGCCACACCCCCGCCGGAAAGGGCGCAAAAGAACGCTACGTCTGGTAGCGCGTCATACGCCGCTACTCCTACCGCGATCGACCTGTTGCGCGCGAACGTTCCGCACGCCGCTCGGAATTTCGTTGCGCAGGAGGCTTGTCTTCCCCACGACGCGCCCGCGGCCGAGCTGGTTCGAGCTGCCCTCCGAAGTTTTTCATCGGGCCAGGTGCGAGATCCACGCCTGCGCCTTCTCGCGATGGCGGCTACCCACCTTCTCCTCCAGATCCCGCAGGGCGACGAACGTGACCGCCTGACCGACCTGGTCGAGGATGTGGTCGCGCGGTGCCGCGTTGATCCGAGCAAGGAGGACCTGATATGGAGCTGATGGTGACCCTTGCCGTGCGACTGGCGGCGGACGTGGCGGAAGTCGGAGCGAAAGCCGGTGACTGGATCTATCGATTCTCCGATGGCGGCGTCCGACACCTGAGACTGCCCGAGGAAAGGGACCTCCTGATGGCGGTGGAAAGTCACGGACCGACGCCGGCCTCTTGGCTTGACAGGGACGTTGCGGAGTTGGCCGCAATCCTTCGGTACCACCAGGAGCGATTTCCTCTCCGGGTTTCGACACGAACTGCACCCGTGCGCAGAAGGCGTCGCCGGCAGTCGGTACAGGCGCGCGCTCGGGCCGTAGGGGAAAGCACTCACGATTGATCAGGGCCGACGGCGGCGGCCCCGCAGAAGGTTCGATGGCACCGCCCGTCAGACGCGCCGGGTGGGGCCCACTCGCGCATCCCACGGCTCCTCCCAGGTCGCGCGCCGCTTCCCGGTCTCCGACCAGCGTGCGGAATCTCTCGATACGACGCGGAAGGCACCCGAATCGCGAAGTTTCGGAGACTCTCCATATTCGAAGACAGCCTTCGCGACCGATCATCCTGCGTTGAACTTCGTGCGCGGAGAACATCCTTGGAGACCCCGACCTGTCTAGTTTGCGGGACGTCGCTCGGTTCGCCCCGGCTTACGCTGCTGTTCCCATCCGTCGGGGGGGAATCGCTGGACGCATTCATATGTGACGAATGCGCTCCTGTGGTTGCGATCGAAGCGCAGGTCTACCTGATCGTTTCCGGCCGGGGCGATCCGGTCGGGCCCGGCGTAGCGACGGAGGCGGAGGAAGTAGGGTCGTCCCGTCGACGGTTGCGGAGTAGGAACAGCGAGGTGAGGAGGTCGGAATGGTGGACTGCCGAATCGCGGACGTTCGACGCCCGTCAGCACCAGTCCGGAATCGGATGAGCGGAAGTGAAGACGAGCGATTGCGGTCGCGCCAGAGATCGTCGCCAGTTGAAGGCGAGATCGGGCCCCGATCACAAGTGTCATGCTAGACCTCCCGCGACACTGACGATGAACGGCAGGGTGCCGCTGGCGGTAAGGAAGTAGGCACTCTGCAGGGCTTGGCAAAGCTTATCTGCTGCGCCAGCGGGGGCGAATCACTGTGCCGCGTGTGCCGCGAACTTCCGGAGGCCGTAGTGCCTCGTCGCATGTTTGATGGCTCTCGGTGCGCAGGCGTCGCAAACGTGCCCCTCGAGGCGGACGTCCCGACCCTTGTGCGGAAGGATCATGTCGATTCTGTAGCGCGGCGCCGGGATATGTCGCTCGCACCCAAGGCAGGCGGCGATCGTCGTCCGCATCTTACGACTGTTCCTTCGCGCGGGCTCGCTCGGCCGCGCAGATCCTGCATCTGCATGCGATGGGCGACTCCGGCTCTACTGCTTTCAGATCGGGCTGCGCTGGCTCGGCGCCGCAGCGCAGGGCCGAGTTGGGGTTGGGGGAATCCACGGGCATCGTGTCGTATTGGCTGTATGGACGGACGGATGACTTTCGACGCCCACAATAGTCGTCCGAAACGTACTCTCGCGCAGTAGGGAGATTTCCGCGCCTGACGTCCGTAAATCCGCGCCTCGGCGTGACGGATGGGTGTCGGAAAAACCGCGCGGGGACTGCCCGGAGAAGACCGGGTGAGGGAGAGGTAGCTCAGTCGCTAGAAAGGTCGGGCGAGAGGGTGGGGCGGTGCTTCACCGCCGACAAGCAGCGCAGGGCCTCGGCACTTGCCGCCAGGCGCTATGCTTCGTGGAGCGACGGTACCTCCCCGGGCGGTGTCAGCCGCCCGGGGGGAACGATTGGATTGCGGATCAAGGATCTGCTGCGGCGCTGGTCATCGACGTAGCCGGCAGGATCACCTCTCCCGCAAGCGGGGGCGTGTGCTTCGGGTCGCGGCGCGCTCTGGTCGCCTGTTCGAAGGCGTAGCCCAGTGCGAGGAGTCGTGGCTCGGAGAACGGTCGGCTGAAGAAGGAGATCGCGACGGGCAGGCCATCACTGGTGAACCCCGCGGGCACGATCAGGTCCGGGAAGCCGGTGAGGTTCGCGATGTTGGTGGCGGACACACCACCCGTGCCGCCGACCCCCGCGCCGTTGGCCAGGCCGGGGCGTCGGGGCGAGGTGGGATACACGATCGCGTCCAGCTCGTTGGAGTCCAGGATTCCCGTGACCAGGGCACGGGCGAGCGGGAGGCCGTGGTCGCGCATGGCGACGTATTCGTAGTCGGTGGTGTCACCGCTCGCCTCCTCTCGCTGGAAGAGCGTCCATCGCACCGGGTTGGGGAAGCCGCCGTCGGGCGTGAGCGAGGTGAAGGTGCGGGATCGTTCGATCATCTCCTCCAGCGTTCGGGGGTAGCCCGGCGCGAGTGTGGCGAGGTAGTCGCGGATCTGGGCGCGGAAGTCGGGCCAGCGTACGGTCGTGTACCAGTCGCTCTTCGCCGCGAGGAACCAAGCCGGGTAGCGAACGTCGACGGTGGTAGCGCCGCGTTCCCGCATTACGTGCAGCGCCGACTCGATGACCCAGTCGACCTCTTCGTCGGCGCCCATGAAGTCGCGGGCGATACCGATGCGAGCGCCGGCCAGCGCGTTCGGGTCGAGGAACCGCGTGTAGTCCGTCCCGACGTAGTCCGCGCTGGCGACCGTAGACGGGTCGGCCGGGTCGACGCCGGTCATCACGCTGAGCATCGCCGCGATGTCGTAGACGTGCCGGGCCATGGGGCCGGCCATGTCGAACGTCAGCGAGAGGGGGATGATGCCGTCGTGGCTCAGGAGGCCATGGGTCGGCTTGAGGCCGGCGATGCCGTTCGCCGCCGTCGGGCCGCGCACGGACCCGCCGGTGTCGGTGCCCAGACCGACCTGTGCGAACGCCGCCGCGATCGCCACCCCCGTCCCGCCCGACGAACCAGCCGGTGTACGCTCCAAGTCGTGCGGGTTGCGGGATGCGCCGCCGATCGAGCTCATCGTCGCGCCGCCCGCGAACTCGCTAAGGTTTACCTTGGCGAGGATGATGGCGCCCGCGTCGCGGAGTTTCTTGACGATGTATGCGTCGTCGGGAGGGATCGAACCGGCGAGGAGCAGGGACCCTCCCGTCGTGGGCATGTCGTAGGTGTCGATGTTGTCCTTCAGCACCACGGGGATTCCGTGCAGTGGCGAGCGGGGGCCGCTGGCACGCCGCTCAGCGTCAAGAGCGCGGGCGGTTTCGAGAGCATCGGGATTGAGATGGATGATCGCGTTGAGCGCTGGCCCCGCATCCTCATAGGCCTCGATGCGGGCGAGGTACATCTGCATCAGCGATTCGGCCGTGAGGGTGCCGGCGTCGAAGGCCCGGTTCAGGTCCTCGATGGTCGCTGAGCCGAGACCCATCACCTGCGCCTCCACGGCTACCGCGGTCCCAACAAGGCATGTGATGAGAAGGGTGGCTGCTCGGAAGGCGGGGTGGCGTGCCGACCCCGTCGACGGGTAGCCGCAGATCCCCGAGTGCAGGCCGACCCGGCTCAGGCTCTTTCCGCGCCTCATGCGGAGTCTCTGGACCCACCGTCCGATGGGCTTCGTGATCAGGTAGCGTGTCGTGTCGTTCATCGCTGTTGTGCGTTCACGCTCGTCCTGGGGGCGTCGCGCCGCGGAGGTGCCCGAGCGCGAGGAATTGTCGAGATAGACGCCGTCGGTTCGGCTATGGCGACCGCTCGGGGAGGGGGAGGGGGACCCATCTCCCCGGTTGGTCCATCCCTGCTGCCTGCCGCAATCCTGGCGCGGCTAGCCTGTATTCATCTGGCTCCGGCTGCCCCGAGCGATAGTGCCTCGCCGCCACCCTCCTCATCGCCCAGGACGTAGCGGTCGAAATGCCTGTCGATCGCGTTGAAGGCGATGAGCCAGCGGTGGAAGTAGCCGAAGTAGTGCGTATCGTCGGGGAAGACGATGAGCTCGTACGGGACGTCCCGAGCGCGGAAGAGGTTGATGAGGCCGATCGTCTGGGAGAATTCGACGTTCCGGTCGTCGTCCCCGTGGATGACCAGCGTGGGTGACGTCCATTTGTCGATGTTGAACGCCGGCGACGACTGATAGGCGATACTGGTCGGATCCAGTGACGTGCTGCGAAGCTGCACTCCGGCGAAGATCGCCCCCGCACGGAAGATGTCGGAGTTCCGGGAGAGCGCCTGCCCCGTGAGCCATCCTCCGTAGGAGAGGCCGAACACGCCGATCCGGGTCGGATCGACGTTCGGGTGGTCGCGGAGCCAGACGCCGGCCGCCAGGACATCGCGATACTCGGAGACGCCGTTGGCGCCGTATTCCTCAGGTTCGCGAAACGCCCGCCCGTACAGGGCCGACCCTCCGCGGTAGTTCACCGCCGCGACGATGTACCCTTTGTTGACGAGGTACTGGATTACCCCGTAGGACAGGTGATAGAAGCCGTTGGACTGGTCGGGGTAGCCGAGCACGAAGCGCCCGCCGCCGCCGTGGATGTACAGCAGCGCGGGCCGGCGCTCACCCGGCTGGAGTCCCTCCGGCATGAAGACGATGCTGTGCGTCGTTCTCCCGTCGGCGGCCGTGACTACCACCGCCTGCGGGGTGACGTGCCTGCCCGCCGGGAACTCGGGAGGCGGCGGAGTGCTGACCAGGCGGGGGGCAGCGCCCGTGGATGAGCGGACGGCGACCATCACGGGCTGGGCGGGTCCCGAAGCGAGGTGTGCGATGTAGCCACCAGTTCCCGTTACCGTCACCGCCGTTTCGATCCCTTCGCCCGTCGTGATCCGTTCCGGCGTGCCGCCGGCCGGCCGAACCCGCCAAATGTGCCGCCGGTCGAGGTCATCGATGTTGGCGACGTAGTAGAGCCAGGCTCCGTCGGGTGAGACCGCGACGCTCTCGACCTCCCCTTCGCCCGGTGTCAGCAGGGTCGGTTCGGTCGCGGACCCATCGACCGGGATGGAGAACCAGTGACGCCAGTTGTGGGGCTCGGCGGCGAAGAGGATGTGATCACCCGCCCACTCCAGCGAGTTGATCTCGCCGAACAGCGAGTCGCCCGGCGGGTTGTGCCAGATGCGGCGCGCCTGGCCCGTCTCGACGTCCGCGACGAGGATTTCCAATGTGTGTCCGCCACGGAAGGTCGCCTCGAGGAAGCCCGGCGGAACCTCGCTCCGGGAGATGGACGTCAGGGGGTCCGTGGCGAAGTGGCCGAACGGAAGCCCTGGTCGGCGGATGAAGGCCACCGATTTCCCGTCGGGGGACCACACCGGACTCGTATCCCTGTCGACGCTTGGACCGAGGTATGTGATCGCGTGCTTCGTGACGTCGTAGACGGCGATGAAGGAGTGCGTGGTGACGTGCCCCTGCGTGGGGAAGTACTGCCGCTGGTCGTAGCGGGCCGTCACGAACGCGATACGCGATCCGTCGGGCGACCACGTCGGATTGCTGTTCACCCCGAGCGTGGTGAAGAGCGGGATGTCGTCCTGATCGGGTTCGGCCATCGCCGGCTCGACCGCCGCCCGGTAGATCTGGCCGTCCTTCACGTGGAGGACCCACTTCCCGTCGGGTGAAAGACGCATGTCCCGCGCTTCGGTGACGCGCCAGGGAGGGCGCGAGCCGTCGGCGGGGGCCGCCCAGACCTCGCGGCGTCCTCCATCTGCGTGGCTTCCCTGGTTGCCGATCTGGCCCTTGAAGTTGGGTGTGTGGCCCCGGATGAACGCGACGATCGATCCGTCCGCGGACAGCTGGACGGTCCCGAGGTCGATAGCGTCGTCCGCCTCAGTGGCGGTGATGCGAACGCGCTCGAAGTCGGGGGCGGCCGCCGTGTAGACGTTGCGGCGTCCGACCTGGTTCTCGATCCACGCGATGCGGTCCGCGCTCGCGGCAGCCGTGAGTGCGGACGGGAACGCGGGCGTCAGCACCTGCTCGATCGTGAAGGCGGGCGTTCCTACCTGTGCTGGCGCCGGCCCGGCGAGCCCGATGAGCATCGCGAGGGCGGCGCCGGAGGATGGTGCCCGGCGTCGGGCGATGGTGAGAGCATTCATGATGGCTATTCGAAGTCCTCGAGTTCGTGGTTGCTGCGAGTGGGTCCCGGCCTTGAAGCCGCCGCGGGCATCGCAGCGCTTCAGCGAGCCGCCCCCAGCATTCGGCGATGGCTGCTCGCCGCCCGGGGGCGCGCGTGCTCCCACGCGCGCCAGCGGGTGTGGAGGCGGAACGCCCGATCAGGTCCGACCGTCGGTCGGATCGACGTTGGGATTGTTGGCCACCTCCGAATCCGGCAGCGGGAAGCACTCGGTGCCGCCGTACTGGTAGCCGACGAACGGATTGAAGCCGTGGGTCCACTCCTCGAACCCGCCATAGCGGCGCAGATCGCCAAGGCGTCGGCCCTCGAGGAAGTACTCGCGCCGCCGCTCCTCGACGATCTGGGCCTGGATCGCCGCCTCGTCGCCGCCGGCAAAAGGTGGGATACCGGCGGCCTCATGCAGCTCGTTGATGATGCCCACAGCGACCTCACCGCCGGAGATCTCGGCGATGATCAGCTGCGCATCGGTGTAGCTCGCCATCCGGATGGGTGACGAATCAGCGGAGTATTTGTTCTGCGTCCACAGGGGGGTGAGCCCGTCGGTGGCGATGGTCCCGGTGTTGGTCACGCTGACGCGCGGATCCGGCACGCCCATCCACTCCACGTCCCAGTAGTGCGGGTCGATGGAGTGGGCCCGGGCGCGGTTGTTCTGGTCGAAGATCGAATTGGACCGGGTGGTCGATCGGGTCGCCACCTTGGTGAATCCGGCCGGCACCAGCAACGCGTCCGCGAGGGCGCCCTCCGTCTTGCCAAGCGACAGTCTCGCGCGGGCACGCCCCACGTACGCGGCGGCGAGCGTCTCCGCGTCGCCCGCTGCGCTCGCGTTCTCGATCGCCGTGGTGAACCACTCCTCCGCGAGGGCGAACATCTCCGGCGGGAAGACCGCGGGTCCGAGGTCGAAGGCCGCGCGGCAGAAACCTTCGGCGAACACGGTGTAGCTGAAGCCGACGTAGAGGGCCGACTGCCCGAGCAGCCGGGCGCGGTTCGGCACATCCGTATCGGACCAGCTGCTGATGAGGGTGAACGCGTTCTGGGCGGTCCAGCGCGCGGTGGAGAGGCCGTTGTAGAGGCCGTTGTTCTGGGTGTCCAGCGAGCGGACGTCCCGCCGCTGGAAGGGGATCGCGGCGAGCGCCGACTGTCCGCCGATCAGTTCGCCCGCGATGTGGCCGGCGTTGAAGATGTACGTGTTGAGCGCGTCTTCGAAGTTGCCCTGGGCGCTCACTACGAGAAGCGCGGCATAGGCCGGATCGTTGAGTGCCTCGGCCGGGGTTGAGCCGGGGAGGCTCACCTCCAGCAGCGAGTCGCATCCCGCCGCGACCAGCGCGAGCAGCCCGAGCGCCAACCGCGCTCGTCCAGCCGCCCGGCCTCTGCCCATGTATCCGATAAACTTCCGATTGATCCGCGTCATATAATCCTCTGCGAAGGACTCGTCGTCCGTTCTTTCGATGTCGGGTGCCCGAGGTCTGTCGGCGGTGCGCCTCAGAACGTCAGGCGGACCGTGGTCACGATGCTGTGGGGCATCGGAGCCTGGGTCTGCTGCCATCCCCAGTTCACCGACCGCTGGCGCTTCACCTCGGGGTCGAGTCCGCTCGGCCGGAAGGACGGGTGGACCCACGGCGTCCAGAGGTTCCGGCCGCTCACCGAGATCGAGGCGCGCGAGGCGAGTCCGCCCAACCAGGCGGAAGGCACGTTGTAGCTGAGCGTGACATCCCGCAGGCGGATGAAGTCGTCCCGCTCGAACCAGGTGTGCTCGATGTCGATTTCCTGGATCCCGGCGGCGACGATGGGGTCGAGCGTCCCGAGCCGCATCTGAACCGCGCGCAGCGAGTTGCTCTGCGTCTTGTCACGGTACCACTCGGTGGTGTTGAAGCGACGGCTGTCTCCGACCCATACCCAGAGGGCGTTGAGGCTCAGCCGGCTACCGATCGAGATGTTGTTGGTGAAGCTGCCGGTCCAGGTGGGTCCCGGGTCGCCCCAGTAGTGGAAGGGCGCCTCGGAGCAGGGCATCGGGCGGTAGTCCTCCTCCGCCGGACCCTTGCAGGTGATGTTGACGAGCGTGCGGCCGTCGGGGCCGCCCCACTCGGCCGTGGCGATGTACTTCGTCCAGTGGCCGCCCAGCGGGTAGCCCTCGCGATGCTGCCAACGGCCGCGAGTATCCGCCTGGATGGCCGGGCGACCGCCCAGATCCTCCAGCCGGTTCTTGTTGTGCGCCAGCGTCGCCGTGAGGTTGAGGCTGAACAGCTGAGTCTGGATGGGAAGCGCGTCGACCTTGAATTCCCACCCTCGGTTGCTCACCTCGCCGGCGTTCACGTAGCGGGTTCCGGCAAAGCCGGTCGACGGCGCGATCGTTTCCTCGAGGATCGCGTCCTTCGTGTGCTGCCGGTAGTGCGTTATCTCCAGCGACAGCCGGTCGTCGAAGAGGCTCGCGTCGAAGCCCAGCTCCAGCTCCTGGCCGACCTCCGGTTTGAGATCCGGGTTCCCGACGTTGCCCGGGGTTACCGCCGGCCGGTCGTTGGGACCCGTCATGGGTGCCCAGGTGCGGATCGCCGCGAAGGCGTCAGGCTGTAGGCCCGACTTACCCCAGGCAGCGCGCAGCCTGAGGTTGTTCACCAGCCCGAGGTTCCAGAACGGCGCCTCGCTCACCACCCAGGTGCCGCTCACCTTCGGGTAGTACGCCGCGTCGAACGACTCGCCGAAGGCGCTGTTCGCATCGGCGCGGAGGGCCGCTGTCAGGAAGGCCTGGTTCCGCCATCCGACGGTCTCCTGCACGAACACGCCGAACGTCTTGTTCTCGACGAACGTCTCCGCCCCGGTCCGCACCGACGCGGACGACACGGTTGAAACGGCGGGCGTGGGTAGCTGCGTGCCCGTCGCCGTCCCCGAGGAGTTCTCCCGCATGAAGTACTGCACGCCGACCGACGTGGAGGAGTTGAGGTCAGGGGTGACGTCGAAGGTCGCGGTGGCGTTGTAGTCGAACGTCTGGTTCAACTCCCGGTCGGCAACGACCTGCTTGCGGCCGGTGCTGTTCGCGCCGTAGAACGCCGGAGTCCCCTCCGGCAGGCGCGGATAGAATGTCGACCGGGTCGCGTCTGCGAAGTCGAAGCCGAGAATCACTCGGTGCGTGAGCCAGGTGAAGGGGGTGTGGGTGGCCGTCACCGAGCCGGTCGCCCGATTCAGCTCCTCGCGGAAATCGAGCATGTCCTGGTACTCGGGGGGGCCGACCATGAAGCCGCGCGAGGGGGTATTCCGGGTCCCAGGGGTCCCCCACAGGATCATCGGGATGAGCCCGATCGTCCCCGAGGTTCCGTCAGGCGCGATCTGGATGTCGCTGCGGACCACGCCGACATCGGCGTTGACGCTCGTCTTGTCGGAAAGGCCGATGCGCAGGTTCGTCCGGAGCGTCGTGCGCAGGAGGCCGTTGTTGTTGAGGAAGCCTTCCTCGTCCTCGTGGTTCCCGGACAGGTAGTAGCTCAGCTGTTCCTGCCCGCCGCGCACGCTGAGGCTCATCGACTGGACGTCACCCGTGCGGAACATGCTCCGACCCGCCGCTCGCTCGTCCAGGTAGAGGTGCTGGCTGATGATCTCGCCGTTCTCGAGGCCGTAGTTCACCGGGATCCGCCCTTCCGGATCGTTGAACCAGTTGGCGCCACGCCGAATCATCATGTCTATGGTCGGCGCGCCGGATCTGCCCTTCTTGGTGATGATCTGGATGACTCCGTTCGACGCCTCGGTGCCGTACAGCGTCGCGGCGGCCGGTCCCTTGATGACCTCGATTCGCTCGATGTCCTCGGGGTTGATGTCATTCAGGCGGGAGACGCCCGCCCCGGCGTCGATGTTGTTCATGCTCGCGCTCGCGCGGACCCCGTCGACGTAGAGCAGGGGAGCCGACGCGAGAGCCATCGTCCCCAGGCCGCGGATGACGATGTTGCCACCCGTCCCGACGTTGCCCGCTCCAGCCGACACCGTCATCCCCGGGATCTGACCCATCAGCATCTGCTGCATGCTGGGAGGGGCTACTTTCTCCGTCGCCAGCTCGACGTTCATCGAGCTGACCACGTTGCCGATAGAGCGCCGCTGCTGCCCGCCCGCCGTGCCCGTGACGACGATCTCGTCCAGCGCCAGGGCCTGCGTTTCCAGGGCGAAGTCGACGACCGTCGTCTCCCCGGCTGTGACCGTCGCCACGCGTTCGGCCATTCCGTAGCCGATCATTCGAACCTGGAGGGTGACGGGTCCTGCGGGGAGATTCGCGAGGGTGTAGACCCCCTCCGCATTCGCCAGGGTACCGGTGTTCGTTTCAACGACGATGACCTGGGCGCCGGAAAGGGGGCGCAGTGTGCTGCCCTGGATGATCTTCCCGGTGACGGTTCCCCTCTGCTGCGCCGCCGTGGGGATGGCGAGGGTCGTCAGCGCGATCAACGCCACGCCGAGGACCGAGTTTGCGCCAGCAAACAGTCCGCGTCCCGCCCGATCGCGTGATCGGGCGGAATTCTCACGTGTGTGCCACATGGCAACTCCTAACCAGTAGGGTTGTGCGCTACGCGGAAGGTCCTGCGGGGGTGCCTCGCTAAGGCCCCGCAGCCATCCATTCCGCTCCGTTTGTGGTGTCGTTCAGCCGCCCCTTGTCGACGGGGCCGAGGTTCCCGGTCCGCCCGAAGCGCATTCGACGAGCAAATGCGCCGAACACGCTCCGTGCGGGTTACCAGGCGATTGGATGTGCCGGACGCCCTGTCAAAGGGCCTGGTCGAGGGCCGGATGGGCGCGCGGCGTCGAAGTTCCGCGACCCTGCCCGGCTGTGCTTACTGCGGGAGATGGGCGCGGAGGCTCAGGATTGGGATTGCGATCGGCGATGCTGCATCTTCTCCCTCTGTGCTCGGGGTGGTGGTGCCCCCGGGGACCCATTCCCGGGGGCGATCCAACACGGAATCCAACGACCGACGGCTCGTCGAAAGGGCAACGTTCATGCCGATGTGAGACGCGCGGCGGAATCGTAGATCGAGCGCGGAAAATCGGGGAACGCTGGGGTTTGGGGACGATGGTGGAACGAACAATCTTGTCGTTGGGGAGGTCGGCGAGCGACAGGAACGTAGGGAAGGAAGCTATGTGCGCCTGAGCGCCCTACTCAGCCGCCGACGACCGACATCGCCGCGCCGGGGTCCGGAGGAATCTGCTTGTCCCGGTGAACCACCGCGCTACATTCCAGCTTGGTCTCGATCGAAGTCGTGCACCCTGTACCGTCTGATGGCTGAAGCGGGCACGGCGACCCTCTCCGGGGGTGATGGATCCTCCCGATCGCGATGGACCCGGCGTTGGCCGGAGTCCGCATCCCCAGAACGAGCTCTATTGCGGGCCACGTCCGCCCGCGCGATCGATTGCGAGTCGGCTCGATGAGCGCGTTCCGCGCCCCCGGCACCCGTCCGGGGGCGTTCGCGTGTGCGCGATTTGCCCTCGCCCGCGAGCCGGTGCTACCGAACAGCCGACCGGCAATCCCGCAGTCCGAAGAGTTACTTCCGGAACGCCAGGTGCATCCTCAGCGGCAGGCCCGCGAATAGCCGACGATCATACCGGGTTCGATTTCTGCGCAGGACGCACGACGGCTTCGCGAGCGGAAGGCTCCCGTCCCATTCGCGGCCAAGCGCGACACCCAGGCCGTCAGGCAGGTCGATTTGACATCGAAGGCCGTCCCCGATGATCGGAAGCGCAAGCGCGGCCGCATGGCGTACGAGCTGCCGGTGGAGCGGTTTACCCAGCCGGACGACGTCACCTGCGGGCCGACCTGTCTGCGGAAGGTCTACCACTACTTCGGGCTCGACCTGCCGCTCGAGGAAGTCATCGCGGACATCGACCGCAACGAGGACGGTGGAACCCTCGCCGTGTTCCTGGGTCTGGCGGCGCTGAAGCGGGGCTTCGAAGCGCGCATCTACTCGTATGATCTCCGCATCTTCGATCCTACCTGGAGCACCCTCTCGCCCTCCGACCTGGAGCGGAAGCTGGCGCTCCGGCTGCCGCACCTCCGCACGCCGAAGGCGAAGAGGGCAGGGAAGGCCTGCCTCGAGTTCCTCAGCGAGGGTGGTCACTTTCGTTTTGAGGAGCTGACCCCGGCGCTGCTGACCAGGATCATCGACCGGGACCATCCGGTACTCGCCGGCCTGTCCGCCACATACCTGTATCGCTTCCCGAGGGAGCGCCACGACCCCGAGACACACCGGCTGGTGGACGACGACGTCGCGGGCGACCCGACCGGCCATTTCGTCGTGGTGACGGGCTACGAGCAATGGGGGCGCCGGTTCATCGTGCGTGATCCGTCCGCCCACGTTCCGCAGACCCGCGACGGCAGGTTGATCGTCGACGCGCAGCGCCTCATCAACTCCATCCTGCTGGGCGACCTCACGTACGACGCGGTGCTGCTCGAGCTCTGGCGCGAGGAGGACGGAAACGAAGCATGAGCGATCGATTGCTGATCGTCGTTTCCGATCTCCAGGACCTGCCGGAGCTGCGTAGCCAGGTGACCCTGGCCGACCAGTACCTCTCGTCCGACGGGGCGCACCCACGCGCGGCGACAGTCATCAACCTGTGCCGCTCGTATCGATACCGCAGCAAGGGCTACTACGTCTCGCTGGTGGCGGACGCTCGGGCGCATCGTGTCTTACCCGCCCTCGCTACGCTCGAGGAGCTGTCCGAGCCGTACGGCGTGTTTCGGGTGCTGCGGGAGGCCGGGATACCGACTCTCGACATCGGGGACCTGCGAGCCTGGCGTCCGGCGGACGGCGGCTCGGAGGAGGTCGCCAACGTGCTGGTCATCCTCGGTCGCGCAAGCGACGAGCGATTCGAGGCCGCCGCGCGGGCAGCGTTCCGAGCGTGGCCGATCCCCCTGCTGGAGCTCGAGTTCGTGCGCCGGGGAGAGGAATGGTGGGTGGCGAGCGCCGAACCCGTCCCCCTGAAGCGGCTCGACCCGGATCAGCGCGCGCGGTTGATCCAATCCCTGATGAACGGCGCGCGCGAAGCCATCGGACAGCCCCCGCCGCCTCCCGCGATCAAGCGAGCCTCGGTCGCCCTCCTGTGGGACGACGAGGACCGTTTCTCCCCCTCGTCACTCGAGACCATCGAGCACCTCGAGCGTGTCGCGTCGGCGAGCAACATCCACGTCCATCGCCTCGGGCTGGACGAGCTCGATCAGCTGCCGGAGTACGACGCCCTGTTCATCCGGACGCTCACGGGAGTGCGTGAGCCTTCGTTCCAGTTCGCGCTGCGGGCCGAGATGCTGGACATGCCGGTCATCGATGACCCGCAGTCCATCATCCGATGCAGCAACAAGGTGTTCATCGAGGAGCTGCTGCGGCGGGAGGGCGTTCCCACTCCGAGGACCATCATCGTCACCCCGCGCACGACGTGGCAGGAGATCACCTCGTTGGGTACGCCGGTGGTCGTGAAGCTGCCGGACGGCTCGTTCTCCGCGGCCGTGCACAAGGTCGGCAGCGAGGAAGAGTTCAGGGCCATGTCCGCCGAGCTGTTCAGGCGCTCTCCCCTGCTGATCGCGCAGGAGTTCCTGCGGACCGAGTACGACTGGCGGGTGACCGTACTGGACGGGCGCGTTCTCTTCACGGCCCGCTACTACATGGCGGAAGGGCACTGGCAGATCCGTTCCGCAGAGGAATCCGGCGAGCGGTACGGCCGTGTGGAGGCGGTGCCCCGCGATCAGGCACCGAAGGAAATCGTCTCGCTCGCGGTGAAGGCGGCGAAGCTCATCGGCAACGGACTCTACGGGGTGGACCTGAAGGAAGCCCCCGCCGGGCCGGTCGTCATCGAGATCAACGACAACCCGAACATCGATCTCGGGCACGACGACGCGGGCGACGGCGACGCAGTGTATCGGGACATCCTGGACTGCTTCGTTCGCAGGATCGAGGCGCGGCCGGCTGAGCGGAAGGCGACGGCGAGTCCTGCGCGCGCGGGTTCGCGCCCGCACTACCGGCCGTTCTCGGTGGCAGGGATGGAGCTCGAGTACGCTGTCGTCGATGAGAACCTCGACCCCGCGTCGCTCGTCGAGCGGGCGTTCCGTGTGATCGAGGGGCGGCCGACCTCGGAGATCGACATCGGCGACGTCGGGTTCTCCAACGAGATCGCCGACCACGTCTTCGAGGTGAAGACGCTCCAGCCGATGCGGAGCCTCGCCGCGGCGGAGGAGTCGCTCGTGCAGGGGATCCGGCGCTTCTCGAGCGTGCTGAGGCAGGAGTTCGGGGCGCGGCTGTTGCCGACCGGGATGCATCCGTGGATCGATCCGTCGGCCGCGCGCCTCTGGCGCCGGTCCGGTCGGCGGATCTATCAGGCGTACGCCCTCGTCTTCGACGTGCACACACACGGGTGGATGAACGTCCACGCCTCGCATCTGAACCTGCCGATGGGGCGCGGGCCGGAGGCGGTTGCCATGTACAACGCCACGGCGCTCGTCATCCCCTACCTTCCCGCGCTCGCGGCCAGCTCACCGATGTTCGACGAACAGCTGCAGGAGGCCGTGGACAACCGGATGGAGTGGATTTTCCGGCACCAGGCCGCGATACCGGAGACCCAGGGCGAGATCCTGCCCGAGCCGATCGCCAGCATCAGCGACTATCGACGCAGGATCCTTCAGCCGATGTACCAGGCCATCGAGGCGCGCCCGGGTGCGCGGGTGCTCAAGCGCGACTTCCTCAACGCGCGCGGGGCGGTCCTCAAGTTCGCGCGGAGGGCGCTCGAGATCCGCGTTCTCGACATGCAGGAGTGCGTGAAG
>CAZJEH010000094.1:0-12568 GCA_964544905.1 uncultured Gemmatimonas sp.
AGGGTGAGGTGATCGTGCTGAACGAGCCGTCGGTCGTGGCGGTGGAGAAGGCGACGGGCAAGATCAAGGGGATAGGTCTGGAGGCCAAGCGGATGCTCGGCCGGACGCCAGAGGGCGTCGCGGCGGTCCGACCTTTGAAGGACGGCGTCATCGCCGACGTCGACGTGACCGAGATCATGCTCCGCTATTTCCTGGAGACGGTCACCTCGAAGCGGTTCCTGAAGCTGAAACCGACGATGGTCGTCGGCGTGCCGTCGGGGATCACCGAACTGGAGCGGCGGGCCGTGCGGTCGAGCGCCCACGCCGCGGGGGCGAAGGAAGTCTACATGGTGGCCGAGCCCATGGCTGCCGCCATCGGCGTGGGCCTGCCCGTGGAGACCCCCACCGGCAACATGGTCATCGACATCGGCGGCGGTACGACGGAGATTGCGGTGATTGCCCTGTCGGGCATCGTCTCGGATACGTCGATCCGGGTGGGTGGCGACGAGATCGATGCGGCCATCGTCACCTTCCTCAGGAAGAACTACAACCTGATGATCGGTGAGCCGACCGCGGAGGCCGTGAAGATTCAGATCGGCTCGGCGTACAACACGGGGGAGGAGCGGGAGATGGAGGTGAAGGGACGCGACCTCGTCTCCGGGATTCCGAAGACGGTCCGGGTTCACTCGCAGGAGATCCGGGAGTGCATCCAGGAGCCGATCCAGGCGGTGGTCGAGGCCGTCCGGCGAGCGCTGGAGATCACGCCGCCCGAGCTGGCGTCGGACATCGTCGACCGGGGTATCGTAATGACGGGTGGCGGAGCGCTGATCCGAGGTCTGGATCAGCTCATCGCCCGTGAGACGAACCTGCCGATCCACGTGGACGAGGAGCCGCTCACCTGCGTCGTGCGCGGGGCGGGCCGCATTCTGGACGACATCAACAAGTACCGGGGAGTACTGGCCAACTGACAGCGTTTCGACCGTATCTGGGGGAGGGCGGCGAGAGGAGCAGAAAGCGGGACCTCAGGATGGGAGCCGCTTTCTTCGCCCTCGCGGTTCTGCTCACGCTACTGCCGACCTCCGTCCGCGACAGCGTAGCGGCCGTCGTTCGGTCAACTGTGCTGCGGCCGATCCTGGCCCTGCAACGGGGGGCCGTCGAGCGACATGTCCTGTTCGACGATCCCGCCCGCCTCCGCGCCGAGCGCGACAGCCTCGCCGCCTTCCTCGTCGGTCAGGCCACGCTCGCCACCGAGAACCGTCACCTCCGCGAGCTCCTGCAGCTCCGTGAGCGGCTGGTCCCCACGTTCGTGCCCGCCGAGGTCGTGCGCATCCCACGCGCAACCGAAGGATACTTCCAGTTGACCGCGGGTTCCGCCCAGGGGATCACCGCGGGGGCGACGATCATCGCCGCACAGGGTCTGGTCGGCCGCGTGCTCGAGACCGACGAGAACATCTCGTTCGGGATCGACTGGATGCACAACGAGTTCAGGGCGAGCGCCATGACGGTCGACGGAGAAGTGTACGGGATCGTGGTCCCGCGCCGGATCGATGGCGGACCGCTTCTGGTGCTGACCGGTACTCCCCGCCACGTCGAGCTCGGCGTGGGCGCTACCATCGTCACGTCGGGGCATGGCGGAGTCTTCCCGCGGGGGATACCCATCGGGACCGTGATCGGCCTGGAGAACGCGGAGGAGGACTGGCAGCGCAATTACGTCGTGCGTCCCGCCGTAGCGCCGACGGAGATGACGTACGTGCTGGTGCTGGGTGAACCAAGCACGGCCGTAAGTGGCGAGGACATGGCTGAGTACTGGGGGATCCGGCCCTTGCAACCCCCGCCCGCTGGGCAGCCACTCTCGAGTGGCCCATCGCCTGCAACCGTCGACGCTCGGGCGCCGGCTGGTGGCGCGGCGGGACCCCCCCAGGAGTGACGGCGTCGAGAACCCCGTGAGGCGTGCTATCATCGCGCGGCGGCTGAGGGCTTCCGATCCCGGCGGCCGCTTTCGTTGCTGGAACAGTGAGCGGATTCGGCGGTCCCTGCTTGTGACGAGCCTGCTCGGCCATCCCGGTTCTTCGCCCCGAACTCGGACCCGGAACGATGAACGGGGAGTGCCGCGCCCAGGAGCTTCCGGCAGGGTGATCGAATCGCCCGATACACCGGCAGTTGTTTGGCAAGCTACGCCAGGAGCGTGATGAACGGTCGTGCGGGGTGGGGGTTCGGAATATTCATCGTCATTCTGGTGGCGCTGCACTTCCTGTTGCGGGTGGGGCTCGGGTATGGCCTGCTCGCGCCCGACTTCCTGGTGGTGGCGCTGCTACTGGCGGCCCGGCAGGTATCCGCGGGGTCGGCCGCGGGTATCGGCCTGGTCCTGGGTATCCTCGATGGTGCGATCGTCCCCCCCGCCATGGGCGCGAGCGCACTGGCGCTGACCGTGGTCGGTTTCGTCGGCGCGAGGTCGAGAGAGCTGTTCACGGAAGACAACTACATCCTGCTGGCGCTCTATCTGTTCGTCGGCAAATGGGTATTCGACACGATCCTGTTCCTCGGAACCCGGGAGATCTTCGGTTCTGGCGCGGGCTACCTCCTGCTGGTGTCGCCGTTGACGGCGCTGTACGCGGCGGCCGCGGGGGTGGTAGCGCTCGCGGTGTACAGGATCTTCGCGTGATCGATCCGACGCACCGCGGTGGCAACGCGAGTCGTCGTGCCGCAGCCCGTCGCCGGCGCCCGTTGAAGGGGTGTTTGCGCGGATGAAGAGAAGCCGCCCGATCACGCTCGGCGACCCGATTCTCTTCGCCGTCGTCCTCGCGCTCACCGCCTTCGGGGTGATGATGATCTACAGCGCGGGGGTGCTCGACGTCCCGAGCACCATCGTCGCCGGCCTGTGGCGTCAGCAGCTCCTCTGGTTCGCCCTCGCGATGCTGGCGACGCCACTGGTGATGCGGATCCCCATCATCTGGCTGGAGTGGGCCGCGCAGCCGATCTACTTCATCTGCCTGCTGCTCCTGGTCCTGACGCTGTTCATCGGCACGGGGGCCGGGACGGCGGAGAGTGTCAGCGGCTGGTTGGCCATCGGGCCGATCCGGATCCAGCCGTCCGAGGTGGCGAAGATCGGGGTGATCCTGATGCTCGCCCGCGTGCTGGGGACGTGGCGAGAGCCTCCACGATCGCTCTGGGCGCTGTGGAAGCCGTTCCTCGTCGTAATGGTTCCGATGGGGTTGGTGATGCTGCAGCCGGACCTGGGCACCGCACTGGTGTTCGGCTCGATCTTCATGGCCACGCTCTTCTGGGCGGGGACCCCGCTCTCGATCCTCTTCTTCCTGGCCAGCCCGGCGATCGGGATGCTGCTGTCGGTGAGCGTATGGCTGTGGGGAGCGTACTTCGTGCTGCTGGTGGTGCTGCTCGCCTACGTCTACAAGCCGTACCTCGCCGAGGGTGTCGCGATCGTGCTGGCCAACGTGGTCGCGGGTACGATCGCCCTTCCGCTCTGGAACTCGCTCAAGCCGTACCAGCAGAACCGTTTCCTGGTGTTCCTCAATCCCGAGCTGGATCCTCGGGGAGCGGGGTATAACCTCCTCCAGTCCCGCGTCGCCATCGGAAGCGGCGGTTGGTTCGGGAAGGGATACCTGGACGGTACCCAGAAGCGGCTAGCGTTCTTGCCGGAGCAGCACACGGACTTCATCTTCGCGGTGGTGGGCGAGGAGATGGGGTTCATCGGCGTCGCGGCGGTCCTGCTTGCCTTTGGCTTCGTCTTCTGGCGGCTCGTGAGGATCTCCGAGCGCGCGGCGGATCCCTTCGCGAGCCTCGTTCCGTTCGGGCTTTTCGGGAGCTGGTTCGCACACGTTCTGGTGAATACGGGTATGACGGTGGGTGTGATGCCGATCACCGGCATCCCGCTCCCGTTCTTGAGTTATGGCGGGTCGTTCCTGCTGGTGAACCTGCTCGCGATGGCGATGGTGCAAAGGATCGCGGCGGAATCGCGGGGCAGAGCATGACCCCTTTCCAGGAATTGTGATATGAGCTGGTGGCGACCGCCCAAACGGAAGCTCCAGGCGGCGGACAAGCGCGAGCTGCCCGGCGACGTATGGGAGAAGTGTCCCTCCTGCGGCGAGATCCTCTACCGGGAAAAGCTGAAGGAGAACTGGAACGTCTGCCCGGCCTGCGGCTACCATCTCCGGCTTCCGGCAAGCGACTACCTCCGCCTGCTGCTGGACGACGCCGAGCCGGTCATACACGATCTCGACCTGCGCTCGGGCGATCCGCTGGATTTCGTCGACCTCAAGCCATATCCCGAGCGGCTGGTACAGGCGGAGCGGAAGATGGGGCCTGGTGACGCGCTGATCGCCGCGGAGGGGCATCTCGATGAGGTTCCCGTGCAGCTGGCGGTGATGGTCTTCGACTTCATCGGCGGGTCGATGGGGTCGGTGGTCGGGGAAAAGATCGCGCGCGCGGGCATGCGCTCGCTCGAGCGTGGAGATCCGCTGATCATCGTCTCCGCGTCGGGAGGGGCGCGGATGATGGAGGGGATCTTCTCCCTGATGCAGATGGCGAAGACGTCCACCGTGCTCGCGAAGCTCCATGCGGCGGCGATTCCGTACGTCTCGGTGCTGACCGACCCGACGACGGGAGGAGTGACGGCTTCGTACGCGATGCTGGGAGACGTCAACCTGGCCGAGCCCGGCGCGCTGATCGGCTTCGCCGGGCAGCGGGTGATCGAGCAGACGATCAAGCAGGAGCTGCCGGAAGGATTCCAGACCTCCGAGTTCCTCCTCGAGCACGGGATGCTGGACGCGATCGTCGATCGTCGGCAGATGAAGGCGGAGATCGCCCGGCTCCTCAGGCACATGCTCGGGCTGCCCGCCCCCGCGGGCGGACGATCGAACGGCGCCGCTCGGCCGACCTGATGGACGGTCGGCAGAGCATCCGGCAGCCATTCACCCTCGGGACAATTCGACTCCCGCGGCGCGGCATCGAGTCCGGCCGGTCGTGACGACGGCTGGGCCCCTTCGGGCGACGAGCGCTGGAGCCGGGTGGGCGTCAACGGGCAGACAGGCGGGAGCGTGAGGCTGGATGAACTGACACCCTGGCTGTTCTCCCGCACGAGCGGGGGGATTCGCTGGGGGCTGGAGAGGACCGAGAGACTCCTGGCCGGTGTGGGCGACCCACACCGGCGTTTTCGTTCGCTCCTGATCGGGGGGACGAACGGCAAGGGTTCCGTGGCCGCGCTCTGCGCGTCCGCGATTGCTCGCGACAGTCGCCGGACGGTCGGGCTGTACACCTCCCCGCATCTGATCGACTCCACCGAGCGAATTCGGGTCGACGGTGTTCCGGTGACCCCGGACGCCCTGGTGGACGCCGCGGAGCGGCTGCGGCCCGCGATCGAAGAAACCGGCGCGACGTTCTTCGAGGCGACGACCGCGATGGCGTTCCTGCTGTTCGCGGAGGCCGGCGTGGACTTCGCGGTCGTCGAGGTCGGCCTGGGGGGGCGGCTGGACGCCACCAACGTCCTCGACGCAGTAGCGGCGGGGGTCACGAACGTCGGTTTGGATCACACGGAATACCTCGGCGACACGCTGGCCGAGGTTGCCGGGGAGAAGGCCGGGATCATCAAGCCTGGCACGCCGAGCATCGTCGGTGCGGTGTCGCCGCATATTCGCGAGGTGTTCCGGCGTCGAGCCGACGAGGTCGGCGCGCATCTCGTCTTTCTCGACGAGGTCGTCAGCGTCGAGGCGACAGCGACGGGGCTTGGCGTCACCGTCGACATCGACTCCAAGCGATGGGGGGCGCGGCGCCTGGAGATCCCGCTCCCCGGGGCGCATCAGGCTACCAACGCCGCGTTCGCTGCTGAGCTCCTCGGGCTGTTGCCGCCCGACCTGCGGCCGTCCTGGGAAATGATCGAGGGCGGCTTCGGCACCGTTCGCTGGCCGGGGCGGCTGCAGGTGGAGCGCATCCGAGGGACGACGTGGGTGTTCGACGTCGCCCACAACCCCGATGGCGCCCAGGTGCTGACTGACGCGCTCGACGTCATGGAGCTGCCAGCTCCACGCGTGCTGGTCACCGGCATTCTCGCCGACAAGGACTGGCGTTCGATGCTGTCGACGCTCCTGCCGCGTGCGGACGCGGCCATCCTTACCGTGCCGACCAGCGCCCCGGCCTCACGCCTCTGGAACCCCGAGGAGGTCGCAAGGTGGTCGTCTGAGACGCTCGGCGTCACGCCTCGCGTGATCCCGTCCCTGGAGTCCGCTCTCCATCGTGCCTCGACGCTCGCGCCGCACGGCACGATCATCGTCACCGGATCGATCCACACCGTCGGCGACGCCATGGACCTTCTGGGCATTCGCGCCGTGTAGGTCGCCCGGCCGCCCCTACCGAACCCCCTCCTGCGCGCCTACATTCCCGCGCATGCCGAACTTCGCCTCGCTGCCGGGTTTCCGTGATTTTTACCCCGAGGATCTGGCTGTCCGTAACTACATCATGGAAGTCTGGCGGGATGTGGCTCGCCGATACGGCTTCCAGGAGTGGGATGGTCCGCCCCTCGAGCCGACTGAGCTCTACATCGAGAAGTCGGGACCGGAGATCGTCCAGCAGCTCTACAACTTCGTCGACAAGGGGGACCGGCCGGTCGCGCTGCGTCCGGAGATGACGCCCACGTTCGCGCGCATGGTCGGGGCGCGTGCTTCGGCCCTGCGCAAGCCGATCAAGTGGTTCTCGATCCCCCAGCTATTCCGCTACGAGCGGGCGCAGCGGGGAAGGCTTCGCGAGCACTTTCAGCTCAACCTCGACATCGTCGGCGAGGAGGGTGTCGCCGCGGACGTGGAGCTGATCGCGGCGGCGCTCGACATCCTCCGGGCGTTCGGCCTGACCGCGCAGGATGTCGTGGCCCGCGTGTCGGATCGACGGCTCCTGCGCGCGCTGCTCGAGCACGCCGGTGTTCCCGACGATCGGCTCGTGCAGGTCTACAACATCGTCGACAAGCTCGAGCGTGAGCCGATCGAGTCGATAGAGTCGCGGCTCCGAACCGAGGCGGCGCTCGAGGCGGCGGTGATCTCGGCTGTCCTGGGGATCTTCGAGCGCCGCGAGTTCGCGGACGTTCGCGACTCCTACGGCGGTCTGCCGGGTATCTCCGAAGAGGTCGGCCGCATGCAGCAGCTGCTGGACGACCTCGGCGCCATGGGTCTGGGCGAGTTCGTCCGGTTCGATCTCGGGGTCGTCCGCGGGTTGGCCTACTACACGGGCGTGGTGTTCGAGCTGTTCGATCGTCAGGGCGAGCTTCGAGCCATCGCGGGCGGGGGCCGCTACGACGACCTTCTCGGCGTCCTCGGCGGCACCGATCTGCCCGCCCTCGGATTCGGGATGGGAGACGTGGTCCTCCGCGAGCTGCTCGTAGACCGGGGACTGCTGCCGACCTTCCGCCACGAGATCGACTACTTCGTGGTGACGGTCACGCCCGAGCAACGGCCGGAAGCGCTGCGGCTCGTACACGCGTTGCGCGACCGCGGGAAGCGGGTGGACTATGCGCTCCGCCAGCAGGGCGTCGGGAAGCAGCTCAAGGCGGCGAGCGCGCTCAACGCTCGGCACGCCATCATCCTCGGCCCCGATGAGCTGGCAGCAGGTCAGGTAGTCGTTCGATCAATGGACAGCGGCGAGGAGGAGCGGGTGGACCTGAACCTCGTCGTGGAACGCGCGGACGGGTGACGCCGCGTCGCTCGCTCGACGAGGAGCGCCGGAAGCTCTTCCGGCGGATGGAGTGGGTATACGTGTACGGTCCACCGGTGCTGGCGGCGTTCCTCATCGTCGTCGGTGCGCTGGTGTTGGCCTACCTCGTACCCGTCGAGGGCATCGGTTTCTGGGGCCGTTGGGGTATCGCGGCGGGCATCCTCCTGGGGGTCCCGCTCATCGCCTACGCGATCCGGGAGCGGCTGAGAAGATGATCGGGTCCGCCGGCCCCGAAGGAGCGACGGGTGGGCGACCGTCCGGAGCCTTCGGAGCGACTGAAGAGGGCAGCATACCGATAGACAATCGACATATCGATGACGCAAGCGCTGACGACCCGGGACGCTGATTTCAGCACCTGGTACAACGAACTCGTGATCCGAGCGGAGCTCGCCGACCATTCGCCGGTGCGCGGGTGCATGGTGATCCGCCCCTACGGCTATCGACTCTGGGAGCTGATGCGGGACGAACTGGACCGGCGCTTCCGGGAGACCGGACACCAGAACGCGTATTTCCCGCTGTTCATCCCCCAGAGCTTCCTGTCGCGCGAGGCTGAGCACGTCGAGGGGTTCGCCAAGGAGATGGCGATCGTCACCCACACGAGGCTGAAGGCGAACGAGGAAGGGACCGGCCTTGCTCCGGATCCGACGTCACGCCTGGAGGAGCCGCTCATCGTGCGGCCCACTTCGGAGACGATCATCTACGCGATGTTCGCGAAGTGGGTCCAGAGCTATCGGGACCTCCCCCTGCTCGTGAACCAGTGGGCGAACGTCGTGCGGTGGGAGATGCGGACGCGGCTGTTTCTGCGGACGACCGAGTTCCTCTGGCAGGAGGGGCACACCGCCCACGCTTCGAGCGAGGAGGCCGAGGAGGAAGCGAGGCGGATGCTCGGCGTTTACCGCGAGTTCATGGAAGGGTTCATGGCGATGGCCGTGATCACCGGCCGGAAGTCGCCTTCGGAGACCTTCCCCGGCGCCGACCATACCTACGCCTGCGAGGCGATGATGCAGGACAATCGTGCGCTCCAGGCGGGGACCTCGCATCACCTCGGACAGAACTTCTCGCGGCAGTTCGAGCTGAAGTTCGCGGCGGAGTCAGGGCAGGAGGAGTACGCCTGGAATACCAGCTGGGGTGTCTCGACGCGGCTGATCGGCGGACTGGTGATGACTCACGGCGATGATCAGGGGCTCGTGCTCCCTCCCCGCCTCGCGCCGGTCCAGGTCGTCATCGTGCCGATCTATCGGAAGGACGAGGAACGCGAGCAGGTGCTGGCGAAGGCCAGGGAGGTCGCCGCCGCCCTGCCCAACGTGCGCACGCACATCGACGACCGGGACAACCTCACTCCCGGCGCGAAGTTCTACGAGTGGGAGATGAAGGGCGTTCCGTTCCGTATCGAGGTCGGCCCCAAGGACATCGCCAAGCAGCAGCTGGTGCTCGTTCGCCGCCTCGTCGGCGAGGGTGAGGATCGCAAGCAGTTTCTCCCCGAAACCGAAGTTCTGGCCACGCTGGAGCAGCGGCTGGAGCAATTCCAGGGATGGCTGCTGGAGCGGGCGCGTGCCCGGCGGGAGGCGAACTCATACCGCGACGTCACCGACTACGAGCGTTTCAAGGAAATCGTCGAAGGCCCGGAAGGATTCATCTACGCAGGGTGGTGCGGGTCGGCGACATGCGAGGAGCGCGTCAAGGACGAGACCCGCGCAACGATTCGGGTCATCCCCGACGAGGAGTTCCGTTCCGCTCGAGCACCGGAGAAGTGTCTCGTCTGTGGAGGCGCCGCTGCCCACGAGGCGGTATGGGCACGAGCGTACTGATCTCGACCTCCGCGAGCCGATTCGATCCGGCGGCGAGGGCCGGTTCCTGATGGCGGAAACGTTCACCCGGCGTGACGGCGTCCTCCACTGTGAGGACGTCCCGGTGCCTGAGCTTGTCTCCCGCTGGGGCACGCCGCTCTACATCTACAGCGCTGGCGCGATCCGAACGCGCTACACAGAGCTCGACCAGGCTCTCGGGGGGCACCCGCACCTGATCGCCTACTCGGTCAAGGCGAACGCCAACCTGGCGATCCTGCGGCTGCTCGCCGGGCTCGGGGCGGGCGCCGACATCGTGTCGGCGGGGGAGCTGTACCGCTCCCAGCTGGCAGGAATCCCCTCCGAGCGTACCGTGTTCAGCGGGGTGGGCAAGACCGTCCAGGAGCTGGCGGCGGCCCTCGCGGCGAACATCTACGGCTTCAACGTCGAATCCGAGGGCGAGCTGCTGTCGCTGTCCGCCCTGTGCGCCGCGACCGGCCAGGTCGCCCCGGTCGCCCTGCGCGTCAACCCGGACATCGAAAGCCCCACTCCGCACGCGTACACCCGGACGGGGCACGCGGCCACCAAGTTCGGCATTCCCATCGACGACGCGCCGCGACTGTACAACCTCGCCGCGGACCTGCCGGGCATCGAGATCCGGGGCGTCGACATGCACATCGGCTCCCAGATCCTCGCTGTCCAACCATATCGCTCGGCCGTCGAGCAGGTGATGTCCCTGGTGGATGATATCCGCCGCGACGGTCACCGAATCGAGTACTTCGATGTGGGCGGCGGCCTGGGCATCTCGTACGCCGATGGAGAAGGCATCTCCGCGAGCGCTTTCGCCGAGGCGGTCCTGCCGATCCTCGCCCCGACCGACCTCAAGCTGATCGTCGAGCCCGGGCGATACATCGTAGGGCAGGCGGGCATCCTGGTGGCCCGGGTGCTGTACGTGAAGGAAGGGGGCGGGAAGCGTTTCGTCATCACCGATGCCGGGATGAACGACCTGCTGCGCCCGAGCCACTATTCGGGTTTCCATATGGTCGAGCCGGTCGAGAGCCGCGATCGGGGGCGCGCCCGTGTCGACGTGGTCGGTCCGATCTGCGAGACGGGCGATTTCCTGGCGCTCGACCGGGAAATCGAGATGGTGGGCCCGGGCGAGCTTCTCGCCATCCGAACGACGGGCGCCTACGGCTTCTCCATGAGCTCGACGTACAACCAGCGTCCCCGGCCTGCCGAAGTAATGGTTGACGATGGGGAACCCAGGCTGGTCAGGCGCAGGGAAACGCTCGACGATCTCGTCGCGGCCGAGCTGGACCTCTAGGAATCCGCGGTCGTCGCCTACTTCCTCCCCATTTCGGGGCGGCCAGCGACCTGGCTGACGACCGCAGACCTTCGGCACGCGACGCCTCAAGGTTCCCGTCGAGTGTCTCGGCGGTGAGGCCATGTTAGCGGAGCCGGGTACGTAGCCGCGTTCGGCCGACGTGACGTTGGCCTACCGACCAGAAAGCCGAAGTCGGACGGATAGAATTTCCCGCTCGCCGTTGGCGCTGGCGAAGCTTCCGGAACTCGGCCGCGGCGACTCGATGACGCCTGACGAATACATCGCTTCACTTCCCGAGGACCGGCGCCCTACTGTCGCTGCCGTCCGGGATCTCATCCTCTCGCACCTTCCGCCGGGGTATGTCGAGGCGGTCCGCTGGGGGGCGCTGTCCTACGAGGTGCCCCTGGCGCGATATCCCAACACCTACAACGGTCAGCCGCTGGCTTACGTGGGGCTTGCCGGGCGCAAGAACTACGTTGCCCTCTACCTCATGGGCGTCTATGCCGATGCTGAGCGCGACCGGATGCTGAAGGAGCGATTCAGGGCAGAGGGCAAGAAGCTCGACATGGGCAAGTCGTGCCTCAGGTTCCGCTCGCTCGATGCGATCTCCACCTCCGCGGTGGCAGAGGCGATTGCCTCCGTGTCAGTGGACCGGTTGATCGAACACTACGAGGCGAGCCGACGAAACCTCCCGGGCGGTAGCGCCTAGCGACGCCGTCGACCTGTTCGGAGCGACTTGGCGTTTGCCGCCTAACGGCAGCGGCCGGCTGATTGCGCCAATGTCGGCCCTGTCGGCGGCTTCTGTGCCGCCGACGCCGTCACTCGACCGCTTTCGCCACCAACGTCCGGATACGCTTCTCCTCCGCCGGACCGATCGCCTTCACGGCGAAGGACGTCTCCCACATATCGCCCTCATCGAGGTTCGCGGAGTCGGTGAAGCCGAGCGTCGCGTAACGGGTCTTGAACTTCGCCGCGCCCTGGAAGAAGCAGACGACCTTGCCATCGCGCGCGTAGGCGGGCATACCGTACCACGTTTTCGGCGACAGGCTGGGCGCCACTTCCTTGACAATGGCATGGATGCGCGTGGCGAGGGCCCGATCAGCCTCGGGCATCTCCGCGATCTTCGCCAACAGGTCGGCCTCCCCGTCCGCCTTCTTGCCGCGTTTGCGGGACGCCTCCGCCTTCAATTCTGCGGCCCGCTCCTTCATCGCGGCCTTTTCCTCCGCGGAGAATCCCTTCTCGGGCGAGGCTCCTCGACTCGATTTGCCAGCGTCTTTCTTCGGGCTCATCGGTCTATCTCCATAGAGGTTCGAGTGGTCCTGGTAGAACGCGTGATCGCAACGTTCCGAGAGGGCGCTCAGCGACTCACGACCCCGACGATTGCCCGCGGAAGCCGCGCAGCAACCCCCGGCTGTCGATGTCGCTACCCGGGCAGCCAACCCTCCATGCACTTCCGCGACGGTCCCCCCAGCTCACCAGTAGTGGTGCACAAGCTCGCGGATGTGCCTGTCGTACACGTCCCGCACCCCCGCCATCACCTCGCTGGATAGCGGCGGCAGGTCCGCGGCCGTGAAGTTCTCATCGACCTGGGCGGGCCGTTTCGCTCCCGGGATGGCGCAAGTGACCGCCTCGTGCATCAGAATCCAGCGGAGGGCGAACTGGGCGAGGGTCATCCCCTGGGGGCGGAGCTTCTCGAGTTCTTCCACCGCGCGGAGCCCGGTCTCGTAGTCCACTCCCGAGAAGGTCTCCCCGCGATCGAACGCGGCGCCCT
>CAZJEH010000094.1:12578-15091 GCA_964544905.1 uncultured Gemmatimonas sp.
GTTGAAGGCGCGGTGGTCGTCGGCGGCAAAGGTGCTGTCGCGCCGCAACTTCCCCGTCAACATTCCGGAGGCCAGCGGTACCCGGGCGAGGATTCCCACGCGCCGCTCCATCGCCCGCGGGAAGAACAGCTCCGCCGGCCGGTGACGGAACATGTTGAAGATGATCTGCACGCTCTGGACATTCGGGTACTCGATCGCCTTGAGCGCCTCCTCGACCTTCTCGACGCTGACCCCGTAGAACCGCAGCTTGCCAGCCGCCACCAGGTCATCGAGGATGCCGAATACCTCCGGCATGTAGAAGACCTCCGTGGGCGGACAGTGGAGCTGTAGCAGGTCGATCGCTTCGACCTCCAGGTTGCGCAGGCTACGCTCCACGAAGGCTGTGAGGTTCTCGCGGTTGTATCCTTCCGCCACATGAGGGTTGAGCCGACGCCCCGCTTTCGTCGCTACGTAGAACGAGGCGCCGGTTTCCTTCCGCAGCCTCGCCAGCAGCCGCTCGCTGCGGCCGTCCCCATAGACGTCGGCGGTGTCGAAGAAGTTGACCCCGTGCTCGAGGGCGCGTCGGAGCGCCGCCATAGACTCGTCGTCGTCGACGGGCCCCCAGGTACCACCAATCGCCCAGGCCCCGAAGCTCAGTGTGGACACGCGCCAGCCTGTGCGGCCCAGCTCCCGGTCTTCCATACTTTCCTCCTCGCGAAGGTACGTGAGTGACGATGTTCATCCGCAGTCGGCCCGCGTCGTCGGCAAGTGCAGTCGTCGAAATGCACTTCGGCGACTGGGGCCGGGGCCGGGACTGTAGCCGCTTCCCTCCCGCCCGGCAACGGCACCCGTACTCGATGCGGCGGTGGCCGCCCCGACTGGCCCGCCCCCGGCGCCCCGTCTATCTTTCGCCATTCAGGCCACAACCCGAGGCACCCGGCACCGACAGTGGATTCAAATCGCATCCTGATCATCGACTACGGTTCGCAGTTCACGCAGCTCATCGCGCGGCGGGTGCGCGAGGAGCGCGTATACAGCGAGATCCATCCGCCTACCCGATCCATCGAATGGATCCGGGAGTGGGCACCGAAAGGCATCATCCTGTCCGGCGGGCCGTCTTCGGTCTACGGGGAGGATGTGCCCACCGCCGAGCCGGAGCTGCTGAAGCTGGGCGTGCCGGTCCTCGGGATCTGTTACGGCATGCAGCTCATCACCCACCTCGAAGGCGGGGTGGTCGAGCGGGGACGCCGTGAGTACGGCCGGGCGCAGATCGCGATCGACGAAGCCACCGGGATCTTCGAGGGCTTCGAACCCGGTGAGCAGACCCAGGTGTGGATGAGCCACGGTGACCACGTGAAGGTACCTCCTCCCGGCTACCGCAAGCTGGCGAGCACCCGGGACCTTCCGTACGCCGCCTTCGCCAACGAGGAGCGCAGCATCTACGGAGTCCAGTTCCATCCGGAGGTGGCGCACACGGTCCGCGGCGAGGACATCATCTCCAACTTCGTCTTCCAGGTCTGCGGGTGCGAACCTACCTGGACCGCCGGCTCGTTCATCGAGATGGAGGTCGAGCGGATCCGCGAGCGGGTGGGAGACGCCCAGGTGATCTGCGGCCTGTCCGGCGGCGTCGACTCCAGCGTCGCGGCGACGCTCGTCCATCGCGCGATCGGCGACCAGCTCACCAACATCTTCGTCGATACCGGCCTGTTGCGGGCGGGCGAGCGGGAGGCCGTGGAGCGGACGTTCCGGCAGCACCTGGGGATGCGGCTCGAGGTCATCGACGCGTCCGATCTCTTCCTCGAGCGGCTGGCCGGCGTCGACGAGCCCGAGCGCAAGCGGAAGATCATCGGCCACACCTTCATTGACGTCTTCGAGGATGCGGCGGCGCGGCTCGGCGGCGACGCCCGGTTCCTCGTCCAGGGGACGCTCTACCCGGACGTCATCGAATCCCTCTCCGTGAAGGGCCCTTCAGCCACCATCAAGACCCACCACAACGTGGGCGGACTGAAGGAGGAGATGAAGTTCGAGCTGATCGAGCCGCTGCGGGAGCTGTTCAAGGACGAGGTGCGACAGGTCGGGCGCGAGCTGGGGCTGCCCGAGGAAATGGTCGGGCGCCATCCCTTCCCGGGGCCGGGGCTTGCGATCCGCGTCCTCGGACCGGTCGACCGGCAGTCGCTGGACGTCCTGCGCCGCGCGGATGCCATCTATCTCGAGGAGATCCGTGCCGAAGGGCTGTATGACGACATCTGGCAGGCGTTCGCCGTGCTGCTCCCGGTCCGGTCGGTGGGGGTGATGGGAGACGAGCGGACGTACGAGAACGTATGCGCCCTCCGGGCGGTCACAAGCCGGGACGGCATGACCGCCGACTGGTTCCCGTTCCCGCACGACGTGCTGGCCCGGATCTCGACCCGGATCATCAACGAGGTGGAAGGTGTGAACCGGGTCTGCTACGACGTATCGTCGAAGCCCCCCGCGACGATCGAGTGGGAGTGACGCCGTAGAGGTCGACTATCGAACCGCAACCGCGACGGACC
>CAZJEH010000095.1:0-15023 GCA_964544905.1 uncultured Gemmatimonas sp.
GAGTGTCCGATTTTCACCCGACCGAAGTGTCAGATTTACGACCGCCGCTGACAACCGTGACTGGGGCACCGTGGGCGCGGAGATCCGATGCTGGTGCCCTCTGCCGCGCGCGATTCGCCCCCTCAGAGGCCCGTCGGGTGGTCGATGAAAAAGGTCTCCAGGCCGAAACGCTCCGCGATCACGTCGGCCAGGGCCCGCACCCCCCAGACCTCGGTCGCGTAATGCCCTCCGAGGTAGAGATTGATCCCTCCCTCCATGGCATCGAAATAGTTGTGGTGCGCAACCTCGCCAGTGACGAAAGCATCCAACCCCGCCTCCAGCGCCGCGGGGATCTGGCTCGCGGCTGCCCCCGTGACGATTCCGACCCGTTGCACGCGCTCCGGACCACCCGCGATCATGCGGACCCGTCGACCGAGGACCTGATCCAGCCTGGCGGCCAGCGCCTCGCGCCGCATCTCCACGGTACCCCAGACTCCGGCGGCAACCTTGTCATTGCCACCGAACGTCCCCTGGACTTCCACGCCCAGCTGCTTCGCCAGCAAGACGTTATTCCCGAACTGAGGGTGGACGTCCAACGGCAGGTGGGACGAGTAGAGACCGACGTTCGCCTGCAGTAGAGCCCGTAGCCGTTGGTAGTGCGGCCCCACGATCGGCTGCACTCCCCCCCAGAGCAATCCGTGATGCACTACGATGAGGTCGGCCCCTCTGCGGATGGCCTCCTCGATCGGCTCCTTCGCGGCATCGACCGCGAAGGCGACCCGCTCGACCGGGCCTTCCCGCTCGACCTGGAGGCCGTTCTTCGCGTTGGGGTAGTCGGCGATTTCGCGGGTGCGGAGAGTCTCGTCCAGGTATGCAACCAGCTCGTCCAGGGTCACCATGAGCACTTCTCCACGGATGTGGAAACCGTCGGTGGAAAACCGTGCGGAGACTATGTGGAAAACGTGTAAGTCGCGCCTGGACGTGAACTTCTATCACCCGATGCAGATGTGGAAAAAGCCGGCCATGGTCGGCCGGCTTTCAAGCTCAGGCTGCTGAGCTGGCCTCCTTCAGGTCGTCCTGTTCTTCAGGCTCCTCGGTTGCGACGTCGACCGGGCCACGCAGCCCTCTCAAGGCCTCGAGGGCGTTGACGGTCTGGGCTTCCGTTTCGGCCGCTTTCGTCTGGTCGTCCTCGAGCATCTCGATCTTGCCGTTGAACCGCGCACCCTCTTCGAGCTTCAGGCCACTCGGCCGCGCATGGATCACGCCGAGCACGCGAGACGTCGCCTGCAGCTCGACGCGTTTGTTCCCCACGATAGCCCCCTCCACCGTGCCCCCGATCACAGCGTCGTCGGTCACCACGTGCCCTTCGACGCGGCCGGCAGGCCCCACGATCACCGCTTTGGCGGCGCGCACGGTGCCCTTGAGCACTCCCTCGATGCGCACGATCCCCTCCGTCGCTACGTCTCCGTCGATCACCATGCCGGGACCGACGATCGAGATCGCACCATCTCCGGCACCTCCACGAGACGGAATCACAACGCGCTCACGCGGCTTCTGGGGCTGAGACTCGGGCTTGCTGAAGAGAGACATCCGATCCTCCGGTTTGGGTTTCGAGCGTGGCCCATTATCCCGGAGTCTCGGTACGATCGGCGACCTTCATTACGACCCGATAGGCAGGACGCGTTCAACGCCCTGACGCTGCCTGGATATCCCGCCGGAACTGGGTCGAAGCTCCTGCTCTCCCCTCCGCGTTTCCTCGAGGCCCGCCCTGGAGCACTTCTCGCGAACTCGTGCTCGACGTATCCGCTGGGGCCCCTGGGCCCGAACGTTCGGACTCGACTGGCCATAGCGCCGCAACTCATCCGCCGCGCCAGCCGGTCCACCCCCCTCAGCCGTCCCGAGACTCAGGGTTCCTGGACGACCTCGCGCGGGTCGATGGTCTGACCGTCCTTCCAGACCTCGAAATGCAGATGGGGCGCGGTTGATGTGCCGGTATTGCCGCTCAGCGCGATGACCTGGTGACGGACGACCTCGTCATCCGTTGTTACGTACAACTCCGACGCGTGACCGTACACGGTCTCGAAACCCTCGGCGTGTCGAATCCGGACGTACTTGCCGTAAACATCGTCCTCGCCGGCATCGCTCACGACGCCGCCGCCCGACGCCCGCACGTATGATCCTTCCGCCACGGCGATATCGATCCCCGGATGTTGCCCCGGAATACGACCGAGGTGCTCCCGGGTCACGAAGCCGCGTTCCGTAAGCGGCCACGAGCTAGGCAGGTCGTCGTCCTCGTCGGACCGGGTCGCGCCACGAGAGGCCGTACCCGCGGGCGGAAGCCATATGCTGGCCGCCGACGAAGGTCGGTCCGCGCCCAGCAGCTGCCGGACCTGCGTATACTGACGTTCCAGCCTTTCGAGAGCCTGGGCCAGTTGCTGAACCTGCGCGCGTTCTTCGGCGAACCGCTCGAGGTCCCGCTGGAGTGCTGGCACCCGCACGGCCTGGCTCGCCAGGTATGCCCACGACAGGGCCATTCCCACCCAGAGGAGCGCCAGCACCGCGAGGAGTATCCCCACGACTCGCAGCCGCCGGTAGGAGACTTCGAACGAGCGCGTGTTCAGATCGCGCCCGCCGTGGGGCACGACAATGAACGTCATCCGGCGCTGTTCCTTCTCCATCGGGGATTCGATTCCTGGGCGTGACCGTGTGGGAGTTGTCCTGGTATTATCGACCGGTTCACGCTTTCCGTGCACGCGGCCGGCCCGTCATCGTCAACTTGCCGGTGCTCGACGAGGGACCCGAGGGGGACCGTTGCGGTCAGGCCGTTGGCCCGGGGCGACCGCAAGCACCCTGCCGGCGTCGGAGAAGGGCGGACTGCCTGACCACTGGCGTTGAGCCGGCTTCCGAGCTCCGGCGCCGGCCGAACGGTGCCTCCACCAACCGGCCCTGGAGACCCCCCTCAGATCCGCGCGGTCTCCGGACCCAGCAGCAACTCGGTGACGCGCTCGAAATCGTCGGCGTTGTAGAACATGATCTCGATGCGACCCGCATCCCCTCTCGTCCGCTTGATCCGGACCTCGGTCCCGAGGTGCCGCTGCAGCTCGGTCTCGAGATGGCGGACGTGGGCGTCCGGCGCCACGCTTCGTTCCTTCGCCGCCTTTCTCCCGCGTCCCGCTTTCCCCCGCCGGACCAGCTCCTCCACCGCGCGGACCGACAGCCCGTCTTCAGCCGCTTTCCGCGCGAGGTCGGCGATGCGGCGCTCGTCGCCGATCCCGAGTAGTGCCCGCGCGTGGCCCATCGACAGCGAGCCCTGGTTGACGAGCCGCTGGACCGAAGCCGGCAGGTTCAACAACCTGAGCAGGTTGGCGATGGTCGACCGCTCCCGCCCGACGCTCTCGGCCACCTCTTTCTGGGTGTAGCCGAACTCCTCGATGAGCTGCCGGTAACCCTCGGCCTCCTCCAGGGGCGAAAGGTCGGCGCGTTGAACGTTCTCGACGATGGCCAGCACGAGGAGCGTCCGATCGTCCATCTCGCGGACGACCACCGGCACCTCCGTCCAGCCCAGGCGCCTGACCGCACGGAGTCTGCGCTCGCCCGCGACCAGTTCCCACTCCGCTCCCGTCGGCGCCGTCCGACCGGCGGGGCGGACCACCAGCGGCTGAAGGAGCCCGCTCTCGCGGATCGACGCCTCCAGCTCCTGGAGCTGCTCGATGGGGAACTCCCGCCGCGGCTGATACGGGTTGGCCGCGATGCTCGCCACCGCCACCGTGCGGTACCCGTCGACCGCGCTGGTGTCCTCCGGCAGGTACTCTCCGAGCAACGCCCCGAGGCCCTTGCCCAGGCGGGTCTTCTTCCGCGCCTCCATCGTCGCCTCGCCCGGCGTTCTTCGCGCCATCAGTCCTCCGCTCCCGCGGCCAGCGCGTAGGGCTCGCGCGAGGCGGCTCGGGCGATGACCTCCTGCGCCAGCGACAGGTAGCTCTTCGCCCCGACCGACGTGATGTCGTACATGACGATGGGCTCGCCGAAGCTGGGTGCCTCCGCGATCCGGACGTTACGCGGGATCGCCGTGCGGAAGACCTTGTCGCCGAAATACTCCTTCGCCTCCTCCGCGACCTGGCGCGAGAGGTTGAGCCGGCCGTCGAACATGGTCAGCAGAACGCCCTCTATCTGTAAGCGCTGATTGAGGTTACGCTGTACGATCCGGACCGTGTTCAGCAGCTGCGAAAGCCCTTCGAGCGCGTAGAACTCGCACTGGATGGGGATGAGCACCGAGTCGGCCGCCGAGAGGGTGTTCAGGGTCAGCATCCCCAGCGATGGCGGGGCGTCGATGAGGATGTAGTCGTAGCGGTCGCGCAGCGGCTCGAGCGCCTCTCGCAGGATCGTCTCACGCGAGGGGCGGTCCACCAGCTCGACCTCCACTCCGACCAGGTCGCGGGTCGCGGGGAGGACGTCGAGGTAAGGGAAATGCACTCCGGAGAGGATCGCCGCCTGTGCCGGCGTGCCTTCGACCAGCACCTCGTAGATCGAATGCTCGACCTCTTCCTTCGACACGCCCAGGCCGCTCGTGGCGTTCGCTTGCGGGTCGATGTCGATCACCAGGGTGCGCTTCTCGGCCACCGCGAGACAGGCGCCCAGATTGATCGCGGTCGTCGTCTTGCCGACGCCGCCCTTCTGATTTGCGATTGCGATGATCCGGGCCACGCGCTCCCGCCTGGTTGGATACTCCGGGGAGCCGCAATATAACCCCCCGGTTCGCGGATCGTCCAGAAGCGAAACGACAGGATTGTTTCACGTGGAACAAAGCCGCGGAACAGCGGCGGGCGTCTGCAGCGAGCATCCGCCGCCGCGAATTCGCTCGGCGAAGCGGAAACCTCTCACGCCGACACCCGTCACGGCGCGCTCGCGCCGACCCCCGCGGCATCCTGCCGCGCGCGACGCTTCCTTACCTCCATCACCAGGTTCTGCAGGTCGCTCGGCGAGATACCGGGAATCCGCCCGGCCTGTCCCAGCGTCGCCGGACGCACCCGCGCCAGCTTCTGCCGCGCCTCGGTCGACAGGGTGCGCAGGGACTCGTAGTCGAGGTCGGACGGCAGAGCGAACTCGCTCTGTCGCCTGAGTGCTGCCGCACGCTCGCGCTCACGCTCGAGGTACCCGTCGTAGCGGACCTCCATCTCCAGGCCGACCAACACGTCCCGGCGATCGAACTCGTCGGTTCCGGGCAAACCGCCGAACGTGTCGGCCAGTTCCAGGACGGAAACATTCGGGCGCCGGAGCAGTGCGGCGAGCCGCGTGGGCTCCTTCAGCGGAGCGGACCCCACCCGCTCGAGAAGCGGATTGGCCATCGACGGGTCCGCGTTCGTGCTCCGCAGCCACTCCCCGGCCGCGGCTTCCATCGCCCGCCGCTCCTCCAGCCGACGCTTCTGACCGTCCGTAAGCAATCCGACAGCCTCCGCGATCGGCCCCAGTCGCGCCAGCGCATTGTCCTGACGGAGCAGGAGGCGGAACTCGGCCCGGGAGGTGAACAGCCGGTACGGCTCGTCGGTGCCCCGGGTGACCAGGTCGTCGATCAGCACGCCCACGAACGCCTGGTCCCTTTCCAGAACGAGCGGCGGGCGATCCAGCACGCTCAGGGCGGCGTTGGCGCCGGCGATCAATCCCTGCCCGGCCGCTTCCTCGTAGCCGGTCGTCCCGTTCACCTGACCCGCCAGGAACAGACCCGGCAGAGCCTTGGATTCGAGGGTCGCCTCGAGCTGATGGGGCGGATAGTAGTCGTACTCGATGGCGTAGCCCATCTTCGTCATCTCCACCCGCTCCAAGCCTGGCAGGGAGCGGAGCATGGCGAGCTGGACGTCCACGGGTAGCGAGGTCGAGAGCCCGTTGACGTAAACCTCGTGGGTATCCAGCCCTTCCGGCTCGAGAAAGACCTGGTGACGGGGCGCCTCCGGGAACTTGACGATCTTGTCCTCGATCGACGGACAGTAGCGCGGCCCGCGACCGGCGATCTCCCCGCCATAGAGCGCGGACCGGTGCAGGTTCCCGCGAACGATCTCCTTGAGCGGCTCGCCAGCCCAGGTGATCCAGCATGACCGCTGGGGAAGCAGCCCGGCCCGTCACCAGACGGAGAACCTGTACTCCGGACTTTCGCCCTCCTGTTCGTCGAGCCGGGAATAGTCGATGGTCCGCCCGTCCACCCGCGGCGGTGTGCCCGTCTTGAAGCGGTCGATTTCCAGACCGAGGGCTTCCATCTGCTCGGCGAGGCGGATCGATGGGCGGTCCCCGGCGCGTCCGGCGGAGACCGTGGGATGCCCCCCGACGTGGATGCGGCCGCGCAGGAAGGTGCCTGTGGTGAGGACCACCGAGCGGGCGCGAAAGGAGACACCTGATTCGGTGACGACGCCCGCTACCCGTCCGCCCTCCAGGATCAGGGCGTCGACCATGCTCTGAAAGAAGGCGAGCCGCGGATGCTCTTCGAGCAGCGCGCGCACTGCGCGGGGGTAGAGCCCGCGGTCGCACTGGGCCCTCGGGGACCACACGGCCGGGCCCTTCGAGCGGTTGAGCATCCGGAAATGGATCCGGGCCCGATCGGTCGCCTGGCCCATGACCCCGCCGAGGGCATCGACCTCCCGGACGACCGTTCCCTTGGCGACCCCGCCGATGGCCGGATTGCAACTCATCTGCCCGATCGCCTCGAGATTCGGCGTGATCAGCAGCGTCGATGCGCCTATCCGCGCCGCCGCGGCCGCAGCCTCCGCGCCCGCGTGGCCGCCGCCGATCACGATCACTTCATATCGGTCTCGCATCTCAAGTCCGTGTGGTTGCTATACCTTCGACGCTGCCTCTGCGTCGGACGCCCGAACCGCCAGTGCGCGATGCCCCGCGGGGTGAACGGGGCGCAGTTCGTTGCTTCATCCCCGTCATAGATCGACGGTTCGGCGCCCGAGTGCGCGTCCGTCCTGCCGTCCACCCCACCAGTGCGTCGAGGGAAGTGGACACGGCGTGCGATCGCCGGGTTCTTAGAAACCGCGCACACTTCCGGGTTCCCTCAGCTGAGTTGTGCGAGCGCTGAGACGCGTAGTCGCGGCGATTTCCGGGACGCTAGGAATCCGAACCGCGGACGATTCCCATCGGAGACATGGGCAGCATCGTCGAGTGTACCGCGCAAACGCCGATCGGAGGCCACCGACCGCACCCACGTCGGGAATAGCGGCCGGGCCACTGTGAGTGGATGTTCCACGTGGAACACACGGCAGAGTACGAGTCCGGGACAGCCTCGCGTCCGTCATGATGCTCTCGACGATCTGGTGATCGAGCGCGCAATGCGTCCGCGTCGCGGCGCGCAGGGGTGCACGACTGGCGTACGGCCTTTTGAAACGTCATCTGTAAACGGGCCTTACCCCTTCGATCGTCAACATCACGTGCTTCCCTAGCGTTGACGCGCGGTGTCCATCGTTGGTCGGCCTCATCGAGCGGGCCCGCAGGGCGTCGAGCGATGAACTCACATATCGCAGCGATTCGGGCGGCGACCCCGAAAGCGCTCCTCTCGCTTCTGATGCTCTGAGGGCCTTCTCGGCCAGCACCGCTGATCCGGGTGCCCCGCCGCACCGACCGGGGGCCGGTCGTGCCCGGCGCATGCGAGAGCACGGGCCGACGCACGTTGCGACCGGTGCCGCGGCTCCGCGGAACCGTCTGCCGATCCTGGCGTGCTCGAGGCCCGGCCGCCCTTCCCGGGCATACCGCCCTCCAGGTCACCATTCGCTTTCGGCGCCTGCTCGTTTCGACCCTTGCGTTGGCCCCGAAAAAGGCCGATTCTGCCCAGTAAGTGGCATACGGATTGCGCCCGGCGCGTCCGCACACCTGCAGTGAAACGAGCTTCGATGGACGAGCATCAACCTGGGCAGGGCGGGTCGGCCAACACTCCTCCCTTCCCGCGCCGGCCAGCAGGTTCCGACACCCCGGCGTCGCCGCCTCCCGCGGACCCGACGGAAGTCGCTGCCGGTGACCCCGGATCAACGTCGGCGGAGCCCGACGCGGACCCGCCACAGGCGTCCGACACCCCCTCATTTTCGCCGTCGGCGGAGCCGACGAAAGACGGCGCCCCGATGTCGTCGGCGTCTCCGTCCGACGACGACGAAGAGGATTGGCTGGAGGGGGACGACGACCTGGACCTGGAGGAGGACGCGATGGCAGCGGATGATGACCTCGACGCAGATACGATCGGCCGGGACGAGGCGGCCGCCTCCTTCGCCGGCCGCGCCGGCGCGCGTTTCCTCTCGCGGGCGGAAAGCGCCGTCGACCGCGGCACTTCGCGACTGGCGGACCGGCTCGAGGAAACCGCCGAACGACTGGCGCTTCTGGCCGAAGACCGACTCCACGACAGCGGACCCCGGGCTCGTGCCGGTGAGGCGGCACAGTCAGCCGCGCGCTGGATCGATGACCTTGCCCTGTATCTCCGGGACCGGGACGCCCAGGGGCTGCGCGAGGATCTCGAGCACCAGGTCCGGGAACGCCCGGTCCCGACGCTGCTTCTGGCTGTGGCGGCCGGCTGGATCGTCGGCCGAATCATGCGATGACGGCCATGAACCAACCTTCGGATCGGCTGCCGCTCCCTGGCGGGGAAGCGCCGCTGCCGGACGAGCGCGCCAACGGCACCGGGTCGCTGAGCACTCTCTTCCGCCAGCTCGCCGACGACGGCCGCACACTCATTCAGCAGGAGATCGCGCTCGCCAAGGCGGAAGTTCGCTCGAGCGTGGTCGGTGCCGTCAAGGGCGCCGCGATCATGGCACTTGGGGTGGGGCTACTGCTGGTCGCGCTGCTGGTACTCATCGCCTTCCTGGTACTCGGCCTCGGCGTCCTGCTGGACGATCGGTACTGGCTGAGCGCACTCATCGTCGGTGGGGTCATCGCCGTGCTCGGCCTGATCGCCATGCTCGTCGGCCGACGGGGCATGAGAGAGCAGACACTGAAGCCTCAGCGGACGATCGCCGCCCTGCGAGACAGTAAGGATTGGGCTCGCGCCGAAGCACGCCAGATCCGGCGTGAACTCACAGGCTCGGACGAGGAACAGTGATGGACCGAATCATCGGCGACTCGCGGACGACGGCGTCCGACGGGACCGCGGGATCCCGCATGCACCTCGCAAGCGGCGGGGATTACGAGGAACACACTTCAGGCTTCCGTGACCGCCTCGGCGGCGTCCGGGACTCGCTGCGGGGCGGTCTCAGCGGTATCAAGGACACGGTCGAACGGCGAGAGGGTATCCTTGGCTTCGTTCGGGAAAGGCCGCTGACTGCCCTGGGGATCGCGTTCTCCGTGGGATTTGCCGCTGCCGCTTCGAGACCTCCCGCCGAACGCCCGAACTGGGCAGTTGAACGAACACGTCGACGGATTCGGACGGCCATCCTGAGCGGGCTGACAGCGCTTCTCGCGGAAGAAGTCCGCGAACTCCTCAGCGGAGAAGAAAGCCTCGGCGAGTTCCTGCGCTCCTTCGTCTCGGACGACGACCCCTTCGACGAGCTCTGACGCAGCACCAGTTTACCAGGAGCCATGGAGGGTCGCGCGTTCCGCGTCCGCGGTAGAGTTCAGGGGGTAGGCTTCCGCTGGTGGGCTCGGGGCAAGGCACGCGAGTTCGGCCTGGTGGGATGGATCCGCAACTGCCCTGATGGCTCCGTGGAAGTACACGCTCACGGGTCGCCTTCCTCTCTCGACGCTCTTCGTTCCGCCCTCCAGATCGGCCCTCCCGGCGCCATCGTCACCGGGATCGACGAAGAACCCCTCGACGCCGAGGCACCCGCCGACTTCGAGATCCGTCGTTAGACCGCAGGATTGTCACGGGGAGAGCGACACCGGAGGCAGGTCAGTGCTGTTCCTCACTCGCACATTGCTTGTCAGCAGCAACGACATTTCCCGCGAATTACAGGATGCACCGGCCACGGAGTGTGTCGCAATACCAGCGCTCACAGGTCGAGTCGATCGCCGCGTACAGGAGAATCGAGAGGCTGATTTTGTTCGGCGTCTATTCGGGGCTGCTGCGGGGCGAGACGGCGCGCCCTCCGTACTTTCGAACCAGAGAAACCGGACATGGTCTCCGGTACGTCGCTGGGAAATGAACGATGGGGCAAGGAACGACTCAGGAGGGATCGGGTTCGCCGCCGACAGTCTTCCGCTTTGTCTGATGGTCGCCCCGAGCGCATCGCTCGAGACGCCCCGCGACTCGATCTGACGTTTCGGGTCTCCCATTCCGGCGCTCTCCCGATGCCCGCCGCTGCGGAGCATGGACGCCCTAAGCCGGCTAAGCCGCGCCTCCACCCCTGCTTGGACCAAAGCGCATCCGGGATCGCTGACGAGGAACATCCAGGCTCACCGACACTGACGTCCATCGGCATTCGCGGTCCAGCGCTTTACTTGCTGCTGCACCCATCGTCCAGGCGGCTCGGCCGCAGTACCGACGACAAGCGGTACCGACGGGTGGCCGTATCCCCGGCCGTATCCCCGGTCGTCATCGCCGCTCGAGCGCTATTTCCCCACGCAGAATCGGGAGAACAATGTATCCAGGACGTCCTCCGTCGTGACCAGCCCGATCAGGTCCTCGAGCGCGCCCCCCGCCTCGCGCAGGTGGACGGCCGCCAACTCCATGGGAACGTCCTCGCTCATGGCGGCGATGAAGGCCTCCAGCTCCGCTCTAGCCTTCTCGAGCGCGCGCCGCTGACGTTCGCTGGTAACCAGCGGCGCCTCATCCCCCGTACGGGCTCGGACGATGCCGCCGAAGGTCGCGCCGACGATGGCGTCCCGCAGCTGGTCCAACCCCTCCCTCGTTACGACCGTGGCCGTCACCACGGTGTCAGGGCCGCCATCCTTCTCCGGCTCCGGACTGCCTTCTCGACCTGCCTCTCCATCCCCGGCCTCCTGCGGGCGGACTCCCGCCCACCCCTCGGCATCGCGCGTCGCCGGCTGCACGAGGTCTGCCTTCGTCCTCACCAGTATCGTGTGCTGGGCGCCGCTCCCCCGCACGAACTCGAGCTCCTCGTCCTCCAAGGGCTCTCCGAGCGGCGCGCAGTAGAGGAGGATGTCCGCCGATGCAAGGTACCGCCGGGCTACCTCGATACCGATCGCCTCCACCCTGTCCTCCGTGCGCCGGAGGCCTGCCGTGTCGACGAGCCGGAACGGGAAACCGCCGAGGAGCGCGTCCGCCTCGATTGCATCCCTGGTGGTACCGGGAATCTCGGTGACGATCGAGCGGTCGAGGCCGAGCAGGGCATTGAACAGCGAAGATTTGCCCGAATTGGGTCGGCCGGCGAAGACGACGAGCGCGCCTTCCCGCAGCAAGCGGCCCTGGGGCACCGTCGCCAGAAGACGGGAGACCAGCCCGACGGCTGCGGCGGCTTCCTCCAGGACTCGTTCGGGTGGGGTGGGTGGTTCGTCCTCCTCGGGGAAATCGATCGAGTACGAGACGAGCGCCTCCAGCCTGAGGATCGACGCGCGAAGTTCTTCGATGCGGCGCGACAGCCCTCGCTCCATCTGGTGGAGGGCGGCATCGTGCATCGCGGGCGAGCGGCCGTCGATGAGGTCGACGATGGCTTCGGCCTGAAGGAGGTCGAGCTTGCCGTTCAGGAGTGCCCGGCGTGTGAACTCCCCCGGCAGCGCGGCTCGTGCGCCCGCGGCGAACAGCGCATCGAGCACGAGCTGCGGGGTCAGCTGCCCGCCATGTGTCGAAATCTCGACGACGTCCTCGCCGGTGTAACTCGCGGGGGCACGGAAGACGGTGACCAGCGCCTGATCGAGCGGTCGCCGACTCTGCGGATGCGTGAGCCGCACGAGCGTCTGTCGCCGGTCAGACCACCCCGCCTCGCGGCCATTGTCGACCAGGGCATCGATCACCTTCACCGCCGCGGGCCCCGAAATGCGAATCAGGGCCACGGCACCTCGCCCCAATGGGGTCGCCAGGGCGGCTATGGTGTCGTCGAAGCCGGTCGTACGGGTCACGTGCGTGGAGTAACGCGGGGTGGGTTCAACAGGGTTCGCGGGGGGTCGGCCGACCGAGCCTCGGAGCTACCGCGGTCGCGCCGAGGGACTGCACTTCTGCTTCGCGCCTCAGCCGCTTGGAACGCGGTGCTCACCGGCCACGAGCGAGCCACCTGAATCACGCTTCAACGGCATCGGAAGACGGGGGGGACACGGCCCGCCCTCCGGTTTCCAGTTCGAAGCGTGAGGTCCTCCCTCGTAGACGGCGCGCAATACCGCAAGCCGCGGCCCGGGACCCGCGACGCTCCCCGACTTTAGCGTTTGCTACCCGACTTCCGCTGCTTCCCGCCCTTCGGCGGCGTGATCGGCTGCTTCCCGCCGGACTTCTTCATCTCCTCCTGGGCCTTCCGTCGCTCTTTGGCGATCAGGAGCTGCTGCGGGGTGCTCGCGAACTGCGTCGACACGTAGTAGAGGTTTAGACCCGAAGGCAGCATGAAGAAGAGGAAGCCCATCATCAGCGGCATGACGTAGAGCATCATCTTCATCTGCGGGTTCTGCTCCATCCCGCTTACCCGCGCGCTGAGCAGCTGGAGGCCGAACATCGATACCACCAGCAGGATGGGCAGGATGTAGAGCGGATCCCGCAGCGAAAGGTCCGGCAGCCACAGGAACTCCGCCCCCCGGAACGCGATGGTGTTCTGGAAGACGAAGAACAGCGTGATCAGGACCGGGAAGGGGATCAGGAGCGGGAGACAGCCACCCAGCGGGTTGAAGTTGTGCTCGCGCGTGAACGCGATCATCGCGTCCCGCAGCTTTTCCGGGTCGTTCCGGTACTTCTCCTGGATTTCCTGGATATACGGCTGGAGTGCCATGTTCTTCATCTGCGAGCGCATGGCCTTGGCGTTCAGCGGCCAGAGGACCACGCGCATCAGCACTCCGAAGATGATCAGCACCCACCCGTACGCGATCCCGAGCACGTCGTGGAGGGTGTTCAGCACCCATAGCACGGCGGCAGCCAGCGGCCGGATGATCGGTTGCAGCCATCGATAGCCGTACGGCGTCACCTCCTCCAGGTCGTAACCGATCGCCGACAGACGGCCATAGTCCTGTGGACCGATGTACGTCTGGAAGGCTATTTCGCCACCCGGTCCGATCGGCTGCGCCGTCACCACCCGCGCGGCGGGAACCTCGACCTCCTCTCCGGTGGGGAAGGTGACCCTCTGGCTGGGGACGGGGAAGATGGCCGCGGACGACAGCGGAGACTCCCCCCCGATGATCGCGGTCAGAAAGTACTTGTCCCTGAATCCGGCCCAGGCGAGCGGCGCGTCGACCGTCCGCGGCGCGTCAATCTGCCGGAAAAGCAGCCGCTCGACGCCGCCGCCACGCGCCGGACCGGCCACCACCTGCAGCTGCTGCTCGCTCCGGTGCTGCGGATCCTCGTGCATCTCGAAGCCCGGCCCGATCTGGGTCAGGAGAACTGCACTACGACCTCCGATACCCTGCACCTGGCCGTCGAGGTCGATCAGGTAGCCATCCTCGGGGAAGGAATAGCGCAGCGTCACGCCGAACCCGTTCTCGCCATCGTACCGGAACGTCACCGTCTGCTGATTGCCGGACGACTCGCGGGTCGCTGTGAACAGCGCGCCCCGCAGGTCGACGGTGTCGCTGCCCAGAACGAGGCGGTAGGTCAGGAAGTCGGTGACGCCCTCGGGGACGAGCTGCACCGCCGAGCCGGGGTTCCGATACGACGAGTACTCGAGCAGTTCAGCGCGAAGGAGGGCCGCCCCACGCGTGGAGAACACGTACCGATAGAGGTCGGAGGCGACGACGATGGTATCCGCCGCGGCCGCAGGCACCGTGGGGACGACGGTAGGGATCGGTGTCGAAGGAGAACCGGCGACCTGCTCCGCGACCGCCGAGTCCCCGCCTTCCGGGCCGGTCGCTGCCGGCGGCTCCGGGGGCGGGAAAAGCATCTGGGTGAAGAGTATGGTGGCGGCCATCAACACCACCGCCAGCAGCAGCCGTTTTTCCATGTAGCGTCGAAGAGGAAGACGTCCGCCGGATTCTCATTCACCGGCGACATCCGTCCAGGTTTGTTCAGACCCTGCCCGCTTGTCGGCTGGAGCCCGTCGTGAGGGGCACAGGATCGTAGCCACCCGCGCAGAACGGATGACAGCGAGCCAGCCGCCTGATCGTCAGCCAGGCACCTCGCAGCGCCCCGTGCCGCTCCAGCGCCTCGACCGCGTACGCCGAACACGTCGGATGGAAGCGACAGGAAGGCGGCTTCAGCGGCGAGATGGCCCGCTGATAGAAGCGGATAGCAGCGATCATCGAGCGCTGGAGCACAGCCATTCCTGGATCGAGGTGAGCTCCTTCTTCAGCTCGGCATAGGCCGCACCATAAGCTTCCGGGCGCGCCCTGACGAGCAGGTCGACCGCACATCCGTGGTCGCGTAGCGCGGGGAGCACCTCCGTCCGGCAGATCTCCCTCAGGCGCCGCTTGAGCCGGTTCCGCTGCACCGCCGGAGCACGGGCGCCGCGAGGACCAGCGGCGGTCTTCGCACGCGGCTTGGGAACGACGATCGCGACGCGCGGATACGGCGCGGGGGAAGCGGAGACGAAGACGTCGAGGTGTCGCGTCTTTCTCCTCTTCCCCCGTCGAAACAACCCGCGGATGTCCTCCGGATGGGTCAGCCGCGCCGCCCTCGGCAGTCCATGGGTCGTGCCCGGCCCGGGCGACCCTTCAGGCATCGGGGCGCGCCCGCGTGAAGCACCTACCGCCGGCCGTGCTTGGTTCCGACCTCGACCACGAGGCGCTTCCGGCCGCGCTTGCGCCGCGCATTGAGGACCTTGCGACCACCCCGCGTCGCCATCCGGGCACGAAAGCCATGCTTGTTGATCCGCTTCCGATTCCGCGGACGATACGTGGGCTTCATCGCTCCCCTGACCTCCTACAATCGTCGATCGCCATGATTCCGGCACAGACTGCTAAACATAAGTGCCAGGCGACGGGCCGTCAATGAAAGAGGGTTGCCGTGTCAAGCGCGGATAGAAATGTCCCCCGTCTTCGACGGATAGAAATGTCCC
>CAZJEH010000096.1:0-14767 GCA_964544905.1 uncultured Gemmatimonas sp.
TCTGAATAATGGGTCCCGGCCTGCGCCGGGACGACGTTGGTGGGGACGGTAGCGAGGTAGACCGTTCACGGTTCCTTGGGAGTGTGACGGACTGGGATCGACAGTTCTGACACAGTCTCTTTCGCCGGGATGACGGAACTGGCTCTCAGCCACATCTCATAGACACGGAGTCCAGCGGATAGGGACGCTCGAACAGTTCTGACACAGCCTCGCAGGCCGGGATCCATCCGCCCGTCGATGCGCGGATACATACTTATAACGCGTTTCACAACGACGTAGTGCGAGCTCTTGTCGACGGTTTTGACCGCGGTCTCGCAGGTCGGGGTACCGTATCCAGCCAGGACGCGAAGGTCCCCGCTATCTCTCGACGTTCAGCGGGCTTCGGCCGGGTGCGACAGATCGCGAGAGGTTGAGGCTTTCGTGCACGGCGAAGCCCACTGGTCGCCTCCCTTCCCGGACGACGCGGAAGGGAATGGCCGTTTCGAACAGCCGCTCGTTGACAGCGTTGACGAAATGAGCTGGGAGGCCCGCCGAGCGCGCCGCCCGATCACCGTTCATTTGCCCTCGCTACGCGAAGGATGACTGCGGTCGACCAACCATCACATTTCCCGGCTGGCCAAGACCCGGAGTCCGCCGGTCGCTCCGGGCTCGCAGCCAGGATCGGCCTGGCGCTCGGACTCGGCCTGTTCGTGGCGATGCTGGTCACGCCGGCGCCGGCGAACCTCAGCGTCGATGGATGGCGCACGGCCGCGGTGGGCATCCTGATGGCGGTCTGGTGGATGACCGAGGCCGTGCCGATCCCCGCGACCGCGCTCCTTCCCCTCGTCCTTTTCCCGATCCTCGGTATCGAAGGCATCGAAGGTTCGGCGTCTCCCTACGCGCAGCCGACCATCTTCCTGTTCATGGGTGGCTTCATGATCGCGCTGGGGATGGAGCGATGGAACCTCCACAAACGGATCGCTCTCGCCATCATCCGCCGGATCGGGACCTCGCCCTTGGCGATCGTGGCGGGGTTCATGGCCGCCACGGCCTTCCTCAGCATGTGGGTCAGCAACACGGCGACCACCCTCATGATGTTCCCCATCGCGATGTCGGTGATGGAACTGGCGCGGCGAGGGGACGATGAAGCGAGCTCGGCGGCAGACGTGCGGAACTTCGGCCTCTGTCTACTTCTAGGGATCGCTTACTCGGCCAGCGTCGGAGGCATCGGCACGTTGGTCGGTACACCGGGCAACGCCCTGATGGCGGGCTTCCTGGCCACCACCTATGGCTACAAGGTCGACTTCGTGCGCTGGATGATGATCGGCGTTCCGGTGGTCGTGATCGGTGTCCCGCTCATCCACGTCGCCTTGACCCGGATCCTGTACCCGTTGTCAGGCACCCGGTTGAGCGGCGGCACCGAGTACATCGACGCGGAGCGAGCCCGGCTCGGCCCCATCACCCGCCCGGAGGCTCGGGTAGCTATACTCTTCTGCCTCGCCGCTGCCCTGTGGGTCTTCCAACCCCTTATCTCGAGCGTCCTCACCGGAATCTCGGATGCGGGCATCGCCATGTTCGTGGGTCTGCTCCTCTTCCTGCTCCCCTCAGGGGCTCCCGGTGGTGGCGCGCTACTCGACTGGGAGCACGCGGAGCGGCTTCCCTGGGGTGTTCTCATTCTCTTCGGTGGTGGATTGAGCCTGGCCGGGGCCATCCAGCGGACAGGACTGTCGACGTGGCTCGGTGGCTTCCTGTCGGCGGCCGAGGGGCTCCCGAGCCTGGCCGTCGTTCTAGTCGCCACCGGATTGATCATCCTTCTGACGGAACTGACCAGCAACACGGCGACGACGGCCGCCTTCCTCCCGATCATGGCCGCGCTTGCGGTGGCCATCGGCGAGAACCCGCTTCTACTGGTCCTCCCCGTGACGATGGCGACCAGCTGCGCCTTCATGCTGCCGGTGGCGACCCCTCCCAACGCGATCATCTATGGCAGCGGCGCGGTGACCATCCCGCAGATGGCCCGCGCCGGGTTCCTCCTCAACGGCGTCTTCACCTTCGTGATCGCGTTGCTCGCGTATTTCCTCGGTGGTCCGATCTTCGGCGTCGACCCGGGCGTGGTTCCGGAGTGGGCGGTGCAGGGCTAGCTTGTCGGTGGAGCGGGTTTCCACGGCCCGACTCAGGCGAGGCCAGGCCACGGGTGCGACAAGCGAAGGTCGGTACTGCTCGAGGATGAAGGCTGCCGGCCCAAGGGGTATCTGCTTTGTATCGACCCGGTACGGCGCGGCTGCAGGCGAGAAGTCGGGCCGGTCACGCCACAGCGGACCGGGGGGCTGACCAGGAAGCACGGTTCACTTGCGCCGCGATTCGAGCGGGGATCACATGAGGGAATTGGGTCGAAAGAACGCCCAGGTGTGCACGCCCGGTACGATCTCCGCCTCCCCGGTCACACGATAGCCCAGGTGCCGGTAGATCGGGACGTTCGCGGGATCCTCCGTCGTCAGCGTTACTCCCGCCGCGTCGGGCGTTTCCCCCGCCAGCCGGTGCACGGCGTCGATCAGCCGGTGCCCCAGCCCCCGACCGTGGAGTGACCGCCTCACCCCGATCATGTTGAGGTGGATGTGGGGATCGGTGGTGATCAGTCCGGCCGCTGCACGCGTGAACGCCCCGTACCGGGCTCGTGCGTCGGAGCCGAGGCGACCCCACACCTCCTCGCGGAGCGAGGCCAGGGTCGGAGGTGAAGGAGGCCCGTCGGGGAAGGACACGAGCGCCACGCCCGCCAGCCGCCCATCCCAACGCAGCCCAAGCAGCGGCTCGGATCTGAGCACCCTCGCCCGCGCGAAGAACCCGACGAGCTCCCGCACCCGATCGTCGTGGTTCGGCGCATCGCCGAGCACGAATCGAATGACGGGATAATCGCGGAAGGCGTCGGCGAGGACATCGACGACCTCAGGAAGGTCCTCCGGGGCGAGCCGCCGAACCAGCCCTTCGCCCACCGCCGATCCCTCGCCCGTAGCCTGATCGTCCTTCGCCGCCGGCATCCACATCCGCAGGGAAGGTCAGACCTTACTGTACTCCGTCTCCACCTGCTCGGTCCCGTCGGGCATCTCGACGATCCTCATGTCGCCGAAGATGTGCGGGGCCTCCCCCTGCAGGAGCCGCAGCACCGCCACCGCCAGACGGCGGATCTCCGCGTCGGCCGTCGCACTCCCTCGCATCTCCGTGAAGTGCCGCCACGCCCGCGCGTTCCCGGTCACGACGATCTTGGTCTCGGCGGAGTTGGGGAGCACGGCCCGCGCTGCCTGCCGCGCGCGCTTCTTCCGCATTGTCGCCGTGCCCTCGGTCCCGATCTGTTCGATCAACTCGGCGAGCAACTCTCGGTAGGAGGCCACCGCGTTCTCGCAGGACCGCCTCCAGATCTCGAACGCCTTCGTGCCTTCGCTGATCTCGGGCGGGAGCACGAATCCGATGTTCGACTCGTCGACGTAGCGCTGGCTCAGTTGCGAGAAGCCGAACCCCGCCCGGTGCCGCACCAGCTCGTGCGTCAGCGCCCGGCTCACCCCTTCGATCAGGATGCTCCAGACCGCGTGCTCGAGCACGCTGCCGTGCTTGACCTTCAGAATGTTGCCGAGGTACGATTCGTTGGTCGTCCGGCCGGGGATCGTCTTGTGCCCTCCCTCCAGTCCCGCGTCCTCGCCGAACGAGAGATAGCAGAGCCGACCGGAGAACTCGGTCAGCACCTCCCCCGGAACGACGGAATCGCTCTCCCACCGGATATGCTCCGGGTAGATGAACTCCTGGCGTGCGATGAGGGTGACCCGCGGTTGACGAATGATCTGCACGAGACGATCTCCTGGGTGGGGTGAACTGGGGCGGAAACCTATCCGCCGGGTCCGCCACCGACAAGGCGAGGACGGCCTGCTCAGCGCCCGCTCGAGGGACGCGCGATGAGGATAGTCTCCCTCCTCGGCAGCGCTACTGAGATCGTATGCGAGCTGGGTGCGGAGGACCTGTTGGTCGGCATCTCTCACGAGTGCGATCACCCACGCGCCCAGGGCTTGCCGCGGGTCAGCCGGGCCCGGTTCGACCCCACGAACCTGTCCAGCGGCCAGATCGACGCCGCCGTCCGGAGGGCGATGGAACAGCACGGCGGGGTCTACGAGATCGACCGGGATCTGCTGCGACGCCTCCGTCCGACGCTGATCCTCACGCAGGACGTCTGCGAGGTCTGCGCTGTGCCTGCCGGGTCCGCGATGGAGGCGATTCGCTCGCTTTCCCCGGAGCCGGACGTGCTGTCCCTCGACGCGCACACGATCGGAGACATCCTCCACAGCATCGCCGATGTTGCGCGGGCGGCGGGAGTTGCCGAGAGCGGTGAAGCTCTCGTCCGGGAGCTGCAGGGCCGCATCGAACGCATCGCCGAGCGTACCGCGGGTCTACCGCGACCGCGAGTACTTCTACTCGAGTGGCTCGACCCCCTCTTCGCCCCCGGTCACTGGGTCCCGGAGATGGTGGAAGCGGCGGGTGGACACTGCCTGATCGGTTCGGCGGGCCAGCGTTCGCACGAGGTCACCGTCGACGACCTGCGGGATCTCGATCCCGACGTTCTGCTCATCGAACCGTGCGGGTACGACGCGGGGGCAGCGGCGGCGGACGCGACTGTCCATCGCCGGCTCCTCGAAGCCCTCGCGCCCGGGGCCGTTCGTGCGGGACGCGCCTGGGCGCTCGACAGCGCGCTGTTCAGCCGGTCCGGTCCGCGAGTCGTGCAGGGGATCGAGCTTCTTGCCGACCTCTTCCACCCCGGCGCAGTCACGCGGCCGACCCCACACGCGAGGAGGTGGCCATGAACCGCTCGCGACGACCTCACCGATGCTGACACGCGGAAGCGATCCGGACCCCTATCCGTCGGCGCAGGCCCGACCCGCCATCTACCGCTGCGTCCTGGCGGGCGGCAACGCCGTCTCCACAGTGCCACCGGAGGAGGCGGTGGAGCGGCTCGAGGCCGCCGTCCGAACGCCGGAGAGCTTGCCCGGACGCCAGTTCGTCTGGCTCGACATCTCTCACCCGGGCGAGGCCGAAGCCCAGCTTCTCCGCGACCGGCTGGGCCTTCACCATCTCGCCGTCGAGGACACGCTTCGTGGCCGGCAGCGGCCCAAGATCGAGCGCTATCCGACCTACTTCTTCGTGGTGTTCTATGCGCTGCGACTGACGTCGGGCCGGCGCCGTCTCGGGCTGCACGAGATCCATCTTTTTGTAGGCGAGCATTTTCTCATCACGGTCCACGATCGGGAAATCCCCCAGGTCGATGAGATCACGGCGGCCTGGGCCGCCCACCCGAAACGGATCCGAGATACGGGGGCCGCTGCCCATGCCCTGTTCGACGCCATCGTCGACGGATACTTCCCCATTGTCGAGCATTTTTCCGAGCGACTCAACCAGCTGGAAGAGCAGATCTTCAGCGGGTCCGACTCCGGCGACATCCTGTCCATCATCGACCTGCGGCACGAGCTGATCCTCATGCGGCGGATGATCTCCCCGGAACGTGAGATCATCAACTCGCTGCTGAGACGTGACCTCCCTTTCCTCCGTCCGGAGTACGTTCCCTACTTCCAGGACGTCTACGATCACCTCCAGCGGCTCACGGAGGAGATCGACACCTTTCGCGACCTCGTGACCGGGCTCATCGAGGTGCAATCCTCGGTTTCCTCGAATCGTCTGAACCAGACGGTCCAGACTCTCACCGCCTGGTCCATCATCCTCATGTCCATCGCCGTCGTGGCCGGTGTGTACGGCATGAACTTCGAGTACATGCCGGAGTTGGAGCACCCCTACGGGTACTACGGGGCGCTGGCCCTGATGCTGGCGATCGGGGCGATCCTGGTGGCGTTCTTCCGGCGGCGGAGGTGGTTGTAGCGAGTACTCCGGAGTACTCCCCGTCGTCACCTTGCCGTCGTCCGGATTGCCTCCGGTCGTCCGAACTGTCTCCTGTCGTCCCGGCGCAGGCCGGGACCCATCAGCCGGCCAGGGCGCGAGGCCGTGGGCATGGGTCCGCCATCGCGGCAGGTTCGAGGTGAGGCTCCTCGCAGATCTCTACGCCGGATAGTGCAAAACTGCGGGATCATTGGCTGATGGATCCGGGTCGCTGCCAAAAGCCGTCCCCCACGGGGACGAAGAGCGCGTGCCGAGTCACCTCTCCTCTTGTTCCTCTGGAGTGGACGTCCAAGAGCCTGATCTCCCAATCCCTCCCTCCGAAGGCATATCGCACCGGCCGGATTGACACGGCCTTGTGCTTCGCCGGGCCCTTGAATCTTCCCCCTAAGCCATCCTCCGCGGAATGCGACGCCCGTTGCATTCCACCGTCCTGGAATGAGGTCACCCGTCGACCGGGCGGACGTTCGCTCTCATCCTCTTCGCGCGCCCGACCGAGACTTTATCAGCAAGAAATCCGTGTCCTCTCCCGTGGCGCGCGATTGAGAACGTTTGTTGCAACGTATCTGCTTTGCAGGAACGCTAAGTCGACCCTTAACAAGAAGATACGGGGAATCCGACCGGTTTCGGCCCCGTTCCGATAAGAGGAGGGAGGATGAACCGAATCGCCCATCTGACGGGAGCCGACCTCCCGCAGCCCAGTGGCCCCTTCGGCGATGCCGAAGCGCTCGAGCTGCTGATGTCGTACCGGAAGGATCCTTCGGACGTCCCGTGCCCCACGTGCGGCCCGGACACGATCGAGGTCCTCGCCTTCATCGAACCCGAGATCGACGCGAACGGGTTCGCATCCATGACCGAGCCGGAGGGCGACTACGCGGCCGCCCTCTATTGCCACAAGTGTGAGAGGGCAATAGGCATCCTGGCCGGCGCGGTGTACGGCAACTGATACCCGGACGATGGAGGGGCTCCGTGCCCCTTCATCGTCTTGCGGCGACGGAACCGGACAGCACCGTCATCGGTCCGAAGGTCGGTTGCCCGAGCAGTCCAGCGTCGACAGTCACGCGTCCGCGCAACGCGTAGTCGACGCGTCCCTCCGACACCGCCCCACCGATCGCCTCCGCGAGAAGCGGCAGGTTCGAGAAGCTCAACGAGATGTCGAGCGGCACAACGGTTGCCGCGCCGGGCTCGAGCGGCACCCCAAGAGGAAAATCGACGTCGGCGGCCTCGCGACCCTCCAGCTCGAGGGTCCCCACGAGGTTGAGCAGCGTTACCCCCACCGGATTGGGGTTTTCTATCAGGGCATTTAGCCGCAGGGACGCTCCGCCGAGAGGCCGCTGCACCGAAGGCCCCAGTAGGCGCAACTCCGACGGCCGATCGGTGGCCAGCTGGAACGTGGGAGGCAGGATGCCGAGTCCGCCGAGCGCGGCGCACCCCGCGAGTGTAATGAGCACGGCCGAAACCAGCGCGACCTGACGCATTTGGACAACCCCTCTTTCGCGGTGATCGTGCGCTCGCAGGCCACGTTCCGCTGGCCGATGTCAGCGCCCGTTGTTTGACTGTGGCGCTCCCGTGACGAATACTGTGCCAGACGGGCGCGTCCGTCCGTGACGGTCTGAATCCGTTATCAGGGGAGGATCGGTTTGGCGAGCGAGAATGAGAAGGTGCTGACCGGTGGCAGGTTGGCGCCCATGGTCAGCGTCCTCGAGGGTCTCAACGACCTCCTGCAGCTCGACCATGACGCGGTCGGTGCCTACGAGGCGGCTATCGAGCGTCTCCAGAATCGCGACTACGCCGTACAGATCGAGGGCTTCCGGAAGGACCACGAGCGCCACATCCGGGAGCTCAACGACCTGATCCTGCGTCTGGGTGGTACCCCGACGAATGAGCCGCACGCGACCGGGCCCCTCAAGCAGGGAATCCAGCGCATCGCGGCGGTCGGCGGAGATGCGGCGATCCTGGCCGCCTGGCGCGCCAACGAGCTGCAGATCACCACCAAGTACGATCGCTACGCTCGCGAGGCGAACGCCTGGCCAGCCGAGGCCAAGCGGCTGGTGGACACCAACGCGCTCGATGAGGAACGGCACTATCAGTGGGTCGTGGCGCTGCTTTCCGGCGGTGAGGCGCCGGAGCTCCACCTGGTGAGCCGGTTGAGGGACGGCACCACGCGGGCCAAACAGGCGGGCAGCAAGGCGCGTCGCGGCCTCGAGCGGGTTTCCGCCGAGGCTCGCATGCGGGCCGCCGACGGTATCGGTGTGGCCGCCGAGCGGCTTGAGAGGTTCGCCGCGGAGCGCGCCGGGTCGGGCAACCGCGCGGTCGAGGGAGCGCGTCGGGTTGCGGAACGTCTCGACTCCGCCGCCGCTTACCTCCGCGAACCCGGCGAATCCGACCTGCCGCATGCCCTGGCCACCGAGATTCGTGAACATCCCGGCCGGAGCCTCGTGGCCGCACTTGCGATCGGCTTCGTCTTCGGCCGGATCATCCGCTAACCACCAGAACGATGGCAAACCGCGAGGAAGCTCCCCGCGATCCGGAGACCGCTCGTGCCCAGCTGGAGGAGACGCGGGCCCGCATATCCAGCACGATCGACGAGATCGAAGCGACCCTCCTGCAGAAGAAGGAGGAAATACGCAACCGACTCGACGTACTCGCGCGGATCCGGGAAAAGCCGCTACAGGCAGCCGGCATCGTTCTGGGTATCGGGTTTCTGATTGGATTCCTCACCGGCGGCGACGATGAACCGCCCCCGCCCGCGGTCGACCGCCGATCCGCCTTGTGGGAGGCTCGCGCCAGGCGGCTGCTTCGGATCGCGCGTGAGCAGGAGGATCAGATCGAGCGCCTCGAATCATCACTGTCCGAGTTGGAGGAGCGTCTCGAAGAGCTGGAAGAGGATGGGTACGAGGTCTGGGACGCCGAGGATGACGAGGACGATGAAGGGGACCATGACGGTTACTACTCGTCGCGGATAGCGGCACTCGGCGACTCTGTCCACGGCCTCCGATCCACCATCGGCGAGCTGTCACGCGCCCTCATCGAAGGAGTGCGGGCGAAGCTGTGACCGGCTGATGGCCGGGCGACCTGCGCCATCGACACACTTCCACTCGCAGGGACATGTTCTGGATTCTGACGGCCGTCCTGGTGGCACTCGGCGCCCTGCTGGTCCTCTCACGGAGGCGCCGATACGATTCTCCGGGAGAGGAGCCGTGGCGAGCGGCTCTCGAGTCCGACGACGAGCCGTTGGACGTCGAGGAGATCCGTAAGGCCGAGGAGGAGTGGTTGCAGGACGACGGCTGGAGCGAGCCGCCGGAGGACGATTCATGGCGCTGACGGCCGTGTCCGGGGAATGAGTCGGGCACGCTGGATCGCGGCGGGTGTCACGGCACTGATCGTCGCCGCTGTCTGCGTGCGGCTCGGGTTCTGGCAGCTTTCGCGACTGGAGCAGCGCCGCGCCGCCAATGCGGAGATCGCGAGAGCCCTTGCCCAGCCCGACCTCCGGTTGGACAGTACCGCCTTCGCCCAGCTCCTGCAGCGTCCCGACACCTTCGTTAATCGGATCGCGACGGTGAGCGGGACGTACGACCACACCCGCGACATCCTGTTGCGCGGCCGATCCCACCAGGGCAGTCCCGGGGTCCACCTGGTGTCGCTCCTCCGGCCCGGACGGGGACTCCCGGCGATCCTCGTCAACCGCGGATGGCTCCCGTCCCCCGATGCGGCCACCGCCGATCCTCGCCCGTATCGTATCGACGGGACGGTGACCGTCCGAGGGAGCCTCCAGTGGATTCCCGATGTCGAAGTGCCGGAGGTACCGCTTCAGAACGAGCTGAACGGGCAGTCGGTTCCGGTCTATCTCCGACTCGATCACGCTACGCTCACCGAGACCCTGGGGACGTTCATCCCCCGGCTGTACCTCCAGGCACTCCCGGAAGGTGATGCGCCCTCGAGTCCACCGATCCCCATTCCGCCCCCCGCCCTGGACGAAGGGCCACACCTCGGGTACGCGATCCAGTGGTTCTCCTTCGCCGCCATCGCGATCGCCGGCCCGCTGATCATCTCATTTCGCAACCGCCGCAAGCCAGCCGCTCGCCGTTCCTGATGGCCTGATCGACAGGCGTTCGACGGGCGCCGTTTGTTCATACCGGATCAGTATTTGCAACCCTGCCAACCGGCCGGAAAGTCACCGTTTTTCAGGAGGGACGTGATGGCACGGTACGAGAGAGACTACGGCCGGGAGTACGGGCGGCGACGTCAGGGTCCGCCCTACACCGGCGGCGTGCGCTCCGATGGCTGGGGCGGCAACGAGGACTGGCAAAGCTTCGCCGGTGAGGAAGGCTGGTTGGGCGGCGGCTATGCGGGGATGTCCGACTACGATGTCGACTACCGGCCCGGCGAAAGGGAAGGAAGGCGCGGCTGGATGGGCGGGCCCTTCGGGAGGTACGGGGGTGAACCCTGGGGCGAATTCCGCGGCGGCTATGGCGGTGACTACGGGGCCTACTCCGGGCGCAACCGCGAGTTCGGCTACAGGGGTCGCGACACCGGGTACATGGAGGGTTGGCAGGATCGTGGCGGCCGCTCACGCTCCGGCCTCTTCAGCCAGGGCCGCGAGCGCTATCGAGCCGCCGACATCATGACCGAGAACCCGCACGCCGTGACACCCGATACCCCGCTCGTCGAGGTTGCCCGCAAGATGCGCGATCTGGACGTGGGGATCATCCCCGTGGTGGACAGCCTGGATTCCCGGCGCCTGCGGGGGGTCATCACGGACCGGGACATCACCGTCCGCGCGGTCGCCGAGGGGAAGGACGGGAACGCTCGCGTCGCCGACTGCATGACCGACCGGGTGCGCCACGTCAACAAGAACGACTCGATCCAGGACGTGATGCGCGTCATGCGCCAGGAGCAGGTCCGCAGGGTCCCGGTGACGGACCGCGAGGGCAGGCTGGTGGGGATCATCGCCCAGGCTGACATCGCCGTCGACTATGCTGGCGACGATACGGAGCGCGAGAGTCAGGTCGGCGAGGTCGTCGAGCGGATCAGCGAGCCGGCGCGGCCGCGGCGGGAGCGCGAGGTGACGACCCGCATGGCTGCCTCCAGTCGGCAGACGGAGGAGGAGGAGACGTAGGCGCGGACTGTCGCCGCTTCGGCGCTGCTCGAACGGCCTTGCGCCGGGGCGAGACTACAGCGGAATCCGTGAAGTTACGCGGCCCCGCCACGGCCTGTAAGAGTGCCGCCGGCGGGGCCGCTGTTGCTGTTCCTCGAACATGGGAGACCGGCCCGATCGCCGACGGGTCAACGGGCGAACGGAAATGGACGGTCTTGGTGCCCGTCCCCGTCGCATCAGGGACGAGCACGTGCTGTTCCGGCCATGCCCATCCAGGGCAAGGCCCGGGCGGCCGGCCCGGGGCGGAGGCGAAAGATCCGCACTTCCCCACCCATACGCCAACCCCGCCCCCTACGGATACCTCCCCAGAACGAGCGACGTATTCGCCCCGCCGAACCCGAACGAGTTCGAGAGCGCGATCCGGATATCCGCCCGTCGTGCCTCGTGCGGCACATAGTCCAGGTCGCACTCGGGGTCCGGGTCGGTGAGGTTGATGGTGGGCGGGATCAACCCGTCGCGCATCGCGAGGATGCAGAGAATCGCCTCGACCGCCGCCGTCGCACCGAGGGAATGCCCCAGCATAGACTTGGTCGACGAAACGGGGATCTTGTAGGCGTGTGCGCCGAACACTTCCCGGATCGCCCGGGTCTCGACCACGTCCCCCACCGGCGTCGAGGTTCCGTGGGCGTTGATGTAGTCGACCTCCTCCGGCGCGATGTTCGCGCTCCGAAGCGCTCGTCGCATCGCGAGCACCGCCCCTCCGCCGTCCTCGGGAGGGGCCGTTACGTGATGGGCATCCGCGCTGAAGCCGATCCCGAGCACCTCGGCGAGGATCGGGGCTCCGCGCTCGAGCGCGCTATCCAGCGTCTCGAGCACCAGGATTCCCGCTCCCTCGCCATGCACGAAACCGTTCCGCCTCCGGTCGAACGGCCTGGAGGCGGTTTCGGGACTGTCGTACTCGGTCGCCAACGCACGCGCGGCGTGGTAGCCGGCATACGAGAGCAGGTTGATCGCAGCCTCGCTGCCTCCGGCGATGATCATGCGCGCCTCGCCGCGCTGGAGCGTATGGAAGGCGTCGCCGATCGCGTGGTTGCTCGTCGCGCACGCAGAGACGGTCCCGTACGTTGGGCCCCGCGCACCGATCCGCATCCCGATGTGGCTGGCGGACAGGTTGATGATGCTCGCGGGAATGAAGAAGGGAGATACGCGCCCCGTCCCCCGCTCGCGGACCATTTCGGCGGTCTCGAGGATCGTGCCGATCCCCCCGATCCCTGATCCGACGATAACCCCGGTCTCGTCCGGATGGCTGACCGGCTTCAGGCCGTCCAGGCTGGCGTTGCGCATCGCCTCGTCGGCGGCGACCAGCGCGTACTGCGTGAAGAGGTCGGTACGGCGGGCTTCCTTCCGGTCGAGCACGGGTTCCACCTGGAAGTCCTTCACCTCCGCCGCGATGCAGACGGACTCCGGCAGGTCCATCGGGTCGAAGCGCGTGAGCCTCGTCACGCCGGATTCGCCCCTTACGATCCGCTCCCACGTGGTGGGCACGTCATTGCCCAGCGCGGTTACCGCGCCCACCCCCGTCACCACCACGCGAGTCAAACCATCCCTCCTTTGCCACCGCGGCACCGGGATCCTCGTTCCGAACTTCCCAACCTCATCACTCCGCCTTCAGTAGTCCCTGCTGAAGTGCGAAGCGGACGAGCTCGCTCCGGTGATGGAGGCCCAGCTTCTCCATGATGCGTGAGCGATAGGTGTCGACGGTCTTCGGGGAGATGAACAGCTTCTTGCCGATCTCCGCCGAGCTGAACCCCTCCGCGGTGTAGCTCAGTACCTCGCGCTCCCGCTCGGTCAACTTCTCGAGCGGATCCTCCTCGCCACGCTCGCCCCGCCCACGGAAGCCCTGCAACAGGAGCTTCGCGGCGTTGGGATACAGGAATACGTCTCCCCGCGCCACGGTCCGGATCGCCTCGATCAGCTCCTCGTCGGCGCTCCGCTTGTTCACGTAGCCCGAGCCGCCCGCCTCGAGGACGGGGAGGAGATGCTCCTCCTCACCGTGCATCGTCAGCACCAGCACCCTGGCGCCCTGATTCATCTGCGCGATGCGCCGAGTCCCTTCCAGACCCCCCATCCCCGGCATCGAGAGGTCCATCACCACCACGTCGGGGCGAACCCGCTCCGCCATGGCTATGCCTTCTTCGGCCGTCCCCGCTTCCCCCACCACCTCCATCCCCGGCTCCGCCTCCAGCAGAGCACGCAGCCCCGCCCTCAGAACGGCATGGTCGTCGATGAGAAGGATCCTGATGGTTTCGCGCGACATGGCTCCACGTGTGAAGTTGGCCACCTATGCTCTGCAACAATCTCCCATCAGCCCGTACCTGCCGCAAGCCGAGCCGTCTCTGCTCTCGGCGTTCGGACTCTTCCCGGCCGATCGGCTGATGCACGGAAGCCGATGGTCCGTCGGCCGGAGTCGAAGGCTCGCCGTCCGCTGGCCGGTAGCGGGGATCCAGCATGGGAGGCGCACTGCGGGATCCGGGGGACGTGTTGCTTTGATGATCCCCCGGATACGCCGCTCCCTGGCCCGCCTGCTCGTGTCCTGGCTTGTCACGACGGCGCGCTGTCTTCGCGCCGGCGGGCTGTTCGAGGTCGTTGCGATTGAGTCTGTCTCGCGCGAGCCGGGTGCCTGGCCGCGCGCGCATCGGGAAGGCTCGCCCCGGTTTCCCCGGAACCGCGGCGTGCCCGGCAAACGTGATCCAGTTAGCCCGGATCTTGGCTCGACCTCACGACGACGCTGCTTCTCCGAGCCTGTGTCCGACCTGTCGGTGACTCCCCCTGCATCCCCCGGAAACAAGAAGCCGCTTCCCGACACCCCAGGTCGCAGCGGGCCGCAGGCAACGTCCCTGAGCACGCGAACGCAAACGGCTACGCGACGGAGACTTCGGGTTCGCCGCGGCGGAGGTGGGTCGCACTGGCGTGAGAAATGACAGTGAACGGATGGCGGAGTGATCGTCGCTGGGCACGACGAGGTAGCGCGGCAGGTGATGGATCGATGCTGGGCAACAGCAGTCCGGACCGCACGCTGGGAGGATTAATTCGACATTAAAGTCCCCAAAGGAGCGAAATCGCAGCTTTCAGGTGTGGGCTGCGCGGAAAACCTGCCGATACTCTTCCTGCACCAGCCGTTTCCTTGGTCCTACTTCAGAACGGAATGAGACAGATGAAGACCACCCGCTCGATTCTCGTTGCGCTCGTCCTCGCGCTCACGGCCGCCGCCTGCAGTTCGAGCCCGACGGCTCCTGCTCCCAACGGCACCGCCAATCATTGGAGCCCTCTTCTCGGGTCCGGCATCGGCGGCTGATCCGTCAGTAGTTCGCCCCGGTCATCGGTCGGGGCACGCAATCGAAACGATCGACGGGCGCGGCTCAGGCCGCGCCCGCGATTGCTTCCAGGGTCCGAATGAAATCGGCGGCGAGCTCGTCGCCGGCTGTCGAAGTGCCCGCCGGCGTCGGCTCCGGCGTGACCCGCACCCTCTCCGTCCGCTCGTGGATGGAGGCCAGGAGCGCCTCGGCGGTGAACCGGACCTTGTTCTCGCGCTGCTCCGTTGCGCTGATCAGCGCCCGACGAGCTGCGCGCTCGGCTGCCGCGTAGTCCTCCAGGCTGAAGAAGCCGCGGCCGACTTCGATGAGTGCGCGCGCCGTGGCGGGCTGAAGCGCCGGGTCGGTGAGCAGCTGCTCGACCCGCCCCGCGGCCGAGCGTGCGACCGCGGCGTCT
>CAZJEH010000097.1:0-9387 GCA_964544905.1 uncultured Gemmatimonas sp.
AGGCGTATCGTCGCGAGCTGGGTCAGGCTGCCGATCGGTCGGCCAAGACCGCGGCGCGCCAGCTCGACGCCGGCGATGAACGTGGTGGAAACGGCGCCGAGGCCGGGCAGCAGGACGCCGAGCTTCCCCTTCGCCGGTGCTGGATCCTTCCGGGTGATGTTCAAGGATTCGTGCGTGATTCGGAGGTGACCTTTACGCGCGGCCGGCTGACCTGCCGGTCCGGCTGCTTCTCGGTGGTGTGTCGGTACACCCACGCGATCCGCTGAAACGCCGTGAAGTTGGTTAGCACGGCCATGATGATCAAGACCCAGGTCAGCACGGCGCCCTCGAACGCCCCGCCGAAGATCAGCGCGGACCCGCCGATCAGCACGACCCGCTCGAGCCGCTGCATGACGCCCACGTTGCAGTCGAGGCCGAGCGCTTCGGCGCGTGCGCGCGTGTACGAGACCATCAACGACCCGGCCATCGCCAGCGCCACCGTGTAGACCATCCACGGGTAGTGGAAGTCCGGGTGCCCCCCGCCGTACAGCGAGAAGATCCCCAGGAAGACGACGATCTCGGAGATGCGGTCGAGGGTCGAATCGTAGAACGAGCCGAACACCGAAGCCAGTCCGGTTCCGCGAGCGACCTGCCCATCGATGATGTCGATGAACCCGCCGAGCAGCACGAGGAACCCGCCGATGCGCACGTGGCCCAGGAAAAAGGCGATGCCCGCCGAGATGGTGACCAGGAATCCGACGGTGGTCACATAATTCGGGTCGACCTTGCGCCGGATGAACGGCTCGAACACCGGCGACAGGAACTTCACCGCCTGGTCCTGCACGTGCTTCGGGATGTTGGCAGCTGCCATTGGATGCTCCGCCTAGGGAAGGATGATCCGGCTCTGCTCGCCCGCCCTGATCCCGCGCGCGATCTCTTCGTTGATCCGGCCCATCAGTCGCTCGAAGTTGGCCTGCGCCGCGGCTACGGCCTGATACTCGGGCCGCTGCTGGAGGTCCTCGGCCAGCCGGGTGTACTCCTCCTGGACTTCCTGGGAGGGATGCTGTCCGGCCCGCAGCGACGTCGTCATCTGGTCCTCGAGATCCGCCAGCTGGTTCATCAGGACCAGGATCTCGCGGTTCGATTCCAGCCGCTCGTTCGCGCGCCGCATCGACTTGTACTCGTCCGTCTGGGCGAGCAACCGGCCGACCTCACGCGCCCTTTCCTCGATACTCTCCAAGATCCTGTCTCCCGCTGTTCATGATGAGGGGTGTGACCCGCGGGGTTTGGCCGCGGTGCACGGCGAGCACCATCCTGTCCCGACCAGCGAGATCGGGGAGGACGACGGGATCCTCGAACCGTCCATCGGCCTCGACGAGGGCGGCCACGTCGGCCGCCTGGTCCGCGCCAATCTCCATCGCCAGCAACCCGCCCGGCTCGAGGTGAGAGGGCGCGCCGCCGACGAGCTGGCGGATCGCCTCCAGTCCGTCATCCCCGGCGAAGAGCGCCTCCGCGGGCTCCCATTCCCGGACCTCCGGCGGCAGCAGCCCTTCGTCGCGTCGCGCTACGTACGGTGGGTTCGAGACGATGACGTCGAACCGCTCGTCGACGACGGGATCATAGATCGAACCGAGCCGGAAGTCGATGCCGCACACGCCTACGCGCTCCGCGTTCGCGCGCGCGAGATCGAGTGCCGGCCCGGAAATGTCAGTCGCCACGATGCGCCGGAACTCGCCCTCCAGGCACAGGCTCAGGGCGATCGCGCCGGAGCCGGTCCCGACATCGAGCACGTCGAGCGTTCCGCCCGGCCGCCTTCCGGCCCAATCCAGCACGGCCCCGACGAGCAGCTCCGTCTCCGGGCGCGGAATCAACACGCGCGAGTCGACCTTCAGGGTCAGCTCGCGGAAGGAGGCGGTGCCCTCGATGTACTGCAGGGGCTCGTGCCGCAGGCGCCGGCGTAGGCGGGCCTTGAACTCGGCCAGCTCGTCGACGTGTAGCGGTCGGTCGTACTGGAGGTAGAGGTCGAGGCGCTTCACGCGCAGCACGCCGGCGAGCAGCAGCTCGGCGTTGAGGCGCGCGTTCTCGAACCCCCGGGCGGACAGGTAGCTCTCCGTCCAGCGGATGAGTTCGACGGGGGTCCAGGCCTTCGACACCGTCTTCAAGCGAGCGAGCGGAAGGTCATGCCGCCTGCTCCTCCTGACCGGCGAGGCGGAGCGCCTCGATGAGGTCGTTCAGGTCGCCGTCGAGCACCTGCTGGAGGGCGTGGGTCGTGTACCCGATCCGATGATCCGTCACGCGGCTCTGTGGGAAGTTGTAGGTACGGATCTTCGCCGACCGGTCCCCCGTCCCCACCTGGAGACGCCGGGTGCGCGCGCGCTCGGCCTCCTGCTCCGCGATCCGCAGATCGAGCAGCCGCGAGCGCAGGACCGCCAGCGCCTTCTCCTTGTTCTTGTGCTGGGACTTCTCGTCCTGGCAGGTCACCACGAGGCCGGTCGGCAGGTGGGTGATGCGGACCGCGGAGTCCGTCGTGTTCACGGACTGCCCCCCGGGACCGGACGAGCGGTAAACGTCGATCTTGAGGTCGCCCTCGTTGATCTGCACGTCGACCTCCTCGGCTTCGGGCAGGACGGCGACCGTCGCCGCCGACGTATGGATGCGCCCCTGGCTTTCCGTCACGGGAACGCGCTGCACCCGGTGGACCCCCGACTCGTATCGCAGGTCGCCGTAGGCGTTGGGCCCTCGAACGATGAACACCGCCTCCTTCACCCCTCCCGCGCTTCCCTCCGAGCGGCTCAGCGGTTCGACCTTCCAGCCGCGCGACTCGGCGAAACGGGTGTACATGCGCAGCAGGTCGCCCGCGAAGAGCGCGGCCTCGTCGCCGCCCGTGCCGGCCCGGATTTCGACGACCGCATCCCGATCGTCCATCGGGTCGCGCGGCATGAGCAACCGCTTCAGGTCAGCCTCGGCGGCAGCGAGCTCGCCCTCGAGCCGGCGCTCCTCCTCGACGGCGAACGCGTGCAGTTCGGCGTCACCGCTCGACTCCGAGGCGACCTGGCGGGCGTCCGCAAGTTCCGCCTTCAGCCGCCGGACCCGCGCGATGGCCTCCATCGCCTCGGAGAGCTGCGAGTGCTCACGCGAAACCTCGCGGAGCCGCTTCGGATCCGCGATCACCTCCGGATCCGCGAGCAAGGACGAGATCTCGTCGAAGCGCCGCTCGATCTCCTCGATCCGCTCCTTCATGGATATCGCGCGGAAGAAGTGCCGCCGTGGTGCACAACAAGCGTCAGAGCCGGGACGCGGGTCCCGGCTCTGGGATCACTTGCCGCCGCCCTGCTTGTCGTAGCGCTGGCGGAACCGCTCCACCCGCCCCGCCGTGTCAACCAGCTTCTGCTTGCCGGTGAAGAACGGATGGCACGCGGAGCAGATCTCTACGTGAATCTCCGGCTGCGTCGAGCGGGTCTGGAACGTGTTCCCGCACGCGCAGTGGACGGTGGTGGTCTGATAGTTCGGGTGAATGCCGGCTTTCATGAGAATATCTGGATTGACGTTCGCCGTGCCCGCTCGCGGTTCGGGACCCTGCTCCGGACCCTCGCGAGGCCGGGTCGAACCTCCGATTACCTGTACGAAATATCATTCAAAGATAACGAAGCGGGGGATTCGGGGGAAGTTATGCAGTGCGGGCGGACGTGACTGCGCGTTGCGGGCGCTGCCGGGAGCGTGATGCCGGTGCAATCCGGCTTCCGTGAGCGGGCAGGGAGATGTGCAGGCCCCTCGGCTTCGCTCGGGGCGACAGCAAATCCCATTTCGCGGTTGCGACCTGCCGACCTGCCGGGCCGCACGATCACGCCGGCTCGCGCGGCCCGGGTTCCGCCTCCTTCCGCGACCGTCCAGCTTTGCCGAATAGACTCGACCCAACGCCGTCCCGGCGTTACCGCCAGTCCTTGAGGATCCTCCGGATGTCGTCCCGGTGCTGACTCTCGTCGACGATCAGGTCCTCGAGCTGGACCTTCACCGCGACCTCGCCCGCCTTCTCAGCCTGCTCGATCCGGCGGGTGTACCGATCGATGGTGTCGATCTCGGCCTGGAGCGCGTTCTCCAGCATCTTCCGATTGTCGTCCGTATACGGGATCGGCGGCACCTCGGTGGTCGGCCGGCCGCCCAGGGCCACGATCTTGTCGGCGAGGAATGCCGCGTGTCCCAGCTCGTCCGGGATCTCGCCCTCGAAGAACGCGCGCAGGTCCTGCCGGAACGGCCCGCTCACGAGGCTCGCGTAGGTGCGATACATCACCACGGCCTGGTACTCCGCGGAGAGATCCTCGTTGAGCCCCGCGATCAGCTCCTCCCTGCTCCTATCGTCCGACATGTCTCATATCCTCCTGAAGAAAGTACCATCGATTGCGTATGACTCCTTCGCGGCCTCGCGGCTTCGCGTGATCCCCGCTGTTCCAACAACCTTGAACAGCGTCAGGGCTCGAACACCACCTCCGCACCCTCCCTGGCCGACCGGTACGCCGCCTCCACGATGCGCAGCAGCGTCACCTGCTCCCTCGGCGCGTCTATGTCGTGCTCCCCACGAACAGCGCCCACGAAGTGGGCCAGCTCCTGCCGATACGACGCCGTGAACTGGTTCTCACGCCCCTGCGTGAGCTGGGGCGACACATCGAGGATGCCGTCGTCGGTCTGCTTGAGCACGCGGAGCGGCGTCAGCGAGCCGGACCCGTCGCTCCCGACGAGGTGGAGATGCTGGCGGTCCCGGTCGGCGATCAGGCCCCACGTCAGCTCCAGGCTGATCTGCCGGTGGCCCTCCAGCTCCAGCAAAAGGATGGCCGAATCCTCCACCTCCGTCCCCTTCCCCGCGTGGAGGAAGGTGGAAATTCGGGCAGGCTCGGGATACCCGATCAGCCACATCGCCAGATCGAGCATCTGGATGCCGAGGTCCATCAGCACACCGCCGCCGGCGCCCGCCTTCCGGTGTCGCCACGTACGCCCCGACCGGCCGACCCCGCGGTTCAGCCAGCCGGCGGTGACGAACTGGATCTGCCCCAGATCGCCCGCGGAGACGAAGCTCCGGAGCGCTGCGGCGTCCGGACGGAAGCGCTGGTTCATCCCCACCATCAGCCGGTCCTTCGCCCCCCGCCGGGCCAGAACCCGCGCCGCCGCCTCCGCCGACAGCGCGAGCGGCTTCTCGCAGAACACGTACTTCCCGGCCGACAGTCCTGCCGTCACCTGCTCCTCGTGGACGTGGTTCGGCGTGCAGATGACGACCGCGTCGGTCGTGTCGTCCTTCCAGACCGCATCGAGCGACTCGTAGACCCGCGGCACGGCGAAGCGCTCCGCCAGCGTGCGGGCCTTGGCCGTGTCTACGTCGAAGATCCCGGCCACTTCGACGCCGCGCATCCGCGTCAGGATTGGAAGATGGACCACCTGCGCGATCGCTCCCGTCCCCACGATCGCCACCCGCGCCGATGCGGATGCCGCGCTCATCGCCGACCTCCTCGCAAGGCCATCGATTCGTCGACGCCCGGAGCAGGCAGGAACCACGCTCCGAACACCGATATGCTACCGTAGCGTACGTCGCTCGCCAGCATGAAGCGTGCTTCGCCGCCCACCTGTAACGACTCGCCGAGCGCGACACTCACACCGGCCACGGTACCCAGCCCGGGGGCGACGGCGTCGAGCAGATCCTCCACGAACGTGCCGTCGATGAAATCGCCGCGCCCGTTCAGGAGGTGCAGCCCCAGGCTCAGGCCGGCGTACGGCGAGACGACCGCGTCGGGAAATGGGAGGAAGTGCGCGTCGGTCGCGAGCTCCAGGTCGCTCAGCCGGATCTCGCCCAGGTCGAGCGACTCCGGGCACTCCGCGTCCGGCTGCCGCTCGCAGACCAGGATGATCTGCTCGGCCAGGTGGTCCAGCTCTTCCCGGCGGAGGGATGACGACCAGAACCGCGCGGTCGGAACGATGCGCACCCGCGGGCCGACCATCCCGAGATCGAGCCGCAGCCCGAAGCTGGTGGTCGGCTCGACCTGCGACGGCCAGATGCGGCCGACCTCCGCCCCGATGCCGCGGAACTCCAGGTCCTCGTAGTCGTAGTCGGCGAGCCCCTGGGCGGCGGCGCTCACCGGGGCGAGCAGGCCCAGGACCGCCACCGTCACCGTCCATATCCACCCCATCCGTCGTCCCCTCATCCGCATCTCCACTCTCCGCCCGTCACCGGTACAGGGGCACGAGCTGGGTGGAAGGATAGTACGCCTGGAGGATCTGCTGGTACCCCTGTCCCGCGCGCGCCCGACCCATCGCACCGACCTGACACATCCCGATCCCGTGACCCCAGCCCATCCCGTCCGCCACGACCTCCGTGACGCGGCCGGATTCGTCGCGGACCAGCGTAACCTGGAAACGCGAGCTGTTGAGGATCGGCCCTTCCGGCGTCAGGAAGATCCAGCGGATGCGGTCGCGCCCTACCTCGAAGGTCGCGTTCGCCGTCGTGATGCGCATGCGCGCGATGCGGCCCGAGGGTGTCAGCTCCAGCGTCTGGATGTCGCGGATCTCACCGACGTCGGTCACCCCTGCCGGGAGGGAATCGGCCAGCGTCCGGTTGAAGATCCTCCGGAGGGAGTCGGCGGGCCATCGCACGGTCCAGCGGAAGCGGCTGGAGGTCACGTCGTACGCCTGCCCCGTCACCGGGTCGACGTCCTCGATGGAGACGAGATACGGCTGCGGCGGCTCCGGCCACACTTCCTCGATCGCGGCGGTCCGGCCGGCGCAGGTCGAATGATAGTAGGCCTCGATGGGCCGCCCGTCGTAGATCAGGATCTCGCCGGCGGTCTCGCGGACGGCGCGGGAGACGGGGTCGTGCTCCCCACTGGCGCCACCGTACACCTGGTCCTCGACGGTGGCGAAGACGTCGAAGCCGAGGTCGTCGCGCCGGCCGAGGTAGGCGATCGCATAGGTCCGCGCGGCCACCGCCTGCGCCTTGGCCGCCTCCAGCAACTCCGGCCCCACCCGACCGATCTCCAGCGGCACCACGCCCAGGAGGTACGCCTCCATGTCGACCCGGTTGATCACCGTCAGCCGGCCCGAAGGCGTGGCCTGTACGACGACGTCACCGCGGTAGGGCCTCCCGCCGATCGTCACCAGACCGTCCCTGCTGATCGCCCGCACCGTGATCAGGCCGCCGGCCTGCGTCTCCATCCCCCCCGACCCGACGCGCAGCCCTGACGGATCGGCCCTCACGACCACCTGCTGGCTTCCCGGAAGACGATGGATGACGCGGTAGTTGACGGCGTCGAAGACCTCGTACTCGCCGGAGGCGCCGAGCGTGACCTGGACCGTGTCCACCGCGATCCCGACCCGCACCACCGGCTCGAGCGTGGGCAGGGGAGGCGGGGTCGGTGTCACGACCTCCTCGGGGACCGGGGCTTCCTCCGCCGGCGCCTCCTCGGGCGGCGCAGGCTCAGGGCCGGGGAGCGGAGCCGAGGGGACCGGTGCGCAGGCCGCGATCCCGAGCAGGAGCAACAGCCCCGGACTACGGAACCGCCCGGATCGCCTCCGCGACGCGGTCGAGCGTCTCATCGATATCGGTTTCCTCGTGGGCGGTGGAGGTGAACCCGGCTTCGAACGGCGACGGCGCAAAGAATACGCCCCGTGCGAGACACTCGTGGAAGAACGACCTGAACCGCGCCACGTCGCTGAGCTGGGCGTCCGCGAAGTTGCGCACGGGGGACTCGGCGAAGAAGACGCCCCACATCGAGCCGAGCGACCCGCCGACCGCCGGATATCCACGTTCCTGGATCAGCCCGACGATTCCCTCGACGAGCCGCTGGGTGCGCGCCTCGAGCAGGTCGAACGGATACGTCTCCCGGAGGACCTTGAGCTGGGCGAGGCCCGCGGCCATCGCCAGCGGGTTCCCTGACAGCGTTCCCGCCTGGTAGATGGGCCCGAGCGGCGCGACGTGCTCCATGATCTCCCGCCGGCCGCCGTACGCACCGACGGGAAGCCCGCCACCGATCACCTTCCCCAGCGTCGTGAGATCCGGGTCGATGCCGAACCGCTCCTGGGCACCCCCCGGCGCGACACGGAACCCCGTCATCACCTCGTCGAAGATCAGCAGGGCTCCATCATCGCGGGTGATCCTCCGCAACTCGGCGAGGAACCCGTTGTCCGGCGGGATGAACCCGGCGTTGCCGATCACCGGCTCGACGATCACCGCCGCGATCCGACCCGGGTACTCGCGGAAGACCGTCTCGACGGCCTCGAGGTCGTTGAAAGGCGCGGTGAGCGTCAGCCGCGAGAGGTCCGCGGGTACGCCGGGGGAGTTCGGCAGCCCCAGTGTCGCCACGCCGGACCCGGCCTTCACCAGGAAGGAGTCCCCGTGGCCGTGGTAGCACCCCTCGAACTTCAGCAGCAGGTCCCGGCCGGTGTATCCGCGCGCGATCCGCACGGCCGTCATCGTCGCTTCCGTCCCGCTGTTGACGAAGCGGAGCATCTCCATGCTCGGGAAGAACGACCGGACGGCCTCCGCCAGCTCGACCTCGGCCGCGGTCGGCGCGCCGTACGACGTCCCTGCCCGCGCCGCCACCGTCACCGCGCTGACAACGGCGGGGTGCGCGTGGCCGAGAATCAGCGGGCCCCAGGAGAGGACGTAGTCGATGTACTCGTTGCCATCGACGTCCCACAGCCGGCAGCCCTCTCCGCGTGCGACGAAGAACGGCTGGCCGCCCACCGCGCGGAAGGCCCGCACGGGCGAGTTGACACCCCCGGGGATGACGGCCGAGGCGCGCTCGAAGAGCCGGCCGGAACGGTCATCGGTCGTCATCGTTCCCCCGCCCGGACGAACGCATCACCATCGCCTGCCCGCCGGCTGGTCGTCTTCACGATCGGAAGTTCCCGAACTGGAGCTCGAGCCCGAAATCCTGCTCCTTCAGGTAGCGGATGACGGCCTGCAGCTCGTCGATGGACGGCGATTGCACGCGGACCTGGTCGTCCTGGATCTGTGCCTGGACCTTCTTGAACCCGCCATCCTTGATCGCGCGAACGATCGCCTTGCCCTTCTCCGTCGAGATCCCCTGCTGCAGCCGGATCGTCTGGCGAACGGTGCCCCCGGACGCCGACTCGCTGGTCCCGTAGTCGAGGTTGCGGATCGGAACGCCGCGCTTGACCAGCTTGGTCTGGAGGACGTCGACGAGCGATTTCAGGCGGTAGTCATCGTCGGCGCTCAGGACGAGGGTGCCTGCGGCGCGGTCGAACTCGATCGAGACCCTGGCGCCCTTGAAGTCGTACCGCTGAGCGACTTCCTTGCGCGCCTGGTTGACGGCGTTGTCGACCTCCTGCAGGTCGATGGTCGAGGTGATGTCGAAGGTCGCGTTCTTGGCCATGACGTGCGGCTGAGGGTTGATTTCAGCGGCGGAA
>CAZJEH010000097.1:9397-14627 GCA_964544905.1 uncultured Gemmatimonas sp.
GCGGGCAAGCTGGAGGCCATCGCCGGCGGCGCGGGGCCGAAAGGCGGGCGGAAGAACTGCGAATGGAAGGCGCAGGTGCGGGGGGAGGGCCCGTCGGGCCTTCTCCCACCGGCCGACCTCGATTAACGCCCGCCCGCCTTGTCGCCCCGAGCGAAGCCGAGGGGCCTGCACCTCCTCCGGGAACGCGCCGGAATCGTGGCCGCGCGTCCCTCAGGGCTGGAACACCTCGGCCCCCGGCGGCGGCGTGAACTGGAAGATCGAGTCGGGTATGTCGACGTTCGGCCGCAAGTTGGACAGCTGCAGCCGCCGCTCGCTCTCGTTCTCCTCGACGATCTCGAACCGGCGGACGAGGGCGTCCTCGGTGTCCACCCAGATACGGATCCGGCGGTACGGCGACGGGCCGCGCGGCACCAGGGTCAGCGAGTAGGCGCTCCTCCCCCCGACGGTTTCCGTGCCGTTCAGGGTGGCGTTGTAGCGCTCCGTGGCGTTGCTGAGGAACTCCCGCTGGAGGTCCACCTGCTGCCCCCCCGCCGACAGGTTGCTGCGCATCACCTGACGCGGATCGGTGCTCGGATAGTACATCCACACGTCCCGCCCATCGGCGACGAGGAGGTCGCCCTCCGGCTCGGTGAAGCGCATTGCGAACAGGTTCGGCGGCCGGTGGTAGATACGGCCACGGCTCTGCCGGGTCACATCCAGCAGCGGGACGTAGACCTCCTGCTCGAAGTCCGCCTGGAGGGAGCGGAGCTGTGAGTAGGCGCGCTCGGCGCGGGCGAGGATGGCGGAGGCGTCGTTGGCGGCGGGCGGGGCGACTGGCTCCGGCGTTTGGTCCGCGGGAGCAGCGCTCGGGGGCGCCTCCGCGGGGGCGGTCGGCTGAGCATCACCGCCAGCCTCGATCGGCGGCTGGTGAAGAGCGTCCACGGAATCACCCGGCGCCGGGTTCGGGGACACTGTCGGTCCCGCCTCCTCCCTCGCGGCCGTCTCCGGCTGTGGACGCGCGACATCCGCCTCGCCCACCCGGTCCGCCGTATCGCTTTCCCCGCACGCGGTCAGCACCGCCAGGACGAGGACGATATGTCTATATCTGAAGTTCATCTTCCGCTCACGTGATAAGTGTCCGCCGTGGTACCCAGGCGGGAAATGCGCCGTTCCCAGGGTGCGGGGCGGAAGGCGAGGATGCACGCACGATGGGTGCTCGGGCGGCGCGAGGAGCGGTTGCGAAATGACCACTGCCGGTCGCTAGGCGGCATGAGGGCGGGACTCCGCTAAGCAGCAGGCCAGTGGGGTACCGCTGCCACGTAGCCAGGTGACAACCTATCGGGAGGGTTAGGCGGACGCCGCGGCGGGTTGCGGCTGAGAGGTTAGCGGACAACTCTGCGACTGGGCCGCCAAACGGGACTGCGGTAGGAGCCACGCCTGCAAGAAACTGAGCCCGATCGGAGCGTTGGCGATTTTCCGGCGATTGTGAGTGACCCGCCGGAAGGTTCATCGCGTCCGCCACCTGGCGAGCCAGACTGGCTGCCCCGTCGGGCTTGCGGATAGACGCCACCGGGCGCATTGGTACTGATAAGGGACCACCGAGCCTCGTCTCACCCCAAATCCGAACCGTAAGGGGACGCCGATGCCACGCCTGCATCAGATGCTGTTCACACTCGCCCTTGTTACCGCTACCGCGGCCTCGGTCGCGCCCGCCGCCGCCCAGCAGACCCGCCCCGAAGGCCCCTGCGACATCTACGCGGCCGGCGGGACCCCCTGCGTCACCGCCCACTCGACTGTGCGGTCTCTCTACTCCCGCTACACCGGCCCCCTCTACCAGGTGAAGCGGGCTGATGGCCAGCTGCTCGACATCGGCGTCATCGAGGGTGGCTTCGCCGACGCGGAGGCGCAGGACCGCTTCTGCGCCGGCACGCTGTGCTACATCAATCGCATCTACGATCAGTCGGGGAAGGGCAACGACCTGATGCAGGCCCCTCCGGGTCCCCTCTACTTCGGCCCGGACGTCGGCGGCTTCGATACGCAGCCCATCGCCGACATGGCGCCCATCACCATCGGTGGCGGGCACAAGGCGTACGGCGTGTACATCATGCCCGGGATGGGTTTCCGGAACAACAACGCCCGCGATCTGCCGATCGACGACGAGCCCGCCGGCATCCACGTGGTGGTGGATGGCCATCACTACTCCAACGGCTGCTGCTTCAACTACGGCAACGCCTCGACGAACGGGCTGGCGGTCGGCACCGGCACGATGGAGAGCGTCTACTTCGGCACCGCCACCGCCTGGGGCAGCGGCTCCGGCCCCGGCCCGTGGATCATGTCGGACATGGAGGCCGGCCTCTTCTCAGGCTACAACGCGCGCGTCAACGAGGCCGACCCCACGATCACCTGGGACTTCGTGACCGGGATGTTCGGTGGCGGTGGCCGGAACTACTGGGAGCTGAAGGGCGCCGACGCCCAGCGGGGCGGGGTGCAGACGTTCTACGCGGGGCCGCGTCCGGGTTCGAACGAGAACAACGCCTACTACCCCATGCGCAAGAAGGGCGCGATCCAGATGGGGAACGGGGGCGACAACGGCAACGGCTCTGCCGGGACCTTCTTCGAGGGGGTGATGACGTTCGGCCATCCCAGCAGTGACGTCGCCGAGCGGGTACAGGCCAACATCGTCGCGGCGAGGTACGACTTCGCGCGGCTGACCCAGACCCGGCTGACGAGCTTCGCGCCGAACTCGGTCAGGGAGGTCACCGCGAAGTTCCTCAACACGACCTCATCGCCGATGGCGGACGTGCGCCTGACCGTCTCGCTTCCTCAGGGGTGGTCGGCGCGGGCCGTCGGAGCGGCCAACTTCGCGTCGGTGGCGCCGGGCGACTCCGTGCGCGCCACCTTCGAGATCACCGCGCCGAACGCCGCCAGCATGGGCTTCCTGACCGTTCGGGCGACCTGGAACGGCGGCGCCGACGTGAGCGAGCAGCGGGTGCGCAGCGTGGAGCCGGTCAAGCTCAACGAGCTGCGCTTCGCATCCGGCGGCAATGCCACCGACCAGTTCATCGAGCTGTACAACGCCGGTGCCGAGCCGGTGGACATCTCCGGCTGGAAGCTGATCAACACCCGCACCTGGTCGGCGCCAGTGACGCTGGTGACCATTCCCGACGGCACGACCATCGGACCGCGTGCCCACTATCTGCTGGGTCTGTCCAACTCGGGTCTGGCGGCTCCCGCCGCCGCGGGGGAGACCACGGTCAACCTGCGCAGCACGACCGGCCTGGCGCCTGGCGCGGAGGTCGTGATCGGCGGTGAGCGTCGCGTCGTCCGGAGCGTCGGAACCGCGGCTACCGAGCCGACCAAGATCTTCATCGCCGTCTCGACCGGCCCCTGGCTGGACTACCCGGCGGGCACCACCAACCTGCCGGTACACAGCACGGAAGGGTTCGCCGTCGGGGACAGGATCATGATCGCCCTGGGCGGCGATACCGAGATCGCGACGGTGACGGCGGTGGGCAAGCCCGCGACCCAGACCACGCTGGCGGCCACAACCGCCCCCGGCGACACCAACCTCAAGCTCGCGGCGCTGGAGAACATCAGCGTGGGTGACACGCTGACGATAGGCACCGGGCAGCGGATGGAACGGGCGGTCGTTGCCGCCGTCGGCACCGCCGGGCCCGACGGCACCGGTGTTACGCTGACGGCACCGCTCCGGCTCCCGCACACCGCCGGCGTCGACGTCTGGGGTCGGGGGACGGGGATTTCCTTCACCCCTGCCACGCGCTTTCCCCATCGCAGCGGCGAGGCCGTGCAGGCGCTGGGCAGCGGCGTCGTGCTCGACCGTCCGCTGGCGGCCGATCACCCGTATGGCACACCGGTGAGTTACGCCGGCGTGCCCAATGAGGGCTATCAGGGTCCGGCGCCGGATGCCTGGTTCGGCAGCACCCTCTTCATCACGGGGGGCGCCATCGCGCTGACGGATCCGTCCGGCGAGGTGGTGATGGACGCCATCGTCTACGGATCGCAGCAGAGCAACTCGAGCGCGAGCGGGTACATCACCCGGCCTGATCTGGCGACGCTCGAGGGTGTGCAGCACCAGGGCGGTTGCATCGCCGTGGTTCCCGGCGCCGGGTCCGGTCCGTCGACCGCCGCCACCGCCGCCGCGGCCGCGGCACCGGGCGCGCCCAACCGCAGCATCGGGCGATTCCCCGACGGCAACGACACCGACAACCTCTGCACCGACTTCATGGTGCAGTCCGTCACCACCCTACCCGACGGCGTGCCAGCCGGCGCCACCAACATCAAGGTGGCCGAGGTGGCGGGATTCGCGCCTGGCCAGACCGTGATGCTCGTCAGCGGCTCGGACAGCGAAGCCGCCGTCATCGCGTCCGTCGGCACGCCCGGCAGCAGCCGCCTGCGAGAGGCGGTGCAGCCCGGCGACACCACTCTCCCCGTTGCGAATCCCGCCGGGTTCGTGGCCGGCCAGTCGATCACCATCGGCACGGGTGTCGGCGAGGAGACCGCGACCATCGCCCAGGTGCAGCGCGGCCGGGGTGGCGGCGTCATCACCGTCGCCGCGCCGCTCAGGCTCGCCCACGCGGCGGACACTACCGTGGCGGGTAGTGGAATCACGCTGACGGCCCCGGTCGCTCGCTCCTATCCCGCGGGGGCGGTGTTGACGGCGGCACTGCCGACTCCGGGCGCGCCGAACAGGTACAACCCCGGCGCCGGGCGGTAGCGGCGGCTGCTCGCTCGACGCCTGTCGTTCGGGCTGCACCGAGGCGTGGGCACCGGGCCGGGACCTCGGGCGGAGCAGTCCGCCCAAGGAAAGGCCCATTGCGCCGCAAAGGAATCGTGGACGGCCCTATCCGCGCTACCTCACCACCATCTCATCCCGGCGCAGGGCCGTGTCAAAACTGCCGGATGGTCCGTTATGGCACTGACCCGGTGTGGGTTCAGTGCGGCTGAAACCCACCGTCATCCAGGCGCAGGACAGTGGTCTCGAAATCACCCAACCTTCCCCGTCGTCCCGGCGCAGGCCGGGACCCATCAGTCGGCCCGAAACGGGAGGGATGGTCCTATCCTATTGCCGGCCAATGGATTCCGCCCTTCGAGGCTGTCTCAGAACCGTTCAACCGTCCCTATCGCATTGACTTCGTGTCTATGAGATGTGGCTGAAAGCCAGCTCCGTCATCCCGGCGAAGGCCGGGATCCATCCGCCTGTCGATACGTCGATAAGTGCTTCTAACCCGCG
>CAZJEH010000098.1:0-14619 GCA_964544905.1 uncultured Gemmatimonas sp.
GCGCCTTGTAGCGATTTCGATAGCGGTAGTCCAGCAGAGTTGATAGTTGGGGGTCGGCCGCGATCACGATGTCGCCGCCGTCTCCACCGTCGCCTCCGTCGGGGCCGCCGTGAGGAACGAACGCCTCCCGGCGGAAGCTGACTGCCCCGGCGCCCCCGTGCCCGGCCTGAACTTCGATGATGGCGTGATCGAGAAACATGTTCGTCGCGTCCTGCTATGGATCCGTGGCGTTCGGGGTCGGGACATCCTTGCCCCGGCGCCTACCAGGCAAGGAAGTACGGAGCAACCGGCAGCGGTCCACGGCACACCGGTGACTGGATGATCGCGCGCGTCCCGCGGCCTCCGTGAACCGTTAATCTGGCTCCGTGGGTGGTCGACCTGGCAACCCCCGGACCGATCGAATCCGAGCGTTGGCGCCAGCGGAGATGTCGGAAGTACCGATTGGAGGGTGCTGAGAAGGATTCAGACCTCGACCGACTGAAGCTCGATCCTCGGGCGAAGCTGACCGACGACCTCCCCGCGGGTGTTGACCAGGTCGGGATAGGCGTGCGACCAGAGCGCACCGAGATCGTCCTCGGAGATCAGGTCGAGCTGGCGGAGGATCGCGAGGATGGCGGGTTCGACGGCCCGCGCCGAGCCGTCCTCGATCTTCACTGCGATTCCGAGCTCTGCACCCGGGACGCCGACGAAGTAGAGTCCCTCCGCGCCGGCCTTGGCCACCAGCCGGCCGGCTGTGCGATCCATCAGCTCCGTGCAGATGCGGCCTTCGCCCGCCACCATCTCGGGATAGTTGGTCATCGCCCCGACGACGTAGGTCGCGTCGCGCTGCCCACGCCTGGCGGCCCCGGCGAGTGACGCGTAGGCGAAAGCCATCTGACGCAGCGGGAGAGCGAAGGAAACGGCTCCGCATCCGTCGATGCCCAAGCCGACGGCTTCCAGGGGCATCCCCGCCCAGCGGCCGATCTCCGCGAGGATCCTCCCCTGCACCGGGTGCTCCGCCCGAGTGTAGCCGGTCGTGTCCCAGCCGTGGGACCGCGCCAGCGCCAGCATGCCGACGTGTTTGCCGGAGCAGTTGTTGTGGAGCCGCCCGGGTTCGAGGCCCGCTTCGGCGAGCTCCAGGCGGGTTCTCTCGCTCCGGGGGGCATGCGCGCCGCACGCGAGTGCCTCGGCATCCATGCCGATGCGGGTGAGGAGAGACAACGCGGTTTCGAGATGCCGCGCTTCGCCCGAATGCGACCCGCAGCAGAGAGCCAGCTCCTCGAGGGTGATCCCGAACCGATCCATCGCCCCGTCGCGGACCAGGGGCAGCGCCTGGAAGGGCTTCGCGCCCGAGCGGAAGAAAGTGATGATGTCCGGATCCCCGACACTTGCTCGCAGACGCCCCTCGCTGTCGACGACGGCGGCATGAACCCGGTGCGTCGATTCGACGATCGCGCCTCGAACGACCTCGACGATCCCTTCCATCTCACCTCCTACGCAGACCGAGCACGATCCCGGCGAGAATGAACGTGCCCCCCGCCATCGTCATCATCGTCGGTGTTTCTGCGATCGATGGCAACAGGTAGGCGATGAATGTCGCCACGACGGGCTCCCCGAGCAGCGTGAGGTTCACCGCGTGCGCGGGAAGGTAGCGCAACGCCCAGTTCTGGCCCGTGTGGCCGATGAGCATGGGACCCACCGCAAGGCCCGCGAACACGAGCCAGTCGGTCACGGTGAACGGCCCCAGCAGGGCCACCCCCGACCCCACCGCGGCGATCGCGAGCGTGAGAGTCGCCAGGCCGTAGACCACCATCACGTACGGCCAGATGCCGATCCGGTGCCGCAGGTGCCTGCCGATCACATAGTAACAGGCGACGAAGAGCGCACCGGCCAGGGCGAGCCCGTCGCCCAGGAGCGGGTCGCTGCCGCCACCCAGATCGCCCCACCCGATGATCGCCGCGCCCAGTACGGCGAGCACGATGCCGAGCCACTGCCCGCGCGCCGGACGCTCTCCGAGAAACCCGATCGCGAGGAGGGCGACCCACACGGGTTGCGTGGCCACGAGCGCTACCGACGCCGCCACGCTAGTGAGCGTCACCGATGCGATCCAGCTCGCGAAATGCAGCGCAAGGAACACCCCTGCGGCACCCGCGACCAGCCATTCGCGCCGGGAAAGGGTCCGCACCTCCGCCCATTCGCGCCGTACCGCAAGCAAGGCGCCGATCAATGGCAACGAGAGCGCGAGCCGCCAGAACGAAATCGCGAGCGGCGGAGCCTCAGCGAACCGAATGAGTGGCGCGGCCCAGCTCACCGCGACGATCGACGCGAAGAGCACAGCCAGCAGCACGCCACGACGGCCCTCCGCCGCGCCGGACGTCATGCCGTGAACTTCACGCCGGATTGTCGAGCTCGGACAAGTTGCCGGTGAGCTACCATGCCGCTGGCGTCGGCGATGCGCGGGATGGATGGCGCGGCAGGCTGGGGGAGCTCGCGCGCGTACGGACCGGCCACTCCACAATCATCGAGGGCCGGTAGGGCGCACTACCGGAACGGATACTCTCCAAGCGAGGAAGGGCGCGAACGCGCCCTTCCCCTACCCTGCCGCCGAAGTCTTCTCGAACGACCGCGGTCGCGCAATCCCTCGGACGCGGCTACCGCTGGGCCCGCGCCTGTGCCATGCCGAACAGGGACTGCGTGTCCGACGCATTGCGCAGCAGATCGACCGCGGCCCTCACGACATTGTCGTCGCGGTTCGCCCGCTGCGCCCGCGCCTCGGGACCCCACTTCGCCAGCGCGATTTCCGCCCCGACGTGCTGCTGCACCAACCGCTGCGACGCCTGCATCTGCTCCCAGGTTACTTCGACGCCTTCCTCAGCCAGCATGTTGAAGAGCTGCTGCTGCATCTCCGGCGTCACCTGGAAGTCCGGCTGCAGGTTCGGATGGCTCCGCACGTACTCGAGCGCGTAGCGATAGATCACGTTCCAGTACTTGTTCCCCGAGCGCGAGGCCGCATCGAAGAACTCCCGCTCGGCCACCGTGAGGGTGTCCGGCCGGACGATGACGTCGGGAACGATTCCGCCACCACCGTAGACGACACGCCCCGAACGGGTGCGATACGCTTCGCGCCCGGCGGTGTCGATCTCCGCTACCGGCGTTCCGTCTCCGCCGAGGGGCATGCCGTCGGCGGCCAAGGCCAGCGCGGTATCGCCGCTCGAGTCCTTCTGGATGGAGCGCCCGGCGGGTGTGTACCACTTGCCGGTTGTCATCTTCAGGTAGTTCCCGCCGGAGAGGGCGATCAGCGTCTGCACGGAGCCCTTCCCGAACGTCGGCGTGCCGACGACGAGGGCGCGATCATGGTCCTGCAACGCCCCGGCGACGATCTCGGACGCGCTCGCCGAGAACTGATCGACCAGCACGACGATAGGAAGCCCCGGGAACTCCTCCGGCCGGGAGGCGCGGAACACCACGTTCTGGCGCGGATCTCGCCCGCGGGTCTCCACGATCTGTTCACCCTGCGGCAGGAACAGGTCGGAGACCGATACGCCCTGGTCGAGCAACCCTCCAGGGTTCCCGCGCAGGTCGAGGATCAGCCCGCGCATTCCCTGCTCGCGCAGCGCGCCGATCGCTGCGCGAAGCTCGTTCGTCGCGACCTCGCTGAACACGTCGAGGCGAGCGTACCCGATTCCCGGCTCGATCATGTACGACGTGCGGATCGAGCGGATGTGGATCTCCTCGCGGACGATCTCGTACTCGATCGGCTCCTCGACGCCCGGGCGCAGAATCTTGATCTTGACCGGCGATCCACGCGGGCCACGGATCATCTCCACCGCATCGGAGTCGGACCACCCCTGCGTCGACTGGCCCTCGACTTCGATGATCCGGTCGCCCGCGAGGAGTCCGGCGCGCTCGGCCGGCGTTCCCGGGAGCGGTGCGAGGATCGTGATCCAGCCATCCCTCTCGGCGATCTGGATCCCGAGCCCGCCATACTCAGCCCTGGTCTCGGACCGAAGGCGCTCGTAGTCGGGAGGTGTGAGCAGCGTGGTGTTGGGGTCGCCGAGTTCCTGAAGCAGCCCCTCGACCGCCATCTGGTAAACGTCCTCGACCTTGTCCTCGTCGACGTACTCGCGCTCGAGCCAGTCCAGGACTTCGAGGAGCACTCTCTGATCGGCGCCACCACGCGCCGCGGAAGCCCCGCGCTGGAGGAGCCAACCACCGGACACGAATGCGAAGAGCGCCACCAGAACGGGTCCGAGGATTGTACGCTTGAGCTTCATTCAACCTCCGCGGCTCCGGAAGGATTAGAGTCGACCCGTGGGCATTTGGTCGACGACGCTAGCTGATAAACCGGCTGATATTGAATGTTTCTGGGTGCTTTTCGGCGAGGATCCGTCGCACCTGCCGCTGTACTTCATCGATGGTGCCAGACGCGTCGACCCGTACGATACCCGGGACCATGGCCGCCAGATCGCGGTAGCCCCGCGCCACCCGGCGGTGGAACTCGGCGGCCTCACCCTCCATCCGGTCCGGCCGCTTCGCGGCGGCAATCTGGCGCCGAACGCCCTCCTCGGGCGGCAGATCCAGCAGGAAAGTGATGTGCGGAGTCACCCCACCGGTCGCGACGTGATTGCAGCGCACGATCTCCTCGAGCGGCAACCCGCGCCCTGCACCCTGGTACGCGAGGGTGGACAGCTCGAATCGATCGGCGATCACCACCTTCCCCGCCGCGAGAGCCGGCGCCACGACATCCTGAACGAAGGCCGCGCGGGCGGCGAGCATGAGGAACATCTCGCTGAGTGGCGGGATGCTGATCCCCGTCTCGTTCAGGACCAGCTGGCGCACGCGCTCACCGAACGGCGTCGATCCGGGCTCCCGGGCATGGACGACCTCGATGCCCAATTCCCGGAGATGATTCGCGAGCAGCTCGGACTGGGTGCTCTTGCCGGATCCTTCGACCCCTTCGAACGCGACGAAGACGCCCTCGCGTGGCTGCCCGCCGCCTTCCCCCTCGCTGCGGCTGCTCACGGGCACCGGCACGGCTTCATGCTGCGGCCCCTTCGTTCGGCGGGGACTTCCGGGGGATCACGAAGTGAAAGACGGTTCCGCCGGTACCCTGGCTGTCGACCCAGATCCTACCACCGTGCGCCTCGACGGCGAGCTTGCAGAACGTCAGGCCCAGGCCGGACGTCGGGCGGGATCCGGGACGCTGAAAGCTGCCAAACTTTCGGAATATAACGTCGTGATACGCCGGTGGAATCCCGACACCATCGTCCTTCACCGAGAAGCGAACCCCCTCGTCGTCTCCTTCGGTTTCCGCGGCGAGCTCGATCAGGACCGGGCGTCCCGCGTGCCGCAGTGCATTGCTGATGAGGTTCGAGAACACCCTGCGCAGCATGTGACGGTCGGCGAGGATCGGTGACCGTGCCGTCGACCGGGTGACGATCCGGCACCCCTTCTGCTCGACCCGGACGCGCCACTCGTCGGCCATCGCTTCGAGCAGATCGCCGCAGTCGATCAACTCCAGCATGAGGTTGACCTGCGACTCCTCCAGGCGGGTGAGCTCGAGCAGGTCGTCGATCAGCTGGAGCGAATCCGCACCTCGCTGCACGCCATCCGAGAGCAGCTTTTCGAGCTGAGGCGACAGCGGACCGAGGTCGCCCTCGAGCGCCATCTCGAGGGTACCGAGGATGGCCGTCAGCGGCGACTTCAGATCATGGACGATCATCCGCATCAGATCGTCCTTCATCCGCTCGAGGGCCTGGAGACGCCGGTACGAAGCTTCGAGATCGTCGCGGGCGGCTTTGAGGCGGAGGAGCGACCGGACCCTGGCGAGGAGGATCGGCCGGTTGAATGGCTTCGTCAAGAAATCGTCGCCGCCCGCTTCGATGGCGCGGAGCTTGTCTTCTGTTTCGGAGAGGGCGGTGACGAAGACGACCGGGATGCGGGCCGTGGCAGGCTCCAGCTTGAGCTGATTGCACACCTCGTAGCCGTTCATCCCCGGCATCATGATGTCGAGGAGGATCAGGTCAGGGAGGCGGGTGCGGGCGATTTCGAGGGCGGTCGGGCCGTCGAGAGCCTGATCGACCCGATACCCCATCGCGGTCAGCAGATCGCAGAGTGGTTCGACGTTCAGCGGGTTGTCATCGACCACCAGGATCAGGGGGGCGGCGACCGGAGCGCTGCTCACCGCCCGAGGACCCTCATGGAGACGCCCAGACGCCAGTAGCTCTCATCGAGACCCAATCCGTCGCTGCGGGTGCCGAACTCGACGGCGAGGTCGGGTCGCACCGCGCCGCTGGCGAATAGCGCGCCGAGGCCGAAGGTTGCCGCCCTCTCCTCGATGCCGTCGCCGTCGGGGTCGCCGCCGAACGGCAGAACGCCGGTCCTGCCGCCCACCCGCACGGGGATAGGCCGCTGTCCGATCGTGATGCCATCCCACTCGATCCCCGCCTGAGCCGACCACGTGTCACGCGCGAAGATCCCGCCCGGATCGTCTTCGGTGGCGGCCGACCAGCCGGACCATGTTCCCCCCAGCGCGACGAGCAGCGTCGGCAGGATACGACCGCTCCCGCCCGCCTGCACCGTGACCGGCAACTTGTAGGAACGACTCGACCCCGTTCCGCTCTGCAGTTCGGCATCCAGTTCCCCGCCGAAGGAAACGGAGGCACCGATCCCGCCGGCCGGGCCGGGGCTCCAGTGCGCGCCGACCGTGTACCCGACCCCCCGGTACCGCCAGTCGCCCCGGACGAAGGTGTTGCTGATCCCGGTACCCACCTGGAAGCTGCGCCCTTCCTCGCGGCTCACCCGGCCGCGCAGAAAGTCGGCGACCACACCGACACCGAAGCCACCGCCGATGTGATACGCGCCACCGAAACGAAGGCGGGTGACCCCGCCATCGGAAGTGATCAGGTCGACGATCCTGATGGAGTCGACGCCGAATACGAGCGTGTCCGGCTGCTGCAACCTCCACGTCTGGTCGAGGTAGCTGCCGAAGCCGCCGATGAGCACCAGGTTGCCGACCGGGAAGATCGTCAGGAGGAGAGGAAAGCGGGCGGTTTCGCCTTCGAAGCTGTCGGTCCCGCTGTCCGCCGAGAAGTTGTCGTACTGGTAGCTCAGCGTCATCCCGGGCACGCTGAACCCGATCGCCGAGGCGGGATTGGCCCACGAGATCTCGGGTTCCGGAAGACCCACCGCGACGCCCCCCATACCCCGTGACCGGCCGTCCATGGGATCGACCTGGTACCCGAGCCCCTCCGTTACGAAGACCGACTGGGCAGCGGCGACCGAAGGCGCCGCGCTCACGACGACGAGCAGCGCGACCGACAGCAGGGCTCGCATCTTCATGGCAGCTCCACGGTCGGAGGCACCGTGTACAGGTACCGGAGGCGCGGATTCCGATCGTACCATGCGTAACCGAAGCTCGATGCCTCCGGGTCGGTGAGGAGGGCGATCCCCACCTCGCTCTCCCCGTTCGCAAGGGCCCTGGCCACCGCTCCGGTGATGTTGATGATCACCGGCGTGTCGTTCGAGGCGAGGAACCTGTCGCCCGGGATCTCGAGGAAGTCGACGAGACTGGCGAGCGGAGCCACCTCCCCGAGGTGCGGCTCGGCGACCAGCCACGCGGCCATCCGCAGAAGACCCACCGGGCGGAAGCCGCCGGCGACCGGCACCGGATCGAGGATCAGCTCCACCCGGTTCAGGGAAACGTCCCGAAGCGGCACCTCCTCGCAGGTGGGCCCCGGCGGTCCGGCACAGGTTGGCAGGAGGGTTTCGATCCCTATCCGCAGGAGGCTGCGGTCCGACGTCACCCCGCCCACGCGGAGGGCGTCGGTCTGCGGCGGCTCGGATGGCGTGTAGATGAACGACTGGAACGCGCTCGTGAACTCGCGTACCACGGTCGTGTCCGCGGGCGCCTCCGGGATGAGCGTCGCCCGGATCATCAGCCGTGAGATGATGGCGCTCGAGTTCGGTTCCCGGGCCGACACCAGCAACCCGTGCATCCCGCCACGCGCCAGCAGCTCCATCTGAGCAGCCGGAACGATGAAGATGATGGAATCCGCCGCGGGCGTCGACGCGCTCCTCGTCCACGACGTGGTCGAGATGAGCGTGGTCTTCGGTCCGCCGGGAACACTCCAGGGTACCTCCTCACCCGGCCGGTTGATCCGGTTCTCCCACGAAACGTTCAGCGAATCCCAAGGCTCGGCGACCGCATAGAGGTCGAACGTGACGAAGTCCGGCGACACCGCCAGCGTATCCGGAATGATCCCGCGAACCTCGCCACCGGCATACTCGAAGTTCTCGTTGATGAACCCGTCGACGTCGATGGTGTCCGGGAACTGGTTGAACTTCGCCAGGACGTGGGCGGTCAGCCCGCCCTCGAAGTCCTGGGCCACCATCAGGTAGCCGGCGTCGTTGACCGAGGTGGGTCCGTCGTACGTCTCGGCGGCGATCAGGAACTCGCCGGTTTGGAGGACGTGCTCGAGGGTTGGAGGGATGACGTCCTGTGGGAATCGACCGCCGCCGGTGAAGGTCGGCAGCTCGTCGTCGCAACTCGCGATCACGGCGAGCAACAGGCAAGCCCGGATCGTGCGGGCCGCGCCTCTATTCCTTCTCATCCAGAGCTGATCCAAGTAAAGGTTGGCGCCGGGACGGCTTTCACCGGGAACGCCAGTACACCGGTGTCAGCCGATCGGCGGTCGCGCTCCGCCTATTAGCCCGGAACCGCATCATCCGGTTCCCGCTCGAGGTAAACGCGCGGAAGGCGCGTGCCGAGACGGGTCAGCACCTCGTACGAGATCGTACCGCACCGGTCTGCGACCTCGTCGACCCCGATCCAGTCCTCGCCGTCATGGCCGATGAGGGTCGCGACATCGCCTACCGCGACATTCGGGATCGAGGTCACGTTGATCGTGATCATGTCCATGGAGACACGGCCGATGATCGGCACGCGGCGCCCGTGGACGATGACCTGGCCTCCACCGGTGCTGAGCGCGCGGGCGATGCCGTCGCCATAGCCGATCGAGAGCGTCGCCCAGCGCTCCGGGCCACGCGCCCGGTAGGTGGCTCCGTAGCCCGCGCTCGCTCCCTCCGGCACGTCCTTGACCAGCACGATCCGGGCGCGCACCGATACGACCGGGGCGGGCTCGGCACCCGGGCCGGCCCGCCCGCCGTACAGATAGATCCCTGGCCGCACGAGGTCGCACCCGTAGCCGCCGCGTCGCAGGATGGCGCCGCTGTTGGCGACGTGCAGGAGCGGCCTGGGCTCGATCGACGGCAGCTGGGCGAGTGCCTGCCGGAACCGGTCCCACTGCTCGTCGGTCGCGGAAAGGTCCGGCTCGTCCGACGAATGGAAGTGCGTGAAGGTGCCTTCCCAGCGCAGGACATCGGCGGCCAGCGAGGCGACCCGGGGCCCCCAGGCGGCGGCCTGGCGCCAGTCGAATCCCGCGCGCCCCATACCCGTATCGATCTCGACGTGGAACGGGAGCCGGCGCCCGACCTTGCGGGCCGCTGCGGCGAGGCGTTCGACCGCCGGGATCTCCGAGAGGCAGAGGGTCAGGCCGGCGTGGGCGGCGGCCTGATAGTCGCCGGGAGAGACGGGAGAGAAGACGAGGATGCGGCCGTCCCAGCCCAGCGAGCGGAGGCGCTCGCCCTCGGCGACCGCCGCGACGCCGAAAGCCCAGGGGTGAGCGGGAGCAGGCAGATCGCGCAACGCCGCCACCACTTCCTTCATCCCGAGCCCGTAGGCCTCGGCCTTGACCATCGGCACGAGGCCCGCATCTCCACCGGCTGCGCGCTGTGCGGCGGCGGCGTTCTCGCGAAGCCGGTCAAGCCGGACCTCGACCCACGCGCGCATCCGCGAAGTGGTTGACGGATCTAACACAGGCGACGTAGTATAGGCCGACCGTGAACGAGCCGCAAGCCGACCCGAACCCGCTTCGGACGCCTGCCGCAGGCACCCTCGACCGAGCGCTCGCATTGGTCGAGTTCCTCCGCGCCCGATGCCCCTGGGACGCCGCTCAGACCCCCCGTTCTCTCCGCCGTTATCTCCTCGAGGAAGCGCACGAAGTCGTCGATGCGATCGACGCGGAGGACGATGCGGGACTCAGGGACGAACTGGGAGACCTGCTGCTCAACCTCGCTTTTCAGATCGTCATCGCCGAAGAGCACGGGACGTTCGGTCGGGAGGAGGTGGTGGCCGGTCTCGAGGCGAAGATGAGGCGGCGTCACCCGCACATCTACGGGGATGGGGCGAGCGCCTCTTGGGAAAGCCTCAAGGCGGCAGAGCGCAATGAGCAGGAGGCGGCGGAAGGTGGGCTGCTCGCGGACCTCGTCGAGGGAGCGGATCCCCTCGACCACGCCTACACGGTGCAGAAACGCGCCGCGTCGGTCGGCTTCGACTGGCCGGACGCGACGGGCGCCCTGCGCAAGGTCGAGGAGGAGGTCGAGGAAGTTGGCGGCGAGCTGTCCTCCGCCGACCCGCTTCGCGTGGAGGAGGAGGTGGGAGATCTCCTCTTCGCGGTTGTCAACCTCGCGCGGCTCGCCGGTGTCCATCCGAGCACGGCGCTGCGGCGGGCGAACGTGAAGTTCGGCCGCCGGTTCCGACGCCTCGAGGTGCTGGCGAACGAGCGGGGGCGCGTGCTCGGCGAGACACCCCTGGAGGCTCTCGACGAGCTCTGGGAGGACGTGAAGAGGGAGGAAAGGTGAGGCTTGCTCAGCGTCTGACGCTCACTCTGGTCGCCATCACCGTCATTCTCATCGCTCCCGCCGCGTACGGGCTCATCGCTCTGCGCCAGTTGCAGCAGATCGCGCAGAACCTGAGCGCTCGCGACGCGGTCGGCGCCCTCGCGCTCGGGCGGCTTCAGGCCGCCTTCCAGGCGCTCGACAACTCGCAGCGCATCTACCTCGCCCTCGGCTCGCAGCCGGGAGACAGCGCCGCCGCCGCCGCCGCGGAGCGGGTCGCCAGCACCGTGCAGACGATCGAGTTGGAACTGGCAACCCTGCGCCAGCGAGGATACGCCGCCGCTGCGAGCACGGCGCTGGAACGCTGGGCCAATCTGCGGACCGCCATCGCCGAGGAGCAGCGCCTGGTCGAGCAGGGTAACCTCGAACAGGCGGACCTCCACCGGATCGAGCGGGTCGATCCCGCGTTCCTGCAGATGGACCTGGCGCTCGATCCCATCGGCCGGGCGATCAACCTGGAGGGACAGCGGCAGATCCGCGAGGCCCAGATGATCGCCACGCGCGCGGCTGCCACGACGTTCGTCGCCCTCACGATCGCTCTGCTGATCGCCCTGGGAATCGGTGGCTGGACGGGCCGGAACCTCCTCCGCCCGGTCACCGAGCTGCGTCGCGGGATGTCCCATGTGGCCGCGGGAGACTTCGGCGAGGAGCTGAGCATCCCGCTCGATCGCCCGGACGAGATCGGCGACCTGGCGCGTTCCTTCACCGTCATGGCGCAGGAGCTGGCCACTCTTGATCGGCTGAAGGCGGAGTTCGTCTCGGTCGCGTCACACGAGCTGAAGACGCCCCTCAGCGTCATTCGCGGGTACGTCTCGCTGCTGCGCGACGAGGTCTACGGGCCGGTCAACATCGAGCAGAAGAAGGTGCTGAACTCGGTGGGCGATCAGACGGACCGGCTCGGTCGGCTCATCCAGCAGCTGCTCGACATCAGCCGGTTTGAGGCAGGTGTCGGGAGGCTGGACGTCAAACCCATCGACCTGCGCAGTTTCCTGGACGAGTTCGCGGTCAGCTTCGAGGCCCTCGCCATCCAGAACGAGATCGATTTCGTGGTGTCCATCGACGAGCAGCTCCCGCAGACCATCGAAGGGGATGGCGACCGCCTGAACGAGGTCGTCGGCAACCTGCTGGCGAACGCCTTCAAGTTCACACCGCGTCACGGCCGGATCGAATTGCAGGCCTTGCCAGCGGAGGATGGGGAAGGGATCCTCATCGAGGTCAGCGACACGGGCGGAGGGATCCCCCCTGACCAGTTGAACCGCGTGTTCGAGAAGTTCTATCAGATCGAAAGCGAGAGCGTACCGAAGTCGGCCGGTACGGGCCTTGGACTGGCCATCTCCAAGGAGATCACCGAGGCCCATGGAGGCACGATCGGTGCAGAAAGCAAGCTCGGACAGGGTACCACATTCCGGGTCTTTCTCCCACTGCGCCCACCCGAGGCGGTGAGAGCCAGTTCAACGCCCGCCCCCTCGACCGGATGAATCGTCTCGCCCGTCTTGCCGTTCTCATCGTGCTGGGAGGCTGCGCGCACTTCCGTGCAATGGGCGATGGCACACCCGATCGGTACGAGCTCTGGGACCGGGCGCACGCGGCGCTCGCGGCAGCGGACTTCCCGACCGCCGAGGCGCTCTTCGAAAGGATCACGCTCGAGCATCCGGGCACGGTCGAGGCTCGGGAGAGCACGTTCTATCTCGGCTCGATTCGCCTGGACCCCCGTAATCGGGAGTGGGACCCCGTGATCGCCGAGGAGCGATTGGGTGAGTACCTGGCAGCGATGTGGGATGACGGTCCCCGCCTGTTCCGGTATCCGGAAGCCGTGACCCTCCACGAGATCGCCCGCCAACTGAACCTGCCGCCCGATGCGCGTGTGGAGGGGCTGCAGCCGGAGCAGCGCGTGGTCACGATCCAGGAACGGGTGATGGTTCCCGCCGACCAGTCGAAGGATCTTGCGGCGGAGGTGGAGGCGCTACGCCGTCAGCTGGCCGAGCGGGATGCGCGGATCCAGGCGCAGCAGGAAGAGTTGGAGCGCATCAGGCGCACACTGACGACGCCGACCCGACCGTAAGGTCCGAGTTACTGAGATAGTCGGAGACCCACCTCGGAATTCCTTGGCGGCCGAGCCCCACCGCCTTATCCCGTCCTGAACATCTCGATCCGGTCCGCGTAGCGGCGCTCGAGCGTCAGCCGAAGCCGTGGACTCTGTTCCAGGTTCGGGTCGCGCTCGATCAGTTCTCGCGCGGCGTCCCGTGCGGTTCCGAGCAGATCCGCGTCGGTGCGTAGATCCGCCCAGCGGAATGCCGGCGTCCCGGACTGACGCGCGCCGAACAAGTCCCCCTGACCGCGCAGGCGAAGGTCCTCCTCGGCGATCCGGAACCCATCGTCCGTGCGGGTGAAGATCCGCAGGCGCTCCGCGGCCTCCCCTGGTTCCGACAGCAGGATACAGAAGCTTTCCTCCGCCCCCCGCCCAACCCTGCCCCGTAGCTGGTGCAGCTGTGAGAGGCCGAAGCGCTCCGCATGCTCGATCACCATGACGGTCGCGTTGGGCACGTCGATGCCGACCTCGATGACCGTCGTCGCCACCAGGATGTCGATTTCCCCGCGGGCGAAGCGACGCATCACGCGGTCCTTGGTATCGCCCGGCATCTGGCCGTGGATGAGGCCCACGCGCAGGTCGGGGAAGACCTCCGTCCGCAGCCGTTCGAACTCGTCCGAAGCGGCCTTCAGATCGAGCGTCTCGCTCTCCTCGACCAACGGGTAGACGAAATAGGCCTGTCGACCCGCGGCGACCTGCTCGCGGACGAAGCGATAGACCCGGCCGCGGTCTTCCGGACGACGCAGAGCGGACCGGATCCGTCGGCGCCCGGGGGGCCGCTCGTCGAGCACGCTGATGTCGAGGTCTCCGTAGAGCGTCAGCGCCAGCGAGCGGGGGATGGGAGTCGCGGACATAACGAGGACGTCAGGGTCGGATCCCATCTCCGCGAGGGCGAGCCGCTGGCGGACACCGAAGCGGTGCTGCTCGTCGACGATCGCCAGCCCGAGCTTCGCGAACCGGACGCGATCCTGGATGAGAGCGTGCGTCCCGATGACAAGCCCGGCCTCGCCGGAGGCGATCAGCCTGAGCGCCCGCCGCTGCTCCGCCGCCGTCATCCGCCCGGTGAGGAGTTGCACTTCGACTCCGAGAGGCCGGAGGAGCTTGGAGATGGTCCGTGCATGCTGCTCGGCGAGGATTTCCGTGGGCGCCATCAACGCGGCCTGATAGCCGTTCTCGATCGCGCGGAGGGCCGCGAACACCGCCACAACCGTCTTGCCGGACCCGACATCGCCCTGGAGCAACCGGTTCATCCGGCGGGGAGCGGCCATGTCGGCGCCGATCTCGCGAAGCGCTCGGCGCTGCGCCGCCGTGAGCTCGAACGGGAGGACACGGAGCAGACCAGGCACGAGCGGGCCACGGGTGGTGAACGCGATCCCCACGCCCTCTCCAGCGGCATCCCGACGCGCACGGGCGTGGATCAGCTGCAGGATGAAGAGCTCCTCGAAGGCGAGGCGGCGTCGCCCCCATTCGGCGTCGGCCAGGCTTTCCGGCCGGTGCATCGCTCGCAGGGCATCCGGAAGCGAGGGAATACCCGCGCGCTCCAAGAGCTCGGGAGGAAGAGATTCCTCCTCGGCGACCGCCTGGATGAGCGTCTCGAGGTTGTCGGCGATGATCTGGCGGATCTGCCGGTGAGCGAGCCCTTCCGTGGCCGGGTAGATGGGGAACACGCGGCCCTCGCCCGCCACGTCCCCGTCCTTGCCGCTCGCCAGGATGGTGAACTCGCGGGGATGTACCTGATTCCCGTGGAAGAAGCGAACGGGCCCCGAGACGAGGATGTAGTCGCCCCGTTCGATCACCCGATCGAGGAAGGGCTG
>CAZJEH010000099.1:0-14251 GCA_964544905.1 uncultured Gemmatimonas sp.
ACGCTCAGGTACTTTCCGATCTCGATGGCCGGCTCGAGGCTCTCCGTCTGGAAGCTCATCGTGAACTGGAGTGTCACCGGGAGGGCCACGAAGTAGGCCATGGAGACGCCCAGGGCGAAGAGCACCAGACCGAAGTACAGGGCAGGCACGATCGCGCGCTTCTCCGAGGGCAGGAGCGCCGGGGCCAGGAACGCCCACACCTCGTAGATGACGACCGGTGACGCCAGCAGTAGCCCGACGAGAAGAGCAAGCTTCAGCGTGATGAAGAACGGATCGGTCGGACTGAGGAAGCGGAGTCGTTCATCCGCCAGGAAGGGCTCGATTGGAGCGACGAGGATCCCCAGCACGTCGAACCGGGTCACGAGCACGAACCCGACGATCGTGAACACGAGGATCGCCAGAAGGCTCCAGAGCATGCGCCAGCGGAGCTCTTCCAGGTGATCCAGGAAGGGCATCTCCCCGCGGCTGGGACCGAAATACTTCATGTTCGACGTTTAGAACCGTTGTGCGCGGCCGGCGGGCGCGTTCCCGCGATCGGACTTCGGTGTCGCCGTCGCCCCGCGATGAGGGCTGGGGATGGGGGCGCACCTTCTGAAAAACGAGCAACCGTCAGCCTGGCGGACGCCCCTGAAACTCTTGACCCAGCGGCCTGCCTTCATGATTTCCAGACACCGCAGCGTTCGAGGAAGTGCAGACCCCTCGACTTCGCTCGGGGCGACAAGGAGTGAGCTCCCCGCTCCGACTCCCGGAAACATGCCACCAGGGCCAACCTGAGGTCGCATCGGCAGTGTGGCGACGGCCATAGTCCGCGCCAAGCCTCCGGTCCGATGGAACGCCGGTCATTCCACACGCTTCCTCAGAAGTATCGCCGCCCCCCGGCTGACCATCACCCCGACGTTCCTCCCCCGTCGGTGCTGGATGGTGGCCGGGAGTCGCCGGCGATGAGCGGAAGCTCCTGTTGGTATCGCTTCACCTCGGCCGGGACGGTCCGCTCGTCGAGATCCCGGATCTCCTCGTAGAACTCGGTCAGATCCTGAAAGTTTCGATAGACCGAGGCAAAGCGGACGTAGGCGATGTGATCCCGCACCTTGAGGCGCTCCATCACCATCTCGCCAAGCTTCCGGCTCTCCACCTCGGTGGCATCCGACTGATCGAGGGCGCGCTCGATGTCCTCGACGATGTCGTCGATGTCCGATGGGGCGATCGGCCGTTTCGCCGCGGCCACCTGGATGCTCGTGATGAGTTTGCGGCGATCGTAAGGCTCGAGTTCCCCGCTTCGCTTGACGACCTGGAGCGGCCGCTCCTCGATGTACTCGTAGGTGGTGTACCGCCGCCCGCAACTGAGGCACTCCCGCCTGCGCCGCACGGCCCGTCCCTCGCGGCTCGCCCGCGAGTCGACGACGCGATCTTCCATGTGGCTGCAGAAGGGACAGCGCATTCGATCGTTGGCTGTTCGGGTTACCGGGCGGCCGGCCGCTTTCGGGCCGGCCCGCGCCACCTTTTACATTCGAGGAGCCGGTACGATCCCCGTCAGCATCCACCTCCGTAGCGGTTCGGCGGACTACTCCCATCGTTGTGACCCCGCCCTACAGAACGAAGAGCCGCCCGACAATGCGAGCGGCTCTCCATCGCCCACCGAGGACCGGGCGGATTATCTGATGCGGCGCAACTCGTCCCGCGCGTCGGCCGCCTCGGGGCTGCCCGGGTAGGCAGCCGTCAGCTGGCTCAGCATCGCTCGCGCCCGGTCCGCGTTCCCGCGATCCCGCTCGATGAGCGCGGCGCGGAAGAGAGCCGAGGCCGCCTCAGGCGAGTTCGGGTGCAGCTCCGTGATGCGCGAGTATTCAGCCAGTGCCTGCTGGAGCTGACCGTCCTCGATGTGAATCTCCGCGAGCGCGAGTCTTGCCCGGGGGGTCAGTGCGTGCTGAGGATACGCTCGTACGAACTCCTCGAACCCTGCGCGGGCCGTCGAGATGGATCCGCGCTGGAAGGCCCCTTCCGCGGTCGCGAACAGCTCCTCGGGGTCACCGTCCACCGGCGGGTTCAGGCCCGCCTGCACGCTCTGGAGCGCCGCCTCACGAGCCCGCAGCGTCTCCCGGAGCTCGTTCAGGCGCTGCTGGCCCTGACCGGTGAGCTCCTGGATCTGGACGAGTTGCCGCTCGATCTGGACCAGTTGGTTGGTGAAATCCCCCCGGATCCGGACATCCTGCATGCTCAGCGAGTCGAGGATCGCCTCGTTCTGCCGCTGCAGCTCTCGGAGCAGCGCCTCCTGGCTCGCCTGCATCTGGGCGATGCCCGCCTGCAGGTTGCGGATGTCCCTCTTGGTCGCGCACCCCCCCAGAACCGGGAGAAGCAAGGTGACCGCGAGAAGGGGCTTGTACATCAGCGTACCTCGGGTGGTATTGCCGAGATTTCGCCCGCCGTGACGGCGAACTCAGCCCGGCGGTTGAGCGCCCACGCCTGCTCGTTCGAACCCTCGACGGCCGGTCTCTCCTTGCCGTAGCTGATCGTCGAGATCCGGGTGGCCGGAATCCCGTAACCGGTGAGGAACGTCCGCACGGATTCCGCGCGGCGCTGCCCGAGCGCAATGTTGTACTCCGTAGAACCGCGCTCGTCGGCGTGGCCTTCGACCCGGATCTCCAGCGCGGGGTTCGCACGCAGGATCGACGCCTTCGTGCGAAGCGTGTTCTCGGCCTGGGGCGTGAGGGCGAAGCTGTCGTACTCGAAATAGACGACGTTCGTCAGGATCTCCTGCGCGCGGGCCAGCTGGGCACGTCGTTCCCGCTCCTCCGCCTGCTGACGGGCGAGCTCGGCCGCGGCGATCGAGTCGGCGCGCGCCCGATCGTTCGCGTTGCCGGCCGCCGCGGTCGGCGTCGGCCCGGCCGGAGGAGGGGCACTCCTACCACATGCAGCAAGCGTCACCACGACCAGTGCCATCCCGATTCCGATACGGAGCCTCATCTTCCCTCCTGAACGTGAACGATATGCGCCCTGTCGGCGCCGCTTGCGGCCCGCCGTGCCCAGCATGGCCGCCCCCCGAATGATGGATGGTGAAGTACTAAAGTTAAGATGCGACCCGAATAGTCGAAAGGTTGATCGTCCCGCGATCGCGCCCGATCCGTCGGCTTTCCCGCTGACCCTGTCCGTAGCCGAGTGCAGTGCTCTGTCCGACTCGTCTTCGGCGCGACCCGGGAGCCTTCACGTTGTCCCAGCGCCCCAATCGCTGGACCGGGTCGCCCTCTGGCGAATCCGATCGAAGACTGGTCCACCGCGAGCCACTGCCCACGACCTGCAACGAGTTCGACCGACCCGGACCACTCCCGGTGGGAACCGCTACGCGCTACCGAGCGGGCTCCGGCTCGCTCAGGGCAGGTGACCAGGCGGGAAGCCCGTAACCTTCGCCACGCAGCAGTGCACGCACGCGCCCGCTGACCGAATCGACGATGAACAACCCGCCGCCCTCGCGGTCGCGGGACGAGAACACCACGTGCCTGCCGTCCGGCGCCCAGCTCGGATCCTCGTTGTTCCCCTCATTGGTCAGCAGCCGCCGCGTACCCGTCTCCAGGTCCGCCACCACGATCTGCATCCGCCCGCTGATCCGCGTGTGGTACGCCAGCTTGCGGCCGATCGGGGACCAGTCCGGCGAGGCGTTGTAGCCCTGGCCACCGTAGCTGTAGTCGGAGATCAGGCGCGGCTCGCCGCCCCCTACCGGCATGACGTAGATGTGCGGCTCTCCCAGCCGGTTCGAGACGAACGCGAACTGCCTCCCATCGGGCGAGTAGCTCGGCGAGAGCGAGTCGAACTGACGCCCCCTCGTGTGCTGCTCCAGGCAGCACCCCTGGGCGCGATTGTACGTCGCGATCTCGGTGTTGCCCGAGACGGTCGTCGCGAAGGCGATCGTGTTGCCGTCCGGCGAGTACACGGGGGTGATGTTGATGCCGTCGCGGTCCGAGAGCAGCCGGTCGCGGCCGGTGGTCAGATCCCGCTCATAGAGGAGCGGCGAACCTGTGCGATACGAGGTGTACGCGATGGTCCTCCCGTCAGGCGCCCAGGCCGGCGACAGCGCGATGGCCCCATCGTTGGTGATCCGCTGCAGGTTCTCGCCGTCGGAGTCGATGACGTAGATCTCCTTGGCGCCCCGGCCTTCCAGCACGAAGGCGATGCGGGTCGCGGCAGCCCCCGGGTTACCGGTCGCCCACAGCACCACCTGGTCCGCCAGAGCGTGCACGGCCATCCGGAAGTTCGGGTCACCCTCGGCCGGCAGGACGAAGATCTGCTCGTTCCTGACCTGCCCGTACACGGCGTCGTGCAGGACGAGCCGGATCAGGCTGCCTCCCGCCGGTCCGGGCCGCAGGCCGCCCTGCAGCACCCAGTCCGCCCCGCGCTCTTTCCACAGAGCCAGGTTCAACGCGTCGCCCGGTTCGTAGTCGCTCGCCGTGAGGGTCAGCTCGAAGCGGTCGCTGTAATCCAGGTCCTGCCGCAGGATCTGCTCGATGGTCGGTACCAGTCTCTCGGTGTCGCCCTCCGCCTCCAGCGGCAGGATGACCAGCCCGGGCTGATACTCCGGCTGGTACATGAGCCCGAGCCGCACGCCTTCCACATCCTGCGCGGCGGCGACCGACGGGATCAGCACCCCGATGACGAGAACGCTGGCGAGGAGTCGATGCATGTTTTGCCTTGTGCCTGTGTCTCGCAGTTCGCTGGTCGATGTTCGCCCGAACCGTTTCATTCCCTGGGATGGGGCCCGCTCGAGCCCTCCGCCGCTCCGGTCGCTACCCGCCTGAGCCACGTCGTAGTTGTTGCCCGCCGTCACGCTCGGCGACGTAAGCCGTGTCCGGCTAGCGACTTCATCGCCCCGTAGGGCGGAAGTAGAAGCTTACCGGCAACTGGTCCGCCCCGTAGCGATCCGGCAAGGGGCCGAAGGCCTTGTCCCGCCCGGCCGTCTCGACGGCCTCCATCACGGCCAGCCTGAATCGTGGCCCACCCGTAGCGCTGATCAGCTGCAGGTCCGAGATCGACCCGTCCCGGTTGATCCGGAAGAAGATGTCGGCTTCCCCGGCCGCGGCCCCTTCCGGGCGGAAGTACCGGTTGATCGCCCGGATGATGTTGTTGCAGTAGTCCGGCGTCGGACACTGCACGCCCCGCAACTGCATCGAGATGTTCTCGCCGCCCGTCGAGCTCGGATCCGGACGTGGACCGGTGGACGGTCGCGGAGGATCCGGCTCCCGTTGCCGCGGCTGCTCCGCCGGCGGATCCTGCCGCGGCGGCGGAGGCGGTGGCGGCGGAGGAGTCTGCCGCGCAGGCGGCGCGGGCGTCGGTTCCGGTTCCGGTTCCGGCTCCGGTGGTGCGGGCTCGGGCTCCTCCGGCTCGGGCTCGGGCTCCGGCTCCTCCTCCGGCTGCGGAGGCTGAGGCGGTTGCGGATTCATGAGCCCCTCCGCCTGCGGTGGCGGCGACACGATGTTCACCGCGTAGACGCGCATCGGCGGGATCTCCGCGCCCGTCGAGGTCAGCGCCCAGATCGCCACGATCGCACCGGCGTGGATCGCGGCCGAGAGGAAAAACGCCCTCTTCAACCGGCCGCGTTCTCCCCGGCTCACCTCGCGCCTCCACCCCCTGATCGAGGGCTTTCCGGCTCCGCGACGAGACCGACCGTCGCGATGTCCAGCGCCTTCATCGCCCCGAGCACCCGCAGTACTTCTCCGTAGTCGACATCGCGGTCGGCCCGCAGGTAGATGCTCGTGGCCTGCTTGTCCCGGACGGCGTCCGTCAGGGCCGGCTCGAACTCCTCCCAGCTGGCCTGTGCGTTACCGATGTAGATCTCGCCGTCTCGCGTAACCGACACGATCACCCCGTCCGGGGACGTGATCGACTCCGAGCGGGCCCGCGGCACCTGCACCTCCACGCCTCCCTGCATGATCGGCGCGGTGATGATGAATATCACCAGCAGCGTGAACGCGACGTCCACGAGGGAGGTCACGTTGATGTCGGCGCTGGGCCGCAGGTGCTCGGAGCCCCGGCGTCTAGGCATCAGACCTTCCCTTCACGCGCCAGGTTCCCGATGAACTCGCTCGAGAAGCCCTCGAGCTCGCTCATGAAGAGCTGCAGGCGACCCGCGAAGTAGTTGTACGCGATCGCCGCTGGGATCGCGACCACCAGGCCGGCGACGGTCGTGATCAGTGCCTCGGCGACGCCCGGCGCCACGGCGCTGATGTTCGCCGAACCAGCCGCCGCCACGCCGATGAACGAGTTCATCACCCCGATCACCGTTCCCAGCAGCCCGAGCAGCGGTGAGACGGTAGCGATGATAGCGAGCCACTGCAGTCCGTGCGCGATCTCGTCCCGCTCCTCACCTTCCTCCTTCTCGAGCACCAAGCGGAGCACCTCGAGCTGCGCGGGGCTGAGCCCGGCGACCTGCACACCTTCGCGGAGCGCCCCCGGTCGCAGCTCGGAGAAGAAGCTCACGCCCTTCCGGAACACCCGAGTAAAGGGAGACTCCGGCAGGTTCAGGATCCCGCGGTAGGCATCCTCCAGCCGCTGAGACCGCTCGAGATGGTCGAGGAAGCCGCCCGCGTGGGTCCAGAGTCGCCGGAACAGGAAGTATTTCCAGATGATCAAAGCCCAGGAGGCGAGCGAGAAGATCGCCAGCACCAACAGGATTATGTGGGTCGACAACGACCCATCGACCACCATACCCCATGCGGTCAGCCTGTCGCCCGGGCCAACCTGCGCCAGAATCAGATTCAAGGCCCAATCATCTCCTTTCCGCGAACACTTGCCAGAATCCTCCTTCTGCCAGTCATCGGAAGAAAAAACTGCGAGTCAGCCAATGAACGACCTGCCACTCCTGACCTCGTTCGGGAAAGGATGGCCGTTCTACTCGTCCTCGGCCCGGGTTTGTTCCAGCGGCTGTGAGCTTTTCTCGGCCGGCTGGTCGAGTTCGAAGAGATACCGCGTGGAATCGAGCACTGTCGTCCCCCGCCCGTTTCCGGCAGCTTCGCGTAGCCGAACGGTCGGCGCGTGCAGGAGTTTGTTCAGCAGGGCGCGGCTCAACGCCTCGACCTCCTCGCGATCCTCGGGCGATAGGTGGGAGAGACGACGCAGTGTCTTCTCCACCTCGGCGCGCCGCACCGACTCTCCCCGTTCCCGCAGGTCACGGATCGTCGGGACCACCGCGAGGCTGGCATACCAGCCCCAGTATTCCTCCACGACACCGTCGATGATCGCCTCGGCGCGCGGGATCTCGGCCTCCCGCCGCTCCAGGCTGTCATCGACGATCTGCCGCAGGTCGTCGACATTGTAGAGGAAGACGTTGGGCTCGTCGCCCACTCGCGGGTCCACGTCGCGCGGGATGGCGATGTCGATGATGCAGAGCGGCCGCGATGCGCCCTTTGGCATCGCTTTGCGAAAACGGTCCAGGCTGAGCACCGGGTGCGGCGCGGCGGTCGAGCAGATGACGATGTCGACCGTCGGGAGGGCGGAGCCGAGGTCGTCCCAGGGCACCACACTCCCACCCAATCTCTCCGCCAGCTCGATCGCCCGGGAATGCGTACGGTTGGTGACCACACAGCTGCGAACGCCCTCCGCACGCAGGCACTCGAGTGTCGTTTCGCTCATTTCGCCAGCGCCGACCACCAGGGCGTTCCGGCCCCGCAAAGAGCCGAAGATCTTCTTCGCGAGCTCGACGGCCGCTGTGGAAATCGAAGCCGCACCGAGCCCGACCTGCGTCTCCGACCTCACGCGACCGCCGACGTTCAGCGCGGTCTGGAACAGGCGGTTCAGCGTCGCACCGACGACGGGCCCCGCGAGCCCGCGCGTCGCCTGGGCGATCTGGTACGCCTCGCGAACCTGCCCCTGGATCTGGGGCTCGCCCAGCACCATCGAGTCGAGCCCCGCCGCGACCCGGAACAGGTGATGGACCGCCGCGCGGTCGCGGTGCTGGTACAGGTACGCGCTCAACCGGTCCGGAGAGGTGTCGGCCCGCTCCGCGAGTACGGCGCTGAAGGCAGCGTAGACCTCACCCGGATCCTCGGCGTTGATATACAGCTCGCTGCGGTTGCAGGTGGAGAGCAGGACGGACTCTCTGGCAGCGCCACTGTCCACGAGACGCGCAAGCACGGCCGGCGCCTCGGTCCGTCCCATGGCGAACCGCTCCCGCACCTCGATCGGGGCAGTCCGATGGTTGGCGCCGATGACGACTAACGGCATGTGCGCATCCCTCGCGTCCGTCCGCGCACGGCGACCACGTTCACAGGAACGTCCCCTGGTGATCGAGTTGCGCGCGAAGGATCACGTACAGGACGACGACCAGCACGAACCCTACGACGCTGGCGATCGCACCACGTTCTCCGCGCCGCCCCTGCCCGGCCCTGGCGACCAGCGCACCCAGCAGAACCATCCAGGAAGCCACCACCCACGCCAGCTTCTGGCTCGCCGGGCCGGTCACCTCGTAGTTCGTGCTCCACGCCCAGCCCAGCAGCACGGCGAGTGTCAGGGCCGGGAAACCCACCAGCAGCCCTTGTCGGCCCAACCGGTCGAGTGTGTCGAGCGGCGGGAAGAAGCGGAAGATGGCTCCGAAATGCTTGCTCTTCAGCTCGCGGAACTGCAGCAGGTACATGAGACCCGCAGCGAAGGCGATCGTCAGCCCGGCATACCCGACGAACGCGAAAACGACATGGAGTGCGAACCAGACTCCCCGGAAGCTGAAGGGATCCCCGGCTGGCGCCACACCGACCGCCGCGGCCACGCCCGTCAGCACGAACACGACCGGCACCAGCACGAGACCGACGGTCGACGCGTGGCCGAGCGTCGCCGCCACCAGGGAGCCGAGCGCGATGAGGAACGCGAGCGTGGAGAGCGCGGGACCGAGGCCCGCGAGAGGCAACTGGTCCCACCTGTCGACGAAGTCGGCGAGGGCAATGGCGTGCACCACCAGCCCGACGGCGACCAGCGCGGTCGCGAGACGCGGAAGCTTACCGGCTTCGCGCGCGAGTGAGATACCGAGAAGGGTTCCCGCGAAGCCGTACAGCGCGAACGATCCGAGATGCAGGATTCCGATCATGCCGACGGTTGAATGCTGTTCCCTCCGGTGTCAGCGAGGCCGGGACGCGGCGCCGTCCGGCCCCGACCATTGCCAGCCGTCGCCTTCCCCGGTTCTGGGTCGCGCGGGCGACTTCGCCGACCGACCGCTCCCCGGCCATCAGTTCGCGGCAGGCATCCTCGCTACCAACCTCACCGGCATTCCTTCGCGCAGCGCGGGCTGAGCCAACGAGACGACGCGTACCGCGGAGGTGGTCGGGCCGGTGCGCACCACCTGGAGGCGGGCTACCTCGACCTCGGGCCTTACGCCCCAGCTCGCCGCTTCCGCGGGCAGGTACGCGACGAACTCGTCCCCCTCTACCACCCCCGACGCGGCGCCGAGGTCCACGAACCCCATATCCGAGGTCGCGACCACCGGCTGGCCGCTCGTGATCGCGAGCAGCGTTCCGGCGAGCCCGCCGCCCTGCTGTGGCCTGACCCCCAGCCGCGGCTCGAACGTCGGTAGCGGCACGGCGAGGTCTCCCAGCTCTATGCGGTCGTAGAGGCCGACGATCTCGAGCGTCGCGGTACCGCCCGCTACCGAGAGCACCCGCGCCCGGCCCGTCGAAACGAAAACGCGGCCGTACGGCGGAATCAGTCTGCCCGGCCGAAAGAGCTGCAGGCGGTCACCCACCTGGACGCTCCCGTCGACCCTCATCAGCACCTGATCGAAGGGGTGGATCTGCGGCGTTCCGCGCCGCGGAACGACCGTCGGACTCACCACTTCGACCAGCTCCCCTACCCGCCCGAGCGCCTCGTCGGGGATCAGCAACCCGGCGCCGTAGAAGGCGCCGGACTCCACCGGGGCGACCTGTTCGGCCGGCGCCATCCGCACCGTCCGGGGGTCGGGAGCGGCAGTCTCCGGCTCGTAGAACACCGTCCGCGATTCGAGGCCCGCGAACCGGGGAAGGGTCATTTCGGACGATACGATCGCGCCGGTGCGGCCCGGGATCAGCAACCGGTCGCTGGGATAGATCCAGTGAGGGTCGCGCACCACGTTCCGGTTGAGCGAGAAGATCTCAGGCCACCGGAACGGATCGTTGAGGTAGCGCCTCGCCAGATCCCACAGTGTATCGCCGGGACGGACGATGTGTTGTCCGGTCGTGTCGGGGGCCGGCTGCTGCGTCGCGGCCGGCGAAGCCACCACGAGCGCCAGCACCACGCTGGCCGCCGGGACCGGGAGCACATACCCCAGCCGACGTCGTCCCGCCACTTTGCCCAGCCTCGCCACGGGCGGGTCCGTGATCATCAGATCACGGAGTCGTCCGATGCCATCGAATTTCAAAAAAGACAACGACATATACCACCCTCACGGTCACTGGTCAAGTCGTGATCGTAGCAGGGGCGAGGAGCTTTCGATGCTCGCCAGGTCATTCCGGTCCGGAGCTCTGTCACCCACCGGACGGCCGTCATTCAGGAAGGAGTATCGTCCCCGATGCCGCCTCTCCTGACCCTCCCACCGTGCTTCAGCCAGGGCCCTGCTCGCCTCGTTGGCCATGCGCGCCTCGAGAGCCCTCGGAGTGCTCTCGAGGCCGACGAGGCCGCACTCCCGATCCCGACAGATGAGGAAACTCCGCGATCGCCGGCCGGCCGCCTCGAGCCGCTGAAAGACGACGTGAGTGCCACCCGTGCAGGGCGGTGTAGCGTGTCGACCAGCCGCCCCATCGGCTCTGCAGGACTCACCGTCGCCCGATCGAGTGGAGTCGCATCCGTCGATCGGACTTCGGGGGTGATTCTCCGAGCCGATAGATGAGAAGGCATGTGACTCAGCCCCGAGTGCGACCCAGGAAGCACTTGGCGCGCGCCATCGGCGTGGCGATCGGAGGGGATGATGAAAGGCGGGGTCACAGCGGCGATCCGCACCGGAGAGGTCGAACGAGCGGGATCTGCGGGTTGTGTTTCGAGAAGCTGCATCGGCCACGGCAGAGGGCCGTAGCAACCTGGGTGCCCGGGTTGAGCGGCTGGAAGGATACCTCGCTGCTGATCGCCACCGCTGAGCCCGGTCGCGCAGTGAGGGCGCAGCTGTCGGCTGGCGCGCTACGGGCGACGCATCAGACCGTCACCCGTAGCCGAAGCCGACGCAGGGTCGGACTCGAACGCGGCCGTCAGAAAGGCAGGTCGTCGGAGTCGTCCGGGAAGTCCCCGGGGAAATCGTCGTACGTGGGCTCCTTCGCCGGCCCCCTTCCCGCCGCAGCCGGCTGGCGGGCCCTCGATGGCGCGGCGCTCGACCCGCCGTCCCGGCTCCCGAGCATGATCAGATCGCGGGCGTTGATCTCCGTGACGTACCGGGTATTCCCGTCCTTGTCTTCATAGCTGCGGTACTGGATCTCACCTTCCACGTAGACCCGGTCGCCCTTCTTCAGGTACTGCTCGGCGATGTCGGCGAGGTTGGCCCACGCGACGATCCGATGCCACTCGGTCTTCTCCTGCTGCTGACCGTTGCGGTCGGTCCAGCGACGGCTGGTGGCCACCGAGAACTCGGCTACCTTGGTGCCGCCACCGGTGGTCCGGATATCCGGGTCGGAGCCGAGATTTCCGATGATGATGGCCTTGTTGAGGCTGCGAGACACGACTCCTCCTGCGGTTGGGGGAAGCGGAGACGATTACGGTAGGCTCCTGCGGAATGGAATCTACTCGCCACGGAGGACGAGGCAACACATGGTGACGGTCGCGTCAGACGAGGTCCCGACGCATCACGACGGCGTCTTCCGACGGCCTGCTGTAGTAGTTCCGGCGCCTGCCGATGGCCTCGAATCCGCACTTCTCGTAGATCGAGCGGGCGGTGAGGTTGGACTCGCGGACCTCCAGGTAGCACTCCCGCGCTCCGCGCTGCTTCACGCGCTCGAGGCCCGCCTGTACCAGCCGGGTCCCGGTGCCCCGCCCGCGTTCCTGTGGCGACACCGCGACGTTCCCAAGCTCAGCCTGGTCCCCCACCGTCCAGCAGACGCAGTAGCCAACCAGCCGCCCAACCCGGGTCGCTCCGATCAGGTCCGAATCCGACCGCCGCAACAGGCCGACGAAGGTCGATTCCCGCCACGGCGTGCTGAAGCTCATCCGCTCGATCTCCATGATCGCGGGGAGGTCGGCGAAGGTGAGGTTCCGTATGAGCGGTTCGGCCGCGATGTCTCTGGAGGTCGTGCTCATCGTTCTGCCTCCGTGACGGCTCGGGCCGCGGCTATCCGTTCCGCGCCGGATGCCCTCAGATAGGTCGGCTCCCATGAGGCGGGGGAGTCGACGAGCCCGGCGGCGGGATCTACCCCTGCCAACCAGATCAATCCGGCTGCGTCGGGGTAGCCGAACCGGGGATCGCCTACGACCAACCCGGGAACGCTTTCGAGCGCGGCGCGGTGCTTCACGACCCCATCGCCCACGACCAGAGCGGTCCCGATCTCCCGAAGATGCTCGATTAGCTGGTCCACCGACAGTGCCGTCGGCTGCAGCACCGGCCGGGGCGCGGGGTCGAACTCGTACGCAGCCGCGAATACATCCGTTCCGCGCGCGTCGAAGACTGCACATACCGTTCCGGGAGCGACGGCGGCGGGCACGGCGGCGGCCAGCAGACTCGAATAGGCGTAGAGGGGGACGCCGAGCGCCATCACCATCCCTTTGGCGGTCGCGGCGGCGATCCGAACCCCTGTGAACGAGCCCGGACCCGCCCCGACGATCACTGCACCGATCCGGTCGCGCGAGATCCTCGCCGTAGCGACGGCGTGATCGATCGCGGGCAGCAGCGCCGACGAATGCATCGCCGGGACCGAGACGGCGACCTCGGCGAGGATGTCTCCCGGCGAGCCCACTGCGATGGTCCCACGGGTCGTGGAGCTATCGATGGCGAGGTAGACGGTCCCGCCCTCCTCATCACTCTTCGCCCGGCGGGTCATCCGGACCATTCGTCGGCATCGTTGGACGGCGGCGGCAGATTTCCCGGCTCACCGACACGCTCGACCCACACTCGCCGCCTCTCGGGGTCATGTGCCTGCTCGAGGTGGACCTCCCATCGCGGCTCGGGCAGGAGCGCCTCGGCGCGTTCCGGCCACTCGATCAGGACTATCTCGTCCGGGCCGGGAAGCTCGCTCCACCCCAGCGCCCACACCTCCTCCGGGTCGCGAAGCCGGTAGAGATCGATGTGGACCACCTCCACACCTCGCTCACCGGTGTAACGGAAGAGCAGGTTGAAGGTCGGCGACGGGATGTGCCCTTCCACGCCCGCCCCCCTCGCGATCGCCCGGGCCAGGGTCGTCTTCCCGACGCCGAGGTCGCCCCGCAGCGCGATCACCATGGGGGGCTCGACAGTCTCCCCGATCCTCCTCCCCCAGTCCACCAGGGACGGTTCGTCCAGCACGGTCACGGCATCGGCGCTCCGGATCACCGCCCGCGACCCGCGGCCGCCCGTCGGCCGCCGGCATCCCTGCCCGTTTCGCTCGCCGCTCGCAGCTCCAGCAGCTGATCGCGGAGCACCGCCGCCCGCTCGAAGTCCAGGCGCGCCGCGGCCTCCTTCATCTCGCGCTCGATCTCGGCGGTGACTTCCTCGATGCTCCGCCCGTCGGCGCGGACGCCATAGCCGGCTTTCCGCTCCGCGACCTTCGCCATCCCCTTCTCCCGCGCGTCCGCCACCCGCGTCGTAAGCTCGATCTCCTCGACCGACTTGGTGATCGTCTGCGGCGTGATCCCGTGCTTCTCGTTGTACTCCATCTGGATCTTCCGACGCCGCTCGGTCTCGTCGATCATCCGCTGCATCGAGCCGGTGATGGTGTCCGCGTAGAGGATGGCCATTCCGTTCGCGTTCCGCGCGGCCCGTCCGACGGTCTGGATCAGCGAGCGGTCGGACCGCAGGAAACCCTCCTTGTCGGCATCCAGGATCGCCACCAGCGACACCTCCGGCAGGTCCAGCCCCTCACGCAGCAGGTTGATGCCGACCAGCACGTCGAAGCGGCCCAGCCGCAGGTCGCGGAGGATCTCCACGCGTTCGAGCGCGTCGATGTCCGAGTGCAGATAGCGGACGCGAACACCGACGCCCTGCAGGAAGTCGGTGAGGTCCTCGGCCATCCGCTTCGTCAGGGTCGTTACCAGAACGCGCTCACGGCGGGCGGCTCGCTCACGGATCTCGGCCAGCAGGTCGTCCACCTGGCCGCGAACCGGGCGGACCTCCACCTTCGGGTCCAGCAGCCCCGTCGGGCGG
>CAZJEH010000100.1:0-14053 GCA_964544905.1 uncultured Gemmatimonas sp.
GCTCGATCGCCTGGAACGCCTGAATCATGCCGATGACCGTTCCCAGGAACCCGAGCAGCGGTGCGACGGTGGAAACGGTAGCGAGAACCACGAGGCCTCGCTCGAGCTTCGCCAGCTCGATCATGCCGGCGTTCTCGATCGCCTTCACCACGCGCTCGGTGCCCTCATCGGCCCGGCGAAGCCCTTCAGAGAGGATACGACCCGCGGGAGTCCGCGAGTTTTCGGCTACCTCGACCGCCTCGGCGATCCGACCCTCGGAGACCAGCTCGTCCACCCGACGTAGCGTCTTCTGCGTTCTCGAAGCCTTCGTCGTGAGATCGATGAGCTTGAAGATGATCACGACAAGGCCGATAACGGCGCAGGCCAGAAGCGGCCACATCATCCAGCCACCGCCCACCCAGATCTCTTCGGCTTGCTCCCGCCAGGTCAGGTCGGGCGCCTCCAGTCCGGGCAGCTGAAGAAGGGCGAGCGAAAGAATCGAGCTCAAGGTTGGCCTCCAGGGAAACGGATAAGGGACGGCGTGAACCGCCGCTCCATAGGAAAGGCTCTGTTGCGCAGAATGGGCAGCAACATAAGCCGGGGCTTCCGAGCGTGTCAAGTGAACCACCGACAGGAGCGCGCCTTACGGGCGCCGGGTCATCGGTGAGGGCCGAATACTATGAATGCCTCGCCGCCAACGCGCAAGGGGGGTCCCACGAATGTTCATTCGCCGCTACCCAGCGGCACCTTTATGCACGCCGCGAAGTGCCCTCCGCCCTTGTCGGCCAGCGGAGGCACGATGCGCGCACAGTCCTCGTCCTTCAACGGGTGCTGGCACCGGGGATGGAAGGGACAGCCACTCGGCGGGTTCGCCGGCGACGGCACGTCGCCGTGCAGAACGATGCGCTCCCGCTTCCGCCCGGGCTCCGGGACCGGGACCGCGGACAGCAGCGCCTGCGTATACGGCATCAGCGGGTTGCGATACAGCGCCTCCGCCTTCGCCAGCTCCACGATGCGCCCGAGGTACATCACCGCTACCCGGTCGCTGATGTGCTCCACGACCGACAGATCGTGGGCGATGAACAGGTAGGTGAGGCCGAACTCGTCCTGCAGGTCCTGCAGCAGGTTGATGACCTGCGCCTGCACCGATACGTCGAGCGCGGACACGGGTTCGTCGCAGACGATCAGTTCCGGCTCCACAGCGAGTGCCCTGGCGATTCCGATTCGCTGCCTCTGCCCCCCTGAGAATTCGTGCGGGTAGCGTTGGGCGTGCTCCGGCCGCAGCCCCACGATCTCCAGCAGCTCCGCCACGCGCCGGTCCGCCGCATCCCCATCCGCGAGCCGATGCACGGTCAGCACCTCCCGCAACGCGTCCCCCACGGTCATCCGGGGGTTGAGGGAGGAGAACGGATCCTGGAAGACGTACTGAGCGCGCCGGCGTAGCTTCCGCAGCCCCTCGCGGTCGAGCGCGAACACGTCCTCACCGTCGAAGCTGACCGAGCCGGCGGTCGGGCGCTCCATTCGCAGGATGGTCCGCCCGGCGGTCGTCTTGCCGCATCCGGATTCCCCCACGAGGCCGAGGGTCTCGCCTCGCTTCAGGAAGAACGATACTCCGTCGACGGCCTTGATGTCGCCCGTGTGCCGGGAGAAAAAGCCGGAGCGGATGGGGAAGTACTTCCGCAACTGACGGACGATGAGCAACGCGTCCGACGGGGGCTCGAGGTCGTCCGGCGTCTGGCCGCGGCGGTCGCTGTCACCCTTTGCCGGCGGGAGCGGGTGCGCGGCGTTCGACTGGCCCGGCGACGGCAGGTTCGGGTTCGAGCGGTCTCCTGTGCCTGGGGCGATTCCCCCGCGAGGCGGTCCACCGGGAGCGCTCATACGGGCGTCTCCCCTCCGCCCGTCGTCGGCGGGGTTGGTGGCGCTGCCGGCGAAGCAGCCGCAGGCGCGTCCGGATCGGCGGCCACCGGCGTGGCGGCGCCCGAACCCGTCAGCGCCCCTTCGGGAGTGAACCCTCCCGTCTTTCGCCGGATCTCCTCCCGGCGCTCGGGGAACTTCACGAGCCAGCACTTGCTCCGACGTCCCGGCCCGAGTTCGAACAGTGGAGGCTCCTCACGCTGCGTGAGCTCCCAGCCGTACGGGCAGCGGGTGTGGAACCGGCACCCGCTCGGCCAATCGAGCGGGCTCGGCACCACGCCGGGGATGACCGCGAGCCGCTCGGTTCGGCGACCGAGCCGCGGGATCGAGCGAAGCAGCCCCTCGGTATAGGGGTTCTGCGGGTTCCGGAAGACATCGTCCACCGGGCCCTCCTCGAACACCTGCCCGGCGTACATCACGATCACCCGATCACACGTCTCCGCGACCACGCCGAGATCGTGCGTGATCAGGATGATGGCCATCCCCAGCTCCTCCTGGAGCCGGTTCAACAGCTCGAGGATCTGCGCCTGAATCGTTACGTCCAGCGCGGTCGTGGGTTCGTCGGCGATGAGCACCTTGGGGTCGCAGGCCAGCGCGATCGCGATCATCACCCGTTGCCGCATCCCGCCCGAAAGCTGGTGCGGGTACTCGTCCACCCTCTGCTCGGGGATGGGAATGCCCACCAGCCTGAGCATCTCGATGGCACGGTCGCGCGCCTCGCGCTTCGATAGGCCCTGGTGCAGGCGAAGCGACTCCATGATCTGGTCGCCGACCCGGAACACGGGGTTGAGCGAGGTCATCGGCTCCTGGAAGATCATGGCGATGTCGTTGCCGCGGATCCGCCGCATCTGCTCCTCGCTCGCGGTGGCGAGGTCGATCACGCCGCTCTCGTCCCGGAAGCGGATGCTCGAGCCCGGCTGGATCTCGCCCGGAGGTTCCGGGATGAGCCGCATGATCGACAGGGCGGTGACCGACTTGCCGCTGCCCGACTCGCCGACGATCCCCAGGGTCTCGCCCTGCTCGACCTCGAACGAAACGCCGTCGACGGCGCGAGCCACCCCGGCGTCCGTCCGGAAATAGGTGCGGAGATTCGAGACTTCGAGAAGCGGCATATGTCTTCAGCTTGCTGGCGATGGCCGGAATCCCCGACACGCAGTCGGTACCTGCTGGCCAGGGAACCTCGTTCCTGTGTCCGGGCAGGAAGGATGTGCACCTTCCGTCACGACACGAACGACGAGCGCGGGACCACCCCGGGCCGCCGCACGGCCGGCACCCGGTTCAATCGGTCGAACTGCCCGGAGGGACCCGGCGAGCGATGACCCCATCACGTCCTCAGACGCGGGTCGAGCGCGTCCCGCAGCCCGTCGCCCAGGAGGTTGAAGGCGGTCACCGTCAGGACGATGGCGAGCCCGGGGAAGGTGGAGATCCACCAGGCCGTGAGGAGGGCATCCCGGCCGTCGTTGATCATGTTCCCCCAGCTCGGCGTCGGCGGCTGCACACCCAGGCCGAGGAAGGACAGTGACGCCTCGACGAGGATCGTGTTGCCGATGCCGAGCGTCGCGTACACGATGACCGGGGCGAGAATGTTGGGGAGTATGTGCCGGACGATGATCCGCGCGTCGCTCATCCCCAGGACCCGAGCCGCCTGCACGAATTCCCGCTCGCGCAGCGACAGCACCTCGCCGCGGACGATCCGCGCCACGCTCATCCACCCCGTCAGCCCCAGCACCACCACCACCAGCCAGATCGACGGCTCAAACAGCGCGATCACCACGATCAGCAGGATGAGCCGTGGGAAGGACAGCATCATGTCCGTGAACCGCATCAGCACCGAATCGGTCCACCGGCCGAAGTAGCCGGCGAGGGAGCCGATCGCCGCCCCGAGCAGCACGCCCAGCCCGACCGCGATGAACCCGATGGTGAGGGAAATTCGGGCGCCGTAGAGGACGCGCGAGAAGATGTCGCGGCCGAACTTGTCGGTCCCCATCAGGTGCTGCCACGACGGCGACTGATACCGGGTCAGGACGATATCGCCCTGGGCCGTCGGGTCGTAGGGGGCGATCAACGGGGTCAGCAGGGTGACGATGTAGAGGAAGATCATCACCACCAGCCCGGCCATCGCCAGGCGGTTCCGGCGGAACTGTCTCGCGGCGATGGCCCACTGAGAATCGCCGAACCGGCGGACCGGGCGGGGGGCGCGCACCCTCAGATCATACAGGGCCCACCCCCAGACACCGACCAGGAGGGCGGCGAGGGTGACTACCGCGACAACCCCATCCGCCGGGATACGGGTGCCGGTGAAGATCGCGACGACCCGGTCCCAGGCCAGGATGGCGGTCGTCACCAGGAAGACCCAGACGAGAAGGAGGGCGATACCGCCGGCCAGCTCTCCCCGCACCAGGTGACCTCCTCCCGGCAGCACGGCCGACAGGACCACATGCACGGGCCTGACCGGCCGCCGGGGCGACGGTATCCACCCGGCCGCAATCGGCTCGGATCGCGGTTCGGGAGCGGTGAACTCCGCACTGGACGCTGCACGTGGCATGGCTATCCCCTCACTCGGTCCGGATCCGCGGATCCACCACCGCGTACATCACGTCGGCCAGCAGGTTGCCGATCACCACGAGGCCTGCGGCGATGAAACTCGTCGCCATGACCAGCGGATAGTCGCGCTGGAAGATGGAGTCGACGATCAGCCTCCCCATCCCCGGCCACGCGAAGATCGTCTCGATCAGCACCGAACCCGAGAGCAGGTAGGGCAGGTAAAGGCCGAGTAGCGTGACGATCGGGATCAGCGCGTTCCGCAAGGCGTGCTTGAAGATCACCGTGCGCTCGGACAGCCCCTTCGCACGCGCGGTCCGGATGTAGTCCTGGTGGATGACCTCGAGCATCGACCCGCGCATGTACCTCGCGATGCCGGCCGCCCCGCCGATCCCCAGCGCCGTCGCGGGGAGGACCATGTGCATCAGCCGGTCGGTGATCTGCTCGGTCGTTGTGTAAAACTCGTAGCCGACGCTCGTCATCTGCGAAGCCGGGAACTGCAGCCCCCATCCCCACTGGCTGGCCTTCAGGCTGAAGATCAGGATCAACATCAACGCCAGCCAGAACGAGGGCATCGAGTAGAAGAACAGCGCCAGGAACGTCAGCACGTTGTCGACCACCGAGTACTGCCGGACCGCCTGGAGGATGCCGATCAGCATCCCGAGGATGAAGATGATCGCCACCGAGACGACCATCAGCTGGACGGTATTCCAGAGGACGGTCGGGAGGATGTCCGAAATCGGCCGCAGCTGCCCGAACGAATGACCGAAATCACCGCGGGCGAAGGAGGTGAGCCAGCGGAAATACTGGACGTGCAATGGCTGGTCGAGCCCGAGGTTGCGCCGCATCTGCTCAATGACCTCGGGCGGGACGTTGGGATTGAAGTACCGCGCCGTCGGATCGCCGGGAGCGATGTGGATGATGAAGAAGATCAGCGTGAGAATCCCCAGCAGGAGGGGGATCGATCCGATCAGCCGCCGGAGGAGATAGGTGATCATCGGGCGTTCGCGGCCGTACCCCGCGCCGACGGCGTGATGAACCAGCGGTCGATGCCTACCCAGTCGCCGCGGGGGTCGGGATTCACGTTTCTCAGCCGCTCGCTGACACCGTGCAACCGCTCCTCGAAGTAGATGAACGTGTACGGCTGCTGCTCCGCCACTCGCCTCTGGTATTCACGCCACAGCGGAAGCGCGGCCTCCCGATCGGCAATGGTCGGAAGTGTGTCGAGCAGGCGGTCCAGCTCGGGATCGCAGTGACCAACCCACTGGTAGGGCGTGTCCCGCTTGTCACAGTGCAGGAGGTCCGAATCGTCGATGCGGAACTCCGTGCGCCAGCCGATCAACACCGCGTCGAAGTCGCGAGTCGTCGGGTTGTTGATCCGGTCGAGCAACGTGCCCCATTCCAGGATCTGAATGCGCATGTCGATGCCGATGCGACGCAGGTCGGCCTGCACGATGGTGGCGATGTCCTCACGTATCTGATTGCCCTGGTTCGTGTTCAACGTGAAGCTGAAGCGCTCGCCGTCGGGAGTTCGCAGGATGCCGTCCGGGCCCGGCGTGAACCCCGCCTTGCGCAGGAGGGCGCTCGCTCCCTCCGGGTCGTAGGCCAGATCCGTACCCGCTTCAGGGTCGTACTGCCAGAAGAAGGGCGGGACGGTAGAGTTCGCGAGGCTCCCGTATCCATACAGGACGGCATCCACGATGCCTTGGCGGTTGATCGCGATGGTCAACGCCCGGCGCACCCGCACATCATCGAACGGGGGGCGGCGCTGGTTCCACCCGATGATCACGAACGCCCGGTCGATGTAGTTGATCAGCCTCGCGTTCGGCGCCGCTTCGATAGCTCTCGCCTGCTCCGCCGGCAGGGGAGCGTTGTAGAAGTCGATCCTCCCGGTCAACAGCTCCGTCAGCAGTGTGGTCGGCTGGGAGATCGAGCGGTAGACGAGCCTGTCCAGGTACGGCCGGCCGCCAAGTTCCTCCGGGAAGTCGGGATTGGCCTCGAAGGTCCAGCTCTGTCCAGGGACGCGGCTGACGAAACGGAACGGCCCGTTGCCGACGGGGCTGCTCGAGCCGAACGGGTGCTGGCGAACCTGGGCAGGCGGAACGTCTCCCAGTATGTGCGCCGGCACCGGAGGGAAGGTCCGCCACGGGTCCATGAACTCGGCGTGCGGCTGCAACTCGACCCGGAAGGTGAAGGAGTCGACAGCCTCGCCGTCGCCGTAGTAGGTCCAGAAGGCGGAGTTGGGGAAACCGACCCTGGGATCGTTCGCGAGCCGGTACGTCAGCTCGAGGTCGTACGCGGTCGTCTTCACGCCGTCGTGCCAGTAGACGTCGTCGCGGAGGTGGAAGGTCAACAGCGTCGTATCGGCGTTCACCTCCCACGAACGGGCCAGCCCGGGTATGGGCTGCAGGTTTCGGTCGTACTGGATGACTGGCAGGAAGAGGACGTGCTGCTGCAGTTCGGACGCGAGGACGTCGGTGGAGGTCAGCGGGTTGACGTCCGGAATGTCGGAGATGGAGCCAATGACGGCGGTGCCGCCGTAGCGGTCCTCCTCGGGCACGTCGTCGAGCGGCGCGATGGAGGGCGCATCGCCGTCGCAAGCCGCCATGGTGGCCGCCAGCGCAGCGATCAGCATCGGCGACACGTCCCGGTGCACGCCAGCTTTCATCGGCCGCTTCCCCATCCGGTCACTGACGCGATTCCGGGATCCACCAGCGCTGCGCGGTCAGCAGCTTGCCGCGAACGTCCATCTCGACGCCCTGGATCCGCTCTCCGATCGCGGCGAGCTGATCCGGCCAGGAGAGGAAGGTGATGGGCTGATCGCGCTGCAGGATGCGCGAGAACTCACCCCAGATCTCGCGTGCCCGGGCGTCGTCTGTTTCCATGAGGCCGGCGAGCGCGAGTCGATCGGCGTCCGGGTTGCAGTACCCCGCGCGGTTCGCCGAACCGGACCGTCGCGCTTCCTCGCAGGAGAAGAGGGGATTCGGATCGACGCGGAAGCTGTCCAGAACCCAGCTGCTCAGCACCGCGTCGTAGTCGCGGCTACGATGCTGCTGCAGAAGCGTCTGGAACTCGATCGAGCGCACCTCGACCGCGGCGCCGATCTGCCGGAGCTGGCTCTGGATGACGACTCCGAGATCCTGTCGCAGCCGGTCCTCGGAGGTCAGGAGGGTGAACGCGAGGCGACGACCGTCCCGGACCATCACCCCATCGGCGCCGGGAGTCCAGCCGGCCTCCTGGAGCAGCGCGCGGGCCGCCGAGGGGTCATGCGGGAGCGGATCGATTTCAGGGTGGACCGGACTCCAGGGCGGGATCATCCCCTCGGCGGGCTGGGCGTACCCGAACATCATGGCGTCGATGAGTGCCTGTCGGTCGATGCCCATCGCCAGCGCGCGGCGCACACGCGCGTCGGTGAACGGCTCCCGCTCGTTGTTCCATCCAACGTAGAGGAACTCGCGCCCCGGGTAGCTGACGAGCCGCGCTCGGTTCTGTGCCTCGATCTGCTGCGCCTCTTCCGGGAGGAGGATGTAGTCGACGTCGATCGAACCGGTGAGTATCTCGGTCAGCCGTGTCGTGCTCTCCGGGACCACGCGAAAGACCACGCGGTCCACGAGCGGCCGCCCACCCAGGCCTTCCGGATAGGCTTCGTTGGCCTCGAGCACCACCTGCTCACCGGCGTTCCAGGAGACGAAGCGAAACGGTCCGCTGCCGACCGGCTGGCGATTGAACGGCGCCTGGACCAGCTGGGCGGGCGGAACGTTCGCCAGCAGGTGCCGAGGGAGCGGTGCCCACCAGAAGGCCTGCATCGGCTGCGAGTGAGGCGCGAGGAAGTCGAACCGGACCGTCCGCGGATCGATGACCCTCGCGCTGTCGATCATCGTCAGGTAGGCCGATTCCAGCAGCGAAGCGGATTCGGGTGCTCGGGCGAGCTCGAAGGTGAAGAGGACGTCGTCGGCGGTCACCGGCTGGCCATCGTGCCACAGGACGTCGTCTCGGAGCGTGAAGGTCACACCTTCGTCGTCCAGCTCCCACGACTGGGCGAGGGCGGGAACCGGCTCGAGGTTCTCGTCGAACTGCACCAGCGGCGTGAAGAGCATGAAGTTGATCACCTCGCCGGTGATCAACGCGGTGTTCGTGACGGGGTTGAACGTCTGGAAATCGCTGGAAACCGCGACGATGGCCGTCCCGCCCGGCACGGGGTCCCCGATCTCCACTGGACCGCCCGCGTCGCCGCCGGAACACGCGACCGCGGTTGCCAGCGCGAGCAGCGCAAGGGCGCGCCGGAAGTCGTGCGTCGAACGTTTCATGGATACCCGTCAGGAGCGTGACGCAGGGGGCCAGGGTACCGCATGGGCTCGCAAGATCGATGCATCAACGGCGCCAGGTCCAGTCGTCGCCAGCGTACTCCCGCGCGAGCGTCTCGGCGCGGGTTCGCTCCTCCGGGGTCAGGCCTGACAGCACGATCGCGCCCACCTGCGCCTCCCACGTCGTCCGGAGAGCTTCGACGATGTCGTCCCACGTCGGCAGCCGCCCGAGCACCGATTCCAGATAGGCGGGTGCTCCGTTCCCGGCCAGGGTGGGCATCGTCTCCAACCGCCGCGACGCCGGCCCGGGACGGAACGGCAGCGAGCCGTGCTGGAGCAGGACCCCGTCGCGGTGGACCTGCGCGCTGCCGACGAGCTTCCGTCCTGCAGCCAGTACCTCGCCCTCGACCGGCTCGGCGAAGCAGGGGACCGTCGAGGGCACGGGCGCGGGTCTACGGATCCCTTCCTGTACGGCCGCAGGTACGCCGAGCGCCGCGAGCGCCGCCACCAGCACCTCGTTGATGCGCCGATACGCCAGGCGAGGAGGGCCGAGCTCGCCGGCCGAGCAGACGACGGAGTAGGTAAGCTCGTCGTCGTGAAGGACCGCCCGCCCACCGGTGGGTCTCCGAACGACGTCGACGCCCGCGGCGCGCAGAGCAGCGCGATCGTAGCGGCCCCGCGCCGGCTGGTTCCGCCCGAACGAGAGGCATGCGGGCTCCCAGCGATAGACGCGCAGGGTCGGCGGCGCGCCGGCCCGCACGGCGTCCATCAGCGCCTCGTCGATCGCCATGTTCATCGACCCTGCGGCGGCTCCCGTGTCCAGCAGCCGCCACGGACGACCGGGCGGGTGTACCATCGCGCCGCGGGGAGAAATCAGGCGATCAGCTCGCGGTAGGCGTTCGCGTCGAGGAGCCCGTCCAGCTGGGAGGGATCGTCCACCTTGATCCGGATCATCCAGCCCTCGCCGTACGGATCGGTATTGACGGTTCCCGGGGAAGAGTCGATCGACTCGTTGACGGCAACCACCTCGCCGGAGACCGGGCAGTAGAGGTCGGAGACGGCCTTGACGGCCTCGATCGTCCCGAAGACCTGCATCTGCTCGAACCGGTCGCCTACCTTCGGCAACTCCACGAAGACCACGTCCCCCAGCTCTCCCTGCGCGTAATCGGTGATCCCCACCTCGACCACATCGGGGTCATCCGTTCGGCGGACGTACTCGTGCTCCTTCGTGTAGCGAAGGTCGTCGGGAACGCTGGACATGAAATCTCCTTCAAGGACCTGGAATCGCCACGACGGGCGCTGCCGGGAAATCGGCTGGAGAATAGGCCGATTTCAGCGGGGGAGTCAAGCAGGACGGCGGGCGGGGCATCTCATACTTCAACCATCACGCGAACCCGCGAACCCGCGAAGGGGTCCCGCCCCGAAGTGGAAGCTTTCGCGGCTCCGCGGCTTCGCGTGAGCCCCTGTAGATGCTCGATCGCAGGGTGGCCCGCCGCAGGGGGGCGGAACCGATCCCCTGTTGCCTCTCGTTTTCCGATTTCGTACTTCCTTCGCCCGGTCGCGGCATCGTCGGTGCATCGCCGATCCCCAACTCGCAACCCTTGGAGCGCGTGCCCATGCAACTCCTGCAGGTCATCACCGCCAGCACCAGATCCGGAAGGAAGGGCGCGGCAATTACGGAGTGGTTCGTAGAGCAGGCCCGTCTGCACGGTGGGTTCCGGATCGAGCCGGTGGATCTCGGAGAGGTCGACCTGCCGATGTTCGACGAGCCGAACCACCCCCGCCTGGGTGACTACGAGAATCCGCACACCCGGGCGTGGAGCGCGATCGTCGACCGGGCTGACGCGTACGTCGTGGTCACGCCGGAGTACAACCACGGCCCGCCGGCGTCGCTGATCAACGCACTGCAGCACCTGGTGCGGGAATGGGCCTACAAGCCGATGGGATTCGTCAGCTATGGCGGGGTGTCGGCCGGCACGCGGGCGGCCAACACCCTCAAGATGACGGTGACCTCTCTCAAGATGATGCCGATGCACGAGACGGTCGCCATCCCCTTCTTCAGCCAGTACATCGACAAGGAGACGGGGCGCTTCGGCCCTCCCAAGGTCCAGGAGGATGCCGCGAAGGTCATGCTGGACGAGCTCCTGCGCTGGTCGACAGCCCTGAAACCTCTGCGGGAGAGCCGCTGATCGCCGTCACCCCGCCGTCGGGTCGGCGATCTTCCCGATGAACAGGATGGTCCCCGAGAAACGCTCGCGGATCGCGAAGACGAACGGGCGATCGACCCTGATGGTCGGCGGCAGGGAAGTGGGAGCGATGCCGACGCTCGTCGCGGCCGCCGCCTCCGTCCCTTCCTCGTTGACGTCCACGAAGGTCTTGTGCTTCACCTCGGAGATGACCAGCTGGCGGCCGTGCGATGAGGACATACCCGAGAAATCGGCAACTCCGTCGGTGAACGGCGCGACCATCCCCAGGGCCATTAGCGGCTGCTCCAGCCCCCTCTCGTACTCGATCCGGAACCGCGGCAGCTCGGCGACGATCTCACCCGAGGCCAGCCCGCCAACCAGCGCACCCCACCGCTCCGCGTCGAGCTGCTCGACCTGGTCGTCAGCCGAGCTGGAACCCTGCGGGATGAGGATGGTCATCGAAAAGGCCATGTTCCCGTACGGTAGGTCGAGCACGGCCACATCTCCCCGCATGGCGTAGCCGTACGAGCCGTTGTTGGACATCATGGGGACGAGCACCGCCCCGCCGTCGTCCAGCGCGAACTGCGCCTCGCGCGTCGCCGAGCGGTCGAACTCCTCCGTCCAGCGCCCCTTGAAGTAGACGGCGTTGATGAGGTACATGACCATGTCGTCCGGGATCTGGTCGATGATCCCGGAGATCCTTCCACGGGTCTGGTCCTTCACCCAGGCGTTGATCGTGCCCGGGGCGGCAGGATCATCGAAGTCCAGTCCTTTCACGGTGGCGTCGAACGAGCTTTCGACGGTGTCGAAGAACGGCTGATCGAAGGGGAACTCCGGACGGTGCCAGACCGAGTTCGCCACCTGGATCTCGACCGAGCGGTCGAGCCCCCGCAGGAGGTCCAGCAGGTCATGATAGGCCTGGTTGATCTCGCCCTGCGACAGCGTTCCGAAGCCGAGGGTGGAGCGCATCTCGTCGAACGTCTGGCCGACGGCTCCGTTCATCGTCATCCCCAGCGCCATGGAAACGCTGAGGGGCGAGATGAAGACGTTCTCCCCCTCCTTCCCCTCGTTCACCGCGCGCAGCAGGTCGAAGGCGAAGGCGTTGCTGCTGGTGATCACACGCTGCTCGGCCGCCGACAGGCTCCGAGGCAGGGTGTCGATGGGTTGCAGCGGCTCCACTCCCGATTCGCAGCCGGTCGCGACCGCGAAGGTACCGAGGAGGGTGGCCGAGCGAATTGCGGCTCTGATGGTCATGGTTGGAATGAACTGACGTCGGGTGTTCGATAGTCTCTGGGGAACCGAACCCTGCCGCCCTCCGGTCTGCGCGCGCCTGAGACCGTCACCGCCTCCGCGACCCCGCCGTTCGCCAGAGACTCCCGTTCACGCGGTCGCGTTTCCGCTTGGAGGCGAGTGGCCAGCCAGTCGGTCTGCCCCCGACGCCCTTCGGGGCGCCATCAGGTGAACGCCCGACCCTCGGGTGCGATGACAGGCGGCTTGAAGGCGCTTGTCGCATCCGTCACGCGCAGCCGAGCCGCGCTGCAACCCGCCGCCCGCAATGGCGCCGCCCGCCGAAATCCCGTAGACTGTTCGGCTTACGCACCTTCTGCCAACCGCTCGCGAAGTGAACGTGAACCATCTGGATCTGCTCGAGGCCGACACTTTCGTCCGCCGCCACATCGGGCCGGACGCCCGTGAAGTCGGCGAGATGTTGCAGGTGATTGGAGTGGAGTCGCTGGACGCCCTGATCGACGCCACCGTCCCGCACGACATCCGCCTGCGCACGCCGCTCGATCTCCCCGCGCCGGTCTCCGAGGAGGAAGTGCTCGCCGAGGCGCGCGAGATCGCCTCCCGAAACCGTATCCTCCGCAGCTATATCGGGCTGGGGTACCACGACACCGTCACGCCACCCGTCATACAGCGGAACATCCTGGAGAACCCGGGCTGGTACACGGCCTACACGCCATATCAGGCGGAGATCGCGCAGGGGCGGCTGGAAGCGCTACTCAATTTCCAGACGATGGTGATCGACCTGACCGGCCTGCCGATCGCCAACGCGTCCCTTCTCGACGAGGGGACGGCGGCAGCGGAAGCGATGGCGATGGCGCACGCATCGAAGGGGAGTCCCGAGCGGAACGTCTTCTTCGTGTCGAGCGATTGCCACCCGCAGACGATCGAGGTGGTGCGGACGCGGGCGGAAGCACGTGGATATCGGCTGCAGGTCGGCGATCACCGCGGGGCGGATTTCGCCGGCGCCGGAGTCTTCGGGGTGTTGCTCCAGTACCCGGCCACCGATGGGCGGGTCGAGGACCTGCGGGAGGTGTGCGAGCGGGCGCACGAGGCGGGCGCGCTGGTCGCCGTCGCCACCGACCTGCTTGCCCTCACGCTGCTGACGCCTCCGGGCGAGTTCGGCGCGGACATCGCCATCGGCAACACCCAGCGGTTCGGTGTTCCCCTCGGCTACGGCGGCCCCCACGCGGCGTTCTTCGCCACGCGCGACGAGTTCCGACGCCTCATTCCCGGCCGCATCATCGGGCTCTCGAAGGACCGGCTCGGCCGACCCGCCCTGCGGATGGCGCTCCAGACACGCGAGCAGCACATCCGGCGCGAGAAGGCGACAAGCAACATCTGCACGGCGCAGGTGCTGCTCGCCGTGGTGGCCAGCATGTACGCCGTTTACCACGGCCCGGACGGCCTCCGGCGCATCGCCGAGCGGGTGCACCGGCGGACGGTCGCGCTGGCAGAGGGGCTCCGGAGCGCAGGCCGGAATGTCGTCCACGAGCACTTCTTCGACACCCTGCGGGTGGGGACGCCCGAGGGTGCGGACGCCGTCATCGCCCGCGCGCTGGACGCCGGGATCAACCTCCGCCGATTCCACGACGACCCGCACGCGGTTGGCATCGCCCTCGACGAGACGGTCACGTCGGCGAACATCGATACCCTGCTCGCCGTCTTCGGCGCGGCGCCAATCGATGCAGATGCCACCCCCGATGGGTCAGCCGCGATTCCCGCATCGCTGCGGCGTTCGTCACCCTATCTGCAGCATCCCGTCTTCAACACGCACCACTCCGAGACGGAGATGCTCCGCTACATCCGGTCGCTCGAGTCACGGGATCTATCGCTGACGACCTC